>CAITSE010000133.1 GCA_903894975.1 uncultured Lentisphaerota bacterium
CCGGGGAAAGCGGTGTCGAGCCACCGCACTCCAAAGATGCTCCGCATCAGTACACGAGGGAAGCCTTTTGGTGTGGAAATGTTTTGGTGTAATATTTAAAAATGGAATCCGCAGGCGAAGAAAACCCGGCCAATGCTCCCCACCCCCGCCGCCTGTGGATTCCATGGAACTTTGGTTTTTCCCATCTTTCGCGTTACGTTGTCAGTGTCAGAAGACCCGTTTTCCCATGTCGAACTGCCGGATGGATTCTTTTCTATGAAATGTCTGAATGGAAATCTGATGCCCGCCCGCCGGCCCTTCACCCTGATTGAAATGGTCATTGTGCTGGCCGTGCTCATGGTCATGCTGGTGCTCGCCAAACCCGTTTTTGAACGGGTCGCCCTTGGCTCCGGCGTGGACAACAGCGTCCGCCTCATCAACTCCCAGCTCATGCTCGCCCGCACCGCCGCCATCTCCACGCGCCAGCGCGTCGCCGTGGTGTTTCCGGGTTTAAACAATTCCATATTGACTTCAACGACGCAAGTGCCTGATGCGGCTAATTACAAGAGTGTAATTATCTGCACCGTTGACACCAACGGCGTTTATCAGGGGGCTTTGTCAGGATCAAAGATCGAATTTCTACCAGTGGGAACATCTATTGTCAGAGTTCAAAACTCCAGTGGCGCATCATCCCTGTCCCAAGGCAATAACAGCACGCCTCCCGGCTTTGGATCCACCACCATCAGTGCTATAAAATGGGCAGATTACGGATTGACAACCAATACAAAGCACCTGTCCACATGCTACGGAGTGATATTCACTCCACGCGGCACAGAGAGTGGAAACAATGATCGTTATATCACCGTGGCAGAAGCCGAAGTTATATCGAACTCCCCCTTCAATATGCTTGTGCGCAATATTCAAAATCAGGCCACGCTAAAAGTGACAGGGTTCTCGGGGAAGACCGGCGCCCCGTAACCATCTGGCGGTCATGCTGCAGACACACGGGTTACGTACAACTCGGCAGGTAAAGAGAAACGAGGACGCAATGCGTCCGTCATGAGCGGTTCAGGCTGAAGAACCACCCGGGATCATGGTCGGGAGCCATCCCCGGGGTCGGCAAAAAAGAGGAGGAGGAGGACGATGGGGAGGTTGTGCGGGGGAAGAGCGTTCACGTTGCTTGAATTGATCCTGGTCCTGGCCGTCATTTTGGCGCTGGCCACCCTTTCCGTGCCGGCGTTTGAGCGACTGCTTTTCGGCACCGGGGTGGATCAGGCCGCCGGCGAACTCGCCGTGCAGTTGCGCCTGGCCCGGCAACAGGCCATCGCCAGCCGCCAGCGCACCGCCCTGCTCCTGCCGGGCCCGGAAATGACCTCCCACGCCGGCGCGGCCCGCCTGGCCGACACCTGTCCGCAAGCCCTCGGCGAATTCGTCTGCCGCGCCAGCCGCAACTGCACCGTCGACCGGCAGAACCAGTTCGTCGCCTGGATCGAAGGCGCAGAATGGCATTACCTGCCCAGCGGCGTCGCCATTCTCGAAGCCGACCAGGACAACGGTTCCGCCGCGGCCGCCGCCGGCGCCCTGCCCCATGACGGCATCATCACCAAGGTCGATCACATCCTCCTACCCGCCGGGAATATCCCCGGAGACCTGGACGGCGACGGCGTCCTGGAAACCGATCCCGCTGGCGCCCACGACGACCTCGCACACGGCGTCCGCGCCTTGATCTTCAAACCCGACGGCCGCCTGGCTTCGGCCCAGCGCATCATCACCCTCGGCGAAGCCGTGCATGACGGCCGCCAGTGGGTAGTCATCCGCAACCGCAAAAACCTGCGCGACCTTTACGTGGACCAATACCACGGCCGCCTCTATCCCCGACCCTAGCCTGAATTATTCACAACCGACTCGTGTTTTGAACAGAAGACCGCAAAGGTACGCAAGTTGTTGGATGGGAAAACCCTTAGTGACCTTTGCGAGCTTCTGTTCAAAACCGGTTCGCAGGCCTTTATTCATCCTCCGTCGGCCCGGGCGCGGGCGGCGCCGCCGCCGGGCGGGCGCGAAGGTCGAACCCGTTCTTGAGTTCGGGCAGGAGCATCACCGAAGCCACCAGGATCAGGGCGAAACTGATCCAGCCCAGCATGGACAGGGGCAGGTGCGCCGCCAACTGAAAAGCGGTGAACGGCGCGATGACACCGCGGAACCCGGTGAAAAAGGTATGCACCGACATGTAGTCGGCCACATCCTCCGGCGGCGCCACCTTGGTCACCCACAGGCTCCAGGACACGTCGCCGCCCGCGCTGGCCACGCCCATGACCACGGCGGACAGCAACAATCCCGCCTGCGAGCCGGTGGTGAAAAAACTGAGGATGCCGATGCCAAACGCCAGATTGATGGTGATGCGCATGGTGAAGAAGTTCATGCGGTCAAACAACCAGCCCCACATCGGATTGAGGACAAACCGGACGGCATTGGGAATGACCACGACCAGCAGCGCGATCTCCGCGGCGCCGCGGCACAACCCGTACTTGGGATTGGCCAGGTAGTCAATGCGCAGTGGCAGCATCATCAAATTGGCGAAACCGACCAGCATCCAGCACATCATCGTCCAACGGAAGAGGCGGTTGTGCACCAGATGCCGGAAGGCGCGGAAGGGATGGCTGTTGCCGGTTTCCCGGAGCGGGCCGGAGGGACAGCGCCGGAGACAGAAGGCGCTGAACAGGGAGGCCGCAGCAAACCCCACCAGCAGCCAGCGGTAGGAAACCACGCCGCTCTCCAGCAGCCATCCCGCCAGCCAGCCGAAGATCATGGCGGCGATCACACGAATCATGATGGCGCGGGAGAAAAGCGTCCCGCGCTCCCGTTCGGGATAGTTCTCCTGGTAAAGCTGGGTGAACAGCGGGATGAAGGCCGCGCCGACGCCGAGCGCAATCACGGCCCCGACCACAAAAACCCGGGTGTCCGGAATCAGCGCCATGACCAGAAAACTGGCGGCGGAAATCAGGGAACTGATGGACAGGGTGGCCGAAAGCCGCCAGCGCCGGCGTAAGACCCAGGTCACCGCCAGCGGCGTCAGCAACAGCCCGACATTCGACGCTGCCACCACCACCGACTTGGTGGTGGCCCCACCATGCAGTTCCTGCACAACGATGAGCAGCAGAAACGTCCCACCCGCCGTTTCCAGGATGCCGGAGGCAATGGCCCGGAGGCGCTCGTAAAAATAGGTGACGTCGCGACGGTCGCGGTCAGACGTCATGAGGGAAAAATCAGACATGGCATGAACCAACATGGGACACAGGGCAAGGCCCCATCAACGTACCCCCCGGAACCCCGATCTCAATCGGCGGAGTCAGGGGATGGCATCCTCCCATCCCCCGACACCCTCTCCAGAGAGGTTCGGAGAGATGGGAGAATGCCATCTCTCCGACTCTGCCGGTTGGGCATCTGCGGGTTACATTGGGGACATGGACGGTTTTTGCGACATTCATGCGCATCTGGCGGACTTACGGGTGCGGGAGCGGCTAGACGGGCTTTTGCGCGAGGCTGCGGCAACCGGAGTCCGTCGCATCCTGGCCAATGCCGCCCACGTTGCCGAGTGGCCATTCCTGATGGCGTTGGCTGGTCCAGCCACGCCGGAGCGCCCGGAGATCCGTGCCGCCCTCGGCCTGCACCCGTTCTTTCTGGAGACGGAATGGACGGCGGACGTTCCGGGCCGGTTGCGCGCCGCCCTGCTCGCCGCGCCTGGCGCCTGCCGCGCCGTCGGTGAGATCGGTCTGGATTTCTGGCCGGACTCGCCGCCCCGGGACCTCCAGATCGAGGCCTTTACCGCCCAGCTTGCCGTTGCCGTGGAACTGAAGCTGCCGGTCATTCTGCACAACCGCAAGAGCTGGAACGAATTCCTGCCCATCTGGAAACAGCTCGGCGCCGGCTGCATCCCCGGTGTCTGCCATCTCTTCAATGGCAGCCCCGAGCTCGCCCAACGTCTGCTCGACGCCGGCCTGTTCCTCTCCTTCGGCGGCCCCCTGACCTGGCCGGAGGCGCACCGGGTGCGTGAGGCCGCCACTTATGCCCCGTGGGACCGCATCCTCACCGAAACCGACTCCCCCGACCTGGCCCCGGCGCCGCACCGGGGCGGAGAATGCGCCCCCGCCCATGTCCGCCTCGTCCTCGACGAACTCGCCCGGGTCAAAAAAATCGCGCCGGAAGAAGCCTCCCGGCACGTTTGGGCGAACCATCAGTCTCTGACCGGCAATCCGGCTTGGCCGGGCTAGTAATGTTTCAATCACCCACCCGCAAAGGATCAAGCCATGAAGACACATGCCTTCACCCGCGAAATTTCCGTGGATCCGACCTATGACATCGTGGTGGCCGGCGGCGGGCCGGCGGGAACGGCGGCCGCTCTGGCGGCGTCCAGGTTGGGCGCCAAGGTGCTGCTCCTGGAGGCGACCGGCGCGCTCGGCGGCATGGGCACGTCCGGACTGGTGACAGCCTTCGACCCCATGGCCAACGGCGAACGGAACCTGGTTGGCGGCATAATGTTGGAGATTGTGGAGGCGTTGTACAAGCGTGGCGAACTGCCGCCGCAGGTGACCCCCGATTTCTGGCGGAAGCGGTATCACTGCTGGACTCCGTTCCGGGCGGAAAGTCTGAAATTCCTGCTGGACGAACTGCTGGTCGCCGCAGGCGTGGAGGTGCGATTATTCACGACATTGGTCGCCGCCGAGGCCGAGGCGAATCAAGTGAAGGGCGTGATCGTCCACAACATCGAAGGGCTTCGTTACATTCCGGCCCGCATGTTCATTGATTGCACTGGCGACGCGGTGCTGGCCAACTATTGCGGCGTCCCGTGCCGGACCAACCCGGAATTCATGCCCGGCACACTCTGCTCGCTTCATGCCGGGATCGACTGGGCGCGGGTCGACCACGGCCTGCAATACCGGAAGATTTTTGAGGCGGTTGAGAACGGGCATTTCACCCAGCCCGACCGGCACCTGCCGGGGCTGTCGCAAGTCGGGGAAGGACTCGGGTACCTCAACGGCGGCCATCTTTTCCACAAAGATCCGCTGAAAGCCGCCGGACGCACGGAAGGTATGATGCTCGGCCGGCGGTTGGTGCGCGAGTATGTCTCGTTCTACCGCAAGTACATTCCCGGCTGCGAGAACCTGGAGCTGGTGACCACGGCGGCGCTGATGGGCGTGCGGGAAACCCGGCGGATTGTGGGCGAGTACGACCTGACCTTTGCCGACTACCAGGCCCGGCGTTCGTTCCCGGACCAGATCGGGGTGTTCAACAAGTTTGTCGACATCCACGTCCGCGACTGCTCGGACAAGGAGTTCCAGAGGTTCTCCAAGGAAATGAGCGACACCGGCCGCCTGAAAGAGGGCGAATGGTTCGGGCTGCCCTACGGCATCATCGTGCCGAAGGGCTGGAAGAATCTATGGGTCGCCGGCCGCTGCAATTCATCAGATGTCATGGTGCACGGCTCCATCCGAGTCATGCCGGCCGCTTCCATGATGGGCCAGGCCGCGGGCGCCGCCGCGTGGCTCTGCCTGAAGCATGCCGAAACCGCCAACACCCTGCGCACCGACCGCCTGGTCGAAACCCTGCGCGCCGCCAACGCCTACCTGCCCCAGTCCGGCCTCCAACCCGCCATGACCCGCAACGAAGCGGGAGCATAAGCCC
>CAITSE010000134.1 GCA_903894975.1 uncultured Lentisphaerota bacterium
TCCAACGTCGAATTGGAAGTCATGCGATAAATCTAAGCTCAAACCGACCGGGTTTTCCTTCGACGTTCAACGTTCAATGTTGAATGTTCGACGTTCGATTTTTTTCCTTAAGTTGACGCGCATGCCCTGCCGGGGTGCATTCGTCAGGGGGACGTCCAAACCGGTGGTGTCGCTCGCCGGGCCTCGCTCAACCACTGGCTACCGGCTGGCATCCCTCCGGGATGGAACATTCTGACCGCGTTCCCGGGGGCGGCTCCACCGCCGGCGCATCCGTCCGGAACGGGGCGGCGGGGAGGCCGACGCCGTTGGCCAGGGTGATCTCCGCGTAGTTCGCCCAACCGTAACGCACGGCGACGGGGCGGAAGACTGCGGGACTGGAAACTTCAACCGTACCAGCGTCGCGGATCCGTGCGG
Organism: uncultured Lentisphaerota bacterium; assembly: GCA_903894975.1. Lineage (GTDB taxonomy): Bacteria > Verrucomicrobiota > Lentisphaeria > Oligosphaerales > CAITYL01 > CAITSE01. The sequence goes on from CAITSE010000134.1 coordinate 415, forward strand.
CGGCCGGCACAAACCGGCCGTCCTCGCCGCAGACCGTGAACCCCTTCAGTTCGCCGCCGGTCGCAGTCAGGTCGCCCTCAGCGTGGCCGAAGGTCAGGATCGCGTGGTTTCCCTGCACGATCATACCACGGAACTCGGGACCGGAAGCGACGACGTCCGTACGGCCGTACTCATGGACCAGGGCCAGACGGGCGAGGCGCGCGCCGACGGGCGCTTTCCGGGGCGGATGGATATTGGTCGGATGGCCGCAATCATAGCTCACGGCCATGGCGGTGCGAAGCACAGTCCGAGCGACGAGTTGCTGCTGCTCGCGAAGCAACGCCCACGCCTCGCTGTCCGGAGCCCCGTCGGCGTACGCGGAGAGCTGGACGAACAAGAACGGCAGGTCCGATCGGTTCCAGTCCGCGCGCCAGTTTTGGATCATGGCATGAAAAAGCCGGGCGTAGAGCGCCGACTTGGCCACGTCGCTTTCGCCCTGGTAGAAAATCACGCCCTTGACGCCAAACGGCTGGATAACCCGCAGCATGGAGTGATACAGGTTGCACGGGCTCAGGAAATTGAGCGGTCCGGCCGGCGGCGGCCAGGGATACGGGCCGACGGTTTCCGCCGCCTCCTCCCCGGGGCGGCCCGCGCGCCGGAGCGCGTCCGCGACCTCCTGGTACCGGGCGACCTTCTCCTGATAGGCCCGGCAGTTGTTTTCATAGGTTTGGCGATCCAGGCGGGCGAGGATCTCCCGGTATTCGTCGAGATACACCCGGAGGTCGGGATCGGCCTCCAGCGCCGCCTCGCTCATCCAGCAGGACGCGGAAGTCCCGCCCCAACTGCAGTCCACGATGCCGACCGGCACGTTCAGCGTCCGGGCCAGGTCGCGGGAAAAGTAATAGGCCACGGCGGAAAAGCCGCCGGCATGTTCCGGGAGGCAGGGCTTCCACCTGTAGTCCAGCGCATACTTGCCGGGTTCTTCCAGTTCCGCACCCGGGTACGGAATCCGGGGGACGAAATGACAGCGGATGAGCGGAAACTCCGCGTGGGCGGCTTCGTTCGCGCCGCCCTCCGCGTCCGCCAGGATGAAACCCATGTTCGACTGGCCGCCCGCGATCCAGACCTCACCGACCAGGACGTCACGGAATTCCGCCCGACCGCCTGCCATCGTGGAAAGGACCAGGGTACGCGGTTCGGCGCTGGCCGGCAACGGATCGAGTCGGAGCAGCCATTTAGAGTCGGTCCCGGCTTGTGCCGTTTTGACTTGGCCAGCAAAGGCGGCGGTAACCGTGTCGCCAGGTGCCGCGGTGCCCCACACCGGCACGGGCAGGCCCTGCTGCAGAACCATGTAGTCGGAAAAAATCCGGGCGGGGGAAAAAGTCATGACAAAACCCTATCGGTAGTTGCTGCGGCGTCGCGCCGCTTTGGAGTGCCGGCGGCTGGACGCCGCTTTTCCCGCCGGTGGAACCGGCCTTCTGCTCACAAATTCCGTCTTTCGGCCCGGATGTGGGGATTGGACCGTGCGCGGGACAGGCGGCTCCGCCGCCGGGGAAAGCGGTATCGAGCCACCGCACTCCAAAGATGCTGCGCATCGGTGCCGACTACCGCCTCACCGGTACATCGGCTGCTGGCGGCGTTCCTGCTTCATCTTAGGCGTTTCGAGGTGCAACGCGTACCAGGTTTCAGCGAAACCGGAATTGGAGAACTGCCGGACGCGGCCGTTGGCCAGGTGCTCCCAGTTCGCCTTGAGGAACTCGTTCCCGGTGGTGTCCTTGGCCGTGCTCAGAAGCTCCATGGCCTCCTGCACCCGGTCTTTCTTGACCAGGATCCAGGAATAGAGCGCGTAGAGAATCGGCGCGTCCTTGGATTTCTTGAACCGGGCCAGGGCCTTGGTGAACGCCTTGTCGAGCTTGGCAGGCGCGGTGTTGGTTTCGTACAGGCGAACCAGGCGGATGGCCGTGGTGAACGGATCAAGGATGAAGCATTTCTTCAGGTACCGATCGGCGTTCGCAAAGTCTTTGAGCTGGAAATAGAGCTGGGCGCGGACGGTGTTGGCCTGGCGTTCGGCCAGCAGGTTCCATTTCTGCAAGGGACGGATGTCGTCCAGCACCGCCAACGCTTCCTGGATGGAGGCGCCCTGCTTCTTTTCGAGCAGCGCCTGAATCGCCTTGGGGCTGCCGGAAAACCCCTTCTGCATCTGGTTCATGTTGCGGTAAAGTTGGTCGCGGGAATCTAGCAGCACCTTCTGCATGCGGGCGAAGACCGCCTCCATTTTTTTCTTGATCCAGAGATTCAGCGGCACCACGGTGCCGATAAACCCCACCAGGCCGAGAAGGCTGATCCAAGCCCAGTGCTCGCGGCCGGGCCAGACCAGGCCGACGGCGGAAAGGATGAGAAAACCGAGAAAACCCAGGAGCAGCGTCAGCACGTCGTCACCTCGTTAGTTGAAGAAAGAGTCTCTGAGAAAATCGTGAATTTCAGGGAATTCAGTAGTCAGTAGTCAGTAGAGGGAAGTCAAACTCTGGAATTCAGAATAACGGGAAATGTCATGGGATCACCCCTTCTAGCTTCTACCTACTAACTTCTAGCTACTAACTACTGGCTGCCCGATTCTGCCTACTTATACCATTCCCGTGACCGGCGATTCCGGCCCTGATGAGATTCGGTCTGCTCTCCGACCAGACGCAGTTCCAAGCGGCCGCGGACTGGATCCAGCGTTTCCGGACGCACCTGCACCTTGGCGCCGCAATCGGGCAGACGGCCGCCGCCTTCGGGCACGAGCCCCATCAGGGAAAGAGAGGAAATATAAACCAGCAAACCGTCGGCGGTGCGGCGGGAGGCAAGTCCGTCCAGGACCAGGTCCGGCCTCTCCGCCAGACGGTCACGGAGGAAATGCAGTTTGAGGCGGTCGGCGCAGGCGAAATAGGCGGAATCGGTCTTTTCCTCGGTCTCGGAAACGGTGATGGCCTGGGCCGTCATTTCGGCGGCGGGGCGGTGTTCCGTCCGGGTGTCGGCGGCGGTGAGCTGCTGGTGCACCAGGGTGTCCGCATACCGCCGGATCGGGCTGGTGAAGTGGCTGTAGCAGGCCTTGCCCAGGCCGAAATGCGGCTGGACCTTGGCGGAATAGGCGGCCCGGGGAAGACTGCGCAGGAATTCCTGCATAACCAGCGTCCGCATCCCTTCGTCGCCGCCGATGACTCCGTGCAGGAAATCGTTGACTGAGGCCCGGCCGTGGAAGCGCGGCGCGGTTTCCCCGAAGGTGTCGTGGAACCAGCCGCGGAACTGCTCCAGGTCCTTGGGATCCGGCGCGTCATGAACGCGGTAGAGGGACGGGAGGCGGCGGCGGGCGGTTTCCTCGGCCACGGCGGCGTTGGCGGCGAGCATGTATTCTTCGATCAGAGTGTTGGCTTCGATCGGCTCTTTCCGCTCCAGCGCCAGGACGCGCAGCGGCTGGCCGCCGCAACGGATGCGAAATTCCGGCGCGGCGAGATCGACGTACTGCTCAAGCTCTCCCCGGCGTTGGCGCAAAACCCGGGCCAGGGCGGCAAGTTCCGTCATGGCGTGAATGACGCCTGCGGGCCACTTCGGATGGGGCTGGCCGTCGATGAACGCCTGCCCTTCCTCGTAGGTCAACCGCGCCCGGGAGCGGATCCAGCCGTGGCAACGGCGGTAGGAAAGCGGCTTGCCGTCTTTCCGGGAAAACTCGATGAACACGGTGTGGGCCAGACGCGGCTCGTGCGGGACCAGGCTGCAGCGGTCGCCGGAAAGGGTGTGCGGCAGCATGGGCATGGTCCGGCCGGGCAGATAGGAGGTGAACCCGCGGCGCGCCGCCTCGGCATCGAGCCAGCTGCCGGGGGTGATGTAGGCGGCGACATCGGCGATGTGGATGCCGACGAGGATGCGATCCGGCCCGGACCCGGGCTGCACGGACAGGCCGTCGTCATAATCCTTGGCGTCAACCGGATCCATGGTGAAGGCATCCAGGCCGGTGAGGTCTTCAATGGGCAGGTCGGGGCGCGGCCGGAGCTGGTCCGCGCGGGCGGCGTCGCCCGCGGAATACCCGGCGGGGATGCCAAACTCCTCCATGACGGCGTCCAGCGTATGCTCCACGGAATCAATACGGCCGATGGGATTGAGCACTTCGACCCGGAGTTCCGCGGGGCCGGCAGCGCCCGGCTGCGGGCGGACCAGGCGGCCGGCGAACCAGTTGCCGGCGGCGGGAGCCGGAGTGTCCCTGGGCACAGCGGTCAGCGGGATGGATTCCGGCAGGTCGCGGCGCAGCGGACGGAATACCATCCGTCCCTTTTCCCGGCGGCATTCTCCGACCACAGCTTCCTGGCGGTGGCGGAGAATGGCGGTGATGCGGCCGGCCGGCCCCTTGGGATTGTCCGGCTCGGTGACACAAACCTGAACGTAGTCGCCGGACATGGCGCCGAGCAGGTACTGCGGCGGAATGAAAAGATCCGGACCGTCATCCGTGCGGCTGACAAACCCGCTGCCGCCGGCCGTGACCACGAGCGCACCTTCTAGGGTGGCGGGGGGCGTGGCGGGTTGTGAGGATTGTGGGTTGCGGGTGGCGGGTTGTGAGAAAGAGCGTCCGGCCCCCCTGGGAGAGGGGGCATCCTGCCCCCTTCTTGGGAGAGGGGGAATCCTGCCCCCTGCCCTGGTTCCTGGTTGCGGATTACGGCCGGAGTCGCGTCCGGCACCGGCGTGCCAACGGCCGCCCCGCCCTTTGTGCGCGCCGCCTTCCGCGGCCAGGACTTCCAGTTCCTGGAGACAGGCCCGCGCATGGCGTCCCTTGACGCCCAGCATACGGTACAGATCCCGCTCGGCCAGCCCGATCACAGGTGCGGTGGCCAACAGTTCCTTCATGGCTTCACGAAAACGATTCATGGGGATCACTCCTCCGCGGCAGGGATTGCCCCGGGCTTGGTTTCATACCGGCTGCGGAGCTGACCGCAGGCGGCGTCAATGTCGGCGCCCATTTCCTTGCGCACGGAGACCTGGACTCCCAGGCGGTCGAGCTGGTCGCTGATGCGCCGGACTTCCGCGCGGTCAGGCGGGACGAGCTTGCCGCCGATGCGGTTGCAGGGGATCAGGTTCACCTTGGCCCGCAGATCCTTGGCGATGGCGCCCAGACGCTGGATTTCCTGGGAGCTGTCGTTCATGCCGCGGATCAGGGCGTATTCCAGGGTGACCATGCGCCCGGCTTTTTCGCGGTAGTCGCGGCAGGCGGCGAGCACCTCTTCCAGGGGGAACCGGTGCCCTTCGGGGATGATCTGGGCCCGCGCCTCGTCGTCGGTGGCATGCAGAGACAGCGCCAGGTTCCACTGCTTCTCCTGCTCCGCCAGCCGGCGGATGCCCGGCACAATACCGCTGGTCGAGATGGTGACATGACGCGCGCCGAGGCCCAGGCCGGCCGGGTCGCCGATGATCTCCAGCGCGACCAAAAGATTATCCAGGTTAAGCAGCGGTTCGCCCATGCCCATGACCACAACATTGTTCACGCGTTCGCCGAGCTCGCGGCAGGCAAAAAGCACCTGATCCGCGATTTCCGACGGGGTCAGGTTGCGGACAAAGCCGCCGCGGCCGCTGGCGCAGAACACGCACCGAACCGGGCAGCCGACCTGGGTGCTGACGCAGACCGTGTTCCGCCGCGGGGCGGGCACAAGCACACCCTCGACCGTCGTGCCGTCCACCAGCCCGAACAGGAATTTGCGCGTGCCGTCCCCGGCCTTCTGCGTGTCCAGGACGTTCAGGGAGAAGGCCGCGAACTCCGCATCCAGCGCGATGCGCATGGCGACCGGGAGGTTGGACATTTCGGTGAAAGTGACGGCGCGCCGCACCCAGAGCCATTCCCGGATCTGCTTCAGACGATAGGCCGGTTCCCCGTGGGCGGCCAGCCAGGCGGTCTGCGCTTCCGGCGTCAGGTCTTTCCACAGGCGTTTGACGGAATCCATCGGGATCACAACCTTTCAGGTTCAGAGCGACGCCGGCGGCACGGACGGAGCCGGCACGACCGGGAAAATTTGTTCCGCGGACGGTTTGAGCGTGCCGCGATGAAGACGGACCGTACCGGCCGCGCCGTTGAGGGGAGCAGGCTGCCGTTCAACCCGGAAGATCCGGCCGGGCTCGGGAAACCAGCGCCAGACGGCGCGATACTTTTGTCGTGCATCCACAGTCACACCGGCCGCCTCCCACTGCCGAGTTTCCAGGATCGGCGGCTTCGCGCCGGCCAGGACATACACTACCGGCGCCCTGGCCGGAAGTTCCGCGGGGCTTTGCAGGCGGAGCACCGGGCGGTCCAGATACACCGTTTCCACCGGCAGCGCGAATTCGTTCAGGTCATAGATGCAGACCCCGACCGGTACGCCGCCCGCCAGATCCGCGGCGGTCGCGGCGCGACGGTCGGAAAACAGGCTCCGGTAAACCGGGTGGAAGGCCTGCACCGCGAGGGCGGCGGCCGTCATCCCCCACAAAAGGCGCGACCAATACGGCGCCGGAGGACGCTGCTTCTGCCAGCGTAACACCATCCCGCCAAGAACCATGGCGCCAACGGCCGCGGCCGCCACGCCGGAGGAGGCGCCGGGAGTCAGGCCGGCGAATTCGCCAAGCCCGGTGCCGTGCAGGGTCAGCAGCAGCAGCAGCAGCGTCCCGACGCTGATCGCAATCCAGGCCGGCACAGGAATAAGCCGGTGCAGGGCGTCATGGTGCCGGCGCAGCAGAATTTCCGTGTGCAGACCGGTCAGGACCGCGAGCGGCCCCAGCGCCGGCAACAGCGCCTCCGGACTAATCCAGGGCAGCAGCCAGCCGGCCAGCCACGGGACCAGCACCAGCGTCCGCAGGTACCGGCAGAAAATCGGGGTGCGTTCCACCCGCCGGAAGGCCACGCAAAACCCCGGCCAGGCCAGCAGCGCCCAGGGCAGCAGCATCCAGGCACACCGGAACGGATAGGTGACCAGATGCTGGAAAAATCCCGTGCCCGCCGCGCCCGGCCACGGCAGCCACGCCGGGATCCCCACCGCATTCCGTCCACCCTCCCCGCCGCCAACCCAGAGCCACGCCCAGACCAGGACAGCCGCCACCGCCATCATCACCAGATGCGGCCACACCCAAAAACGCGGCCAGATCCGCAACGGCCGACGCAAAAAAACCAACGGCAAATAAAACCAGACAAACACCACCGGCCCCGCGACAAAAAAAGCGGCCAGCGTCAATCCGGTGCCCGCCACCCAGGCCAGACCCCAGTTTTTGCGAATCCGCCCGAACCGGTACCACAGAAACCAGGCGCCCGAAATCAGGAAGGCGATCGGCGCCGCGGTTGGCGCCCCCCAACGCCCTTCACGCAGCATTCCCAGCGTGGCCAGACAGCAGGCCGCCGCCACCGCGCCGGCCAGATGTCCGCCGGCCCGCGCCGCCATGACGCCACAGAGTCCCGCCAGGGCCAAGACGGCCGCCACCGCCGGCAGTCGCACCGCCCACTCGACCGGCAACCCCAATCCCTCTGCCGCCTGCACCGGCCAGGCGCACAACGGCATGATCGAAGCTCCCAGCTCGCCACCGCTCCGGGCCGGCATCATCCAGCCCGCCCAGCCCGGCGCCTGCCGGGAAGCGGCGACCAGCAAGGCCTCGGAGGTCTGCAGCTCGCGCGTCCCCAAAAACGGCAGGTACAGCAGCAGGAAGGCGGCCAAAACCGGCAGCCACCAGTTCCGCGGCGGGATGGGTTCTCGATACGGCAAAACGTCGTCAGACTCCGGGCCCGGCGCCGGGACCTTCCCGACGGCCGAATCGCGCACGCATACCATAATCCGTCCATTGCCGCCCGGAGGCGGTTGCACCCGTCCCTCCGTTCCAGTATATTCCGTTGTCTCTCAGCGACGGATATGGAAAAACGCGGTTCCCGCCCTTGACGGAGATGGAAGGCATGGCCAAGCTGATCTGCATCAGCGGAATGAATCGCGGCGACGAGTTTGCCCTCATGCAGGGAGCCAATCTGCTGGGACGCGGCAAAGAATGTCAGATCATTCTCTTTGACCGCAAGGCCTCCCGCGTCCACTGCCGCATCGTCAAGGAAGGCACCTACTTTGCCATTGAGGACATGGGCAGCACCAATGGCACCCTCCTCAACAGCAAGTCCTTGGCCAAGAAGATGATCCTGCGCTTTGACGACCGCATCGCCATCGGCGGCACCCTGCTCCTGTTCAGTGACAAAGGGGTCGGCGACCTCCTCCAGCAGACCGTCACCGACGTCGCGGCCGAACTTCACGAAAAGCGCTATGACAAGTTGGCCGGGGATGCCGCCAAAAGCGTGGAAAAAACCCAGCACGCCCATCATCACCACGGCTCCGCCACCTATTCCGGCACGGACCCGTCGGTGGTCAAACCCAGCGGCGTACGCGGCTTCTTCCACCGCCTCTTCCACCCCGGCGGCTGACGGACGCCGGGCCCGACTCGGGTGATTTCATTCTGTTCGAGGTTGGACGTTCGACGTTGAATGTTCGACGTTCATGAGGAAAAATGTAGGCAGGAGCCATGCTCCATAGCCCCTTAGCCTGATGGCGATGGACAAGAGGCCACCCCAAGGAACTCGTCCCGTAACGGAAGCCACTCCGCGCGCGACCGCACAAAACGTTGCTTTTATCGCGACCACGGAGATTGTGGTCGGCAGTCTCGCCCTGCTTGTCGCGTTTTTTGCACCAATCTTCCCCTACAGGCCCCGTACCGAATTCTGAATCCCAATGATGGCTGGATCCCCTGCGACAAGTGGCTTGCGGCTGACCATTGCGATCGGCTGGCGGCTCTTCTTCATGATTCCGGTGAATTGCACATCAGACTCGGAAAGTCTATCATCTTGATTCCACTCAGGTTGAAATTGGACAACGAGGATGTCGGCAACTTCTCGCCGAGCTGGGGCTCGGCGATCCCAGAAGGAACGGAATTTCTTTGCGATCTTTGCGTTCTTGCGGGCCAATAAAGCATCTGTAATTGGAATCAGAAAGACCAGATCATGCTGCGTTACACGATCCGAATTGCGGTCGCCTCCATCGTCATCGGGTTGTTGGCCGGAGCGGCGCTGAACGGCGCCGAACCCACGCCCGCAGGGGCCATTGATTTCAACCGTGCCCGGGAGCTCATGCAAAAACAGCGGGCCCAACAGCCCTTGACGCCTGAAGAACAGCAATACCTGGACCGCGCCCGCCAGGAATTTCAAAAACGTAACGGTCAGACGCAGGGCCAGGCCCCGAACGCGGCCGGCGGTGCCCCGCAACAGGCTCCGGCCGGCAAGGACACGACCGGCCTCAAGCCGCTCCCGGACATGACGGCGGCCGACCGCTACAAGGGCGAGGACGGCGGCTTGTATGGCGGCGGCAGCAACGCGCCGCCGGCGGCGCTCCAGGCGGCGGCGCAGCAAGAACTGGCCGCCATCCAACCGCTGGACGCGGACGGCAGGCCCACCGCCACCGGCCGAATCGTCTTCATTTCCCTCAGCATGTCCAACGCCACCATGGAATTTTCCGCGTTCAAGCCGCTGGCCGACGCCGATCCGCAAAAATCGCCGCTCCTGACCATCGTCGATGGCGCCCAGGGCGGCATGGCCATGGCCCAGTGGGCCGGCACGCAGGATGCCAAACCGCAGCAGGCCAGACCCTGGCAGGAAGCGGAACGGCGCTTGCAGGCGGCCGGGGTCACGCCGCGCCAGGTACAGGTCGCCTGGATCAAGCTGGCCAATGTCCGGCCGCAGGGGGAACTGAGCGAGCACGGGAAAAAGCTCGAACGCGATACCGTCAAGGTTCTCCAGCTCGCGAAGGAGCACTTCCCCAACCTGCGGCTCGCCTATCTGGGCAGCCGCATCTACGGCGGCTACGCGTCCAGCAACCTCAATCCCGAACCGTACGCCTATGAGGGCGCATTTGTCGTGCGCTGGCTGATTCTGGGACAGCTCGCCCGCCAGCCGGAATTAAACTGGGACTCCGCTCTGGGCACGGTAAAAGCGCCCCTGCTTTTGTGGGGACCGTATTTCTGGGCGGACGGCACCACCCCGCGCCAGGCCGACGGCCTGACCTGGCAGCGCTCCGACCTCTCCCCCGGCGACGGCACCCACCCGAGCCCGGCCGGACGTCAGAAGGCAGCGAACCTGCTCCTGACCTTCTTCAAGACTGACCCCTATGCCCGGCCCTGGTTTCTGAAACCCGCGAAGTAACCCTGTATATGACGGCGTATGTACTATTCGCATTCATTGGCGTTTATTAGCGGTTGGGATTAAAGCGTTACAGGAGCAATTGCAGGAGCCGCATGAATCGAGCAAGGGTAAAATTCGGAGCGTTGTTGAGCAAGGCTTTCAGCCTTGATGGCGTTTTCCCCGTTTTACCTGGGGCGTTGCCCCAGGCTAGGTTGAAATGCCCCCTTGGGGCGGTCAGAACGATCCGAAGGCTGTCGCCCCCAAGGCCGGGTATTGTCCGAAGGCTCTCGCCCCAAAGGGGCAGCATCAACTTAGCCTGGGGCAACGCCCCAGGTTAAAGCAACAAAACCCGTCAAGGCTGAAAGCCTTGTTCAACCAGCATTCGCGATCATCTCCGTCACAGAACCGCAGACGGACGACAGTAAAACTATTTTCCGGCTTTTTGAACCGCCGTCGCGGCGGTTCACCGTTTTTGGGCTGACATGGCGCGGAATTTTTCGCCGAGCGCGTCCAGCGCGACGGAGCAGTCGCCGTCGGGGACGCACAATTCAATGAAAATGAATTTGTGGCGTTCCGTCAGGGCCGCGGTCAGCGCTTCTTCGAGTTCGCCTTCCGTGGTGACGCGCCGGGTGACGGCGCCGGCGCCGAATACGTCCGGCAACCGGGAATACTGCCAATTGCCGATGTCGTTGTACAGGCCGTCAGCGTGGAGCTTGCGCTCGATCATGTAGCCACGGTTGTTAAGCACAAAGAAAATGGCCGGGCAATTCTGCCGCAGGAACGTGGAAACCTCCTGGGCCGTCATCTGGAACGCGCCATCGCCGGTCAGCACCACCGCCCGCTTGTGCGGCCGGGCCAGGGAAACGCCGAGCGCCGCCGGGGTGCAGTAGCCGATGGAAAGGTAATAGGCCTGGGCAATAAAGTTCTCCGGCTCCTCAATGTACAGGTCAGGCGCCGCGCACACGGCATCGCCGGGCTCAACGAGCAGGATCATGTCGTCGTTGAGGAAACTGTCCAGGCGCGTGAAAAAGCGGCGGACCGTGAGCGGGGCTTCCGGCTGTGAATCAAAACAGCTTTTCATCCGCATCGGCTGCCGGGGGTGGGAGTCGGTGAACGTGCGCGGGGTCAGCGCCGGTTCCAGCGCCGCGAGAAAATCGGTCAACCGCACGCCAGGATAGCGGTGAAAACCGATGCGGACCGACCCGTTGTTGGCCGAGATAAGCTGGCCCGGCTCGATCTTGACCGAGAACCCACCGGTGTCGAGGTCGGTCATCCAGACCCCCAGGGCAAGCACACAGTCCGCCGACTCGATCTCCTGGCGCACGTCGTCGCGGCTCAGCCCCCCCTGGTAGAGGCCGATGAATTGCGGATGCAGTTCCGGCAGAGCCGACTTGCTGCTGACCATGGTGGCATAAGGCAGTTCCACCTTTTCGATCATCCGCAGGGCCGCCTCCGCCAGGCCGAACCGCGGCAGCTCCACCCCGGCCAGCACCACGGGATGCCGGGCGGCATTAAGACAGCGGGCGGCTTCGGCCACACATTCTGCCAGCGCCTCCGGGTCGGAGGCCGGCGGCGGGAGCAAAACCAGCGGTTGCGGCGCACGGCAGGCGATCTGGGCCATATCCATGGGCAATTCCAGGTAGACGGGGCGCTTGTGTGTGAGGCAGGCGGCCAGGACGCGGTCAATCTCGTCGGGCGCCGTCTGCGGGTCGATCAGCATGGCCGCGTCCACGGTAACCTTCCGGAAAATGTCGAATTGCAGCCGGTAATCCGAGGTCAGGTGATGCACCATGGCCCCGGTCTGCCGGCGGAGTGCGGGCGGCGCGCCGCTGACGACCACCAACGGCACCATCTCGGCATAAGCGCCAGCCACGGCATTAAGGATGCTGAACCCGCCGACATCGTAGGTGACCACCGCCACACCGAGGCCATGGAGCCGGGCATACCCGTCCGCCGCATAGCCCGCGTTCAGTTCATTGCAGGTCCCGACCCAACACAGGGAGCTGTGCGTGATCTGATCCAGAAAATCCAGCACATAATCGCCCGGCACGCCGAAAACATGCCCGACTCCGGCTTCCTCCAACCGGTGGACCAGGTAGGAACCGAGCGTAAATCCTCCGGGGACCGTAGTCATGTGTTCATCCTCATGTCAAGACCGAAATCGACAACTCTTTTGATCCCCAATCCCTTTTTTACCCCGCTCAATACGCGAAATATCGCGAAATAGAGTCCATGATTTCTTTCACGCCTTTTCGCGTAATTTCGCGGGCGAACGCTTTTTGATGAATCATTCCGGCAACTTTCCTGGTTTCGTTATATACCACACGGCTCCGGGGTTTGCAATGGCGCAACCCCGCCTGCGGCATACATTAAACCGGCAGGCACGGGTACCAGCCGGATTCTTCCCGACCGCCGCCGCCCAAGGATTTTCCCCATGAGACATGACGCTTCCACCCATTTCCCGCCCTGCCGTGGCACTCCTTCGGGACGCCGCGTGATTCCCGCCCTGCTCGGAGCGGCCGTTCTCGGCCTGATCACCATTCCGGGACTGCTCCGGGCCCAGGACACGACCGGCCAGGCGCCGGCTGACCCCGCCACCGCCTCCGCCGCGGCGCCGACCGCGCCCGCGGCAAAACCGGAAATGCCGGAGGCCCTGCCCAACGGCGATATCCGCCTGGGCGGCATCACCCTGCACCGTGCAGCCCGGGAACTCTCCTTCCCGGCCAAAATCCAGATCGCCACCGGCATCGTGGAAGTCCTGATCGCCAAATCCCCCGAGGGCCGGCTCTACGAATCCCTGCTCGGCACTGAAGTCCGCCCCTTCCACCTGCAAACGCTGCTCATCCTCCTGGGCGCGAAGAACGGCATCCGCTTCTCCGGCCGCGAACAACCTCAGGGCGACCTGTTCGACCTCGACGTGCAATGGCGGAAAAAAGACGGAAGCACCGTCCGCGAACCCGTGGAAAACTGGATCCTGAACAACAATAAAAAAGCCCCCATGACACGCGTCGGCTGGGTCTTCGTCGGCACCACCTTCCAGAACGGCGTGCCCGATGCGGACGTGGAAGGCAACTTGGTCCTGACCTGGTCCAGCGGTTCCACTGTGCTGGACATGCCGGTTCCGGAAGGGGACGTGGAAAATGAGTTCGTAATCAACGAGCAACACCCGGAACCGCCAGTCGACACCCCGGTCACCGTCTTCGTCAAACCCCGCCCCCCGGCCGTCGCCATGCCGAAAAAGTAACCGGCTGATCGATCTTTTTATTTCACGACAGATGGTCCTTTCAAATTGCAGAAGAAACGGATTCGCCCCTTTCACCACAACGATGTCCGGGTTGTCCCAAATTGGGAAAAAATCTTCTGTGCCCATCACATTGCCAGATACTCGCATCACAAGCTCTCGACCGAAGCTCGGCATCGCGATCCCTCTGGCCAATGAAGAGGCGACCATCCGAGAGTTGCTCCGGCGGATTTTGCGGCATTTGCAGCCTCACGATCAGGTGTACTGCGTACTGGACAACATGTCCAAAGATCACACCCGGGACCTGGTTTCCTGCGCGGCCGGGGAGGATTCGCGCATAATTCTCATCTGGGCCCCCGAAAACCGCGGTGTGATGGATGCATACTTCCGCGGCTATCGGGCGGCATTCGACGGCGGCTGTGAATGGATTTTGGAAATGGATGGCGGCTTCAGTCATTTGCCTGAACAGATCCCACAGTTCATCGCCGGCATGGAGACGGGTTTTGATTATGTCGGGGGCAGCCGGTTCATGACGGGAGGCTGTCATGCCAGCCCGTGGACTCGGATCTTTATCAGCAAAGCCGGAAGCGTCCTGGCAAACTGGTTGCTCAAAACCCGGATGACCGACATGACCAGTGGTTTTGAATGTTTCACCCGCAATGCAATGTCGCAGGTGTTGAAGCATGGCGTTACCAGCAAGGCAAATTTCTTCCAAACCGAGATTCGCTATCGCATGCATCAATTCAACTGGATGGAAGTCCCCATCACCTACCGGAACCGCAATTATTCTGTCGGGCGGAGCAGTCTGTTGGAAGCGATTCGTGTGCTGTGGGCGCTCTACCGCGCGAAACCCGGGGACTGAGCATGGGCGCTTCAAATTTCCATGCCGTGATCACGACAATTCACCCCCCGACCCCTGCGGTAAGAAAATTATGCCGCGCGCTGCATGCCCTGCCGGCGCCAAGCCCGTTGCTAATTCTCGGTGACCGGAAAGGGCCGCGGGAATACCCGCTGGCGGGCACCGATCTCTTTACGCTCGATCGCCAACTCAAACTTCCCCTGCAGTTGCCACAGCTTCTGCCCGAAAATCATTACGTCCGTAAAAACCTCGGGTATCTGGTTGCCGTCAGCCGGGGCGCGGAATGCATTTACGAAACCGACGACGACAACTTCCCCGCAGCGGGTTGGCAACTCCGCGCCCGTACGGTCAAGGCCAAAAGGGTGACCCGGCCGCAATGGTACAATGTGTATCGCTATTTCAGCGGGGATCTCATCTGGCCGCGCGGGTTCCCCCTGGAGCACATCACAGCCAGAGCCAAAACGGCAGAATCTTCCCGCGGCCGGGCAGAGCCGGTCTTCAGCCCTATTCAACAAGGCTTGGTGGACGGCAGCCCCGATGTGGATGCCATCTGGCGGCTGGTGCTGGACAAACCGTTCCGGTTTCGGCGTAAAGCCAGCGTCGCCCTAATGTCCGGCGTATGGTGTCCGTTTAACAGCCAAAGCACGTGGTGGTGGCCGGAAGCGTATCCGCTGATGTACCTGCCCAGCTACTGTACCTTTCGCATGACGGACATCTGGCGCAGTTTTGTGGCGCAAAGATGCCTGTGGGCATTGGGAGGAGCCGTCACCTTTCATGCCGCCGAAGCGGTGCAACAACGAAACCCGCACAATTTATTGCAAGATTTTCAAGACGAAGTGCCGGGTTATGTCGCCAATGGCCAAATCGCGCAACTTCTAGGTAGCCTGTCTTTGGAAACCGGAACAGAAGCGGTGGGCGCCAATCTCCTGCGTTGCTATGACGCCATGATTCAACACGGCATCCTGCCGAAGACGGAACGTCTACTGGTCAAGGCCTGGTTGAAAGACCTCAAGCAGGTCACGGCCACCGGGCGGACTCCGGGCCGGGCCGTGTCATCGCCAGCATCACGAGTACGCGCGGCCGGCAACCCGGACCCGACGCCTACGGTTCCGGATTTTCGGATACCCTGAATTCCTGTAGGGCGCGCCGGAATTCCTTCTTGTTGGGAGAGAGCCTGTGCTCTTCCTCTAAAAGCTCCCGGATTCCCGTGCGTCGCGGTAACCGGGCCCGATCCCGGATCTCAGGCGGCACCCCGGCCGCGACGGCCTGCCTGTACGCCATGGCATCCTCGTTTGCCAGCAGAAGCGCCAGATTCCACCGTATCCCCGCCTGGTAAGGTGCGTAGCAGAGGGCTTGGCGATAGGCGTGTTCAGCATCACCGATCAAACCGCGTTTCTCCTTGATGTCCGCTAGACAAAACCAAAGATTCCCGTCTGCGGGATACCACTCCAGCGCACACCGGTAGGAGGCGTCAGCCTCCGGCCAAAAGCCGCGCGCCGCAAAGAACGCGCCCCGGGATACAAACAACAAGGCCCAGGCCTCGCGCTCCATCCGGTCTGCATGGGGTGACGGGGTTTTCCATGCCGCGGGATGCTCGCGCCGCCATTGTGCTTCAGCCCATCGCACCTCATCATCTGTGGTGGGGGAATCTTTAACTTCAAAAAGGAACCCGGCAGGAAGCAACCAGCGGGCCGACAGAGGATAATCCGGGGAGTATTCTGTAAACACGGGGGACTCCCGAAGGCGAGCTTCGGAGAGTTGCGGAAGAGTCAGCGGTTGCGTGACAGGATTGCATAGGACTTGCGTCAGATGCCGGAGTCGAAGTGCCGCACTCCATTCCCCGCCGCTGTCGGCCGCCTGCTGAATGGCCGCGGTAATCGGGGGAATATCATATGCCACCCAGCGCTCCCGGTCCTGGCGGGGACCATACGCCTCATAGGCGAGCAAATGGGTCAGGTTGTCGCCATGCGGCAAAAGGATTGCACCCTTGGGGATCGGCGCCAACACGGCGCGCACCAGGCTGGCGGGCGCGTCGTAATGTCTCAAGGACTGGTTTCCGACCGCGCCCCAGGCAACTCCCGCCGACAGCACCAGGCTCCCCAGTGCGACCGCGCGGGCACCAGCCGGGGTGCTTCGCTGAAGGCGGTGAAGGATTCCCGCCAGGCCAAGACCGGCCGCGAGCGACAGGATCAGATACATCGGCAGATGAAAGGTTGAGACTCCGTATTGGCGAATGTAGAGAATCCCGATGGTCGCCTGATGCAGATGCCCGAGTAACATTCCCGCTGCATAGGGAACCAGGATGGCCGCGATGCAGAGAAGAAGAAAGGGGCGCCGTTGCGCAAGCCAGATCAAGCCGGCAACCGCCAGACATACGCCAAACCAGCCAAGTTGACCGCCAAAGTCATAAGACGTTATCCATTCGTGAATAAAGCCGGCGGGCACGTCAGCAAGAGCGCGCGGCGTCAACTGCTGGCGGTTGAGAAAGCGCCAAAAGATTTTCGCATTCTCGACGTGTCCGTAGTTCAGCAACGGATGAGTCGCGGCGCGCCACGGGATCCAGGCAAACACGCTCAACCCGGCCAGCAATCCACCGCCCGCCGCCACAAAGGAAGTGCATGCACTCTTCTTTGTGGATTGGCAGGCCGCACGGCAGAGAAGAAACCCTGCCGGGAACCCCAGAACCATAAGACATGTATGACTTCCAACGGCCATTCCATAGGTCAGGCCGAGAAAAAAGGACCGGGCCAGGGATTGGCGCATCGAGACCGGACCGTTCGTCATAAACAAATTGCCAATCAACAGAAAAATGACGATAAGCGCCGTGTTCAACGTATAGTTTTTTGTCGTTGTGGCCTGTTCAATAAAGGCCGCCGATCTCAACAGGGTAAGGGCGGACAACACCCCGCCGGAAAGCATGATCCAGCGCGGGACCGGGGGGAACACCCTGCCTGCCCAGTTCGCAGCCAACACCCCGGCCAAGGCCAGTGTCACCGCACCCCAAAACGCGGAAAAAAGATTGGTCCCGTACGCCGGATCGGCAAAGCTGAACAATTTCAGAAAACCATGAGCGAGAAGGGTCCAGAGAGGGGCTCCCGGCGGATGGGAAATCCCCGCCGAAATGGCCGCAAGCACAAATTCGCCACTGTCATGAAACGTTACGGAAGGCGCCACCGCCCAAGCCAAAACCCAAAAACACGGGAGAAAAAGGAGGCCGGCAAAAAGAAAAGTTCCCTTTACGGACAGGCCCGTTTCCCGTTTCTCACCATGATTCGCATCCATGCGGACTCCCTGAAATAGACAAATCCCTCACCGCCAGGTGATCTCGCACTCCCCACCGTTGAACTGCATGCTGCGCTCCGTGTACTGATGAATCTCGAAGGCATTGCCATCGGGATCACGCAGCCAGGTCTGCCAGGTCTGGCAGCCGCCGAGTTCCTTGGGCGTGCAGGCAATGCCCTTGCCCGTGGCCTTGGCGATGAACCCGTCGATGTCGTCGGTCTCCAGGCAGAAATGGGTGATGCCGTCGGGTTTCTCCATCTCGAAAACTTCGAGGAAGCTGCGGCCGCCGAGGGCGAAATAGGCGCCCTTGAGCTGACCGTTTTTCTTGAAGGTGAAGGCGACAGGAAAGCCCAGGCCGTCGCGGTAAAAGGCGATGGTCCGCGGCATGTCTTTAACTTGCAGACAAATATGGGCAAGGCGAGTGATCATGGGAGAGTCTCCGGGATTCAGCCGAGGTTCAGGGTTTTCTCACGACTGCGGCGGGAGTGCTTCCGGCCACACCCGCAGACCATGGATAGCGCCAAAGTGCTGGTCATAGGTAAGCAGGACGGCTCCGGTTTCCAGGCATTGGGCCGCCAACCACACGTCATTGACAGGGATCGGATTGCCTTTCGCCTTGAGGGTGTTTTTGATGCGGCCAAAGCAATTACTGGTATCGCGACTGACCGCCAAGATTTCCACGGTTGGTTTGGCGAGAAAGCGTTCAAGAACCGCCAGGTTTTCGGCATAGCGACTGCCACCGCGAAACCCGGCTTCAAGCTCGCCAATCATGATTACAGACGCATAAACGCATTCCGCCTTGGCCAGAACATCGAGCAACTTCCGGTCGCCACGGAACAGAGCCGTAACCGCGTTGGTATCGAGAAGAACCGCCCTCACTGCCAGTCCTCCACGTTCACATCGGCCAAATCGGCGATAGCGGCGTCAAAGGCCCGCGCCTCGGCATCGGTCCAAATACCCGTGAACTCCGCAAAGTCCCTCCGGTGATCCGCCAGTGCATGTGCACGGCCCCCAACGCTCTCGGAGAGCAGTTCCTTGACCGTCTGATTCAGGCTCTTGCGTTGTTTCTGTGCCCGTGCCCGAATCCGTTTTTCAACGCCCGGCTCAAGGGCATGTATGGTGATGACACTCATGAATGCGCCTCCGGCCGGGAACAGGGAATAGTGATGCACTTCTGATGTAATATACATCAACAATAAAACTTTTGATTTCTCAGGCTGGATCGGACGGGGAATAACGGTCTTACGATCCTTCTGCAAAAACATAGGATGACAACAGGGTTCCCGCAATCTGAGAAATGCCCAGCGTGGCGAAATTCGCCGGCGCAGAAAACGTTGATATGAGGCCCTCGCCAAGGGGGTTCGGGGGCGCGCGAACGGTGCCCCCGACAACGGCCGCGAATTTTCCCGGCCGGCGCGGTTGATTATCTGGCGGTTCCGGCCATAGTGGAAAATTCCGGTCACACCACCGGCCCCCTCCTATTTTCCCACCTCCGCCCTGCCGTATTCATCCCTCATGAACCCTGTCCTGGAAATCACCGGCGGCCGGCCGTTGTCCGGCCGCGTCACCCCGTCCGGCAACAAAAACGCGGCCCTGCCCATGCTGGCCGCCGCGCTGCTGACCGAGTCGGAGGTTGTGCTTGAGAACGTCCCGGATATCGGCGACGTCCGCACCCTGCTCCTGCTCCTCGGCGAGATCGGCGCCGACGTGGCCTGGGACAAGCCGGCCCGCACCCTCCGGATCCACGCCGCCGCCCTCAAGAGTCATTGTCTGCCGTCCGCGCTTTGCGCCGAGATTCGCGCCAGCATCCTCCTGGCCGCGCCGCTCCTGCACCGCTTCGGCCGCGCCGTCATGTCCCCGCCGGGCGGCGATGTCATCGGCCGACGACGCCTCGACTCCCATTTCTGCGGCCTGGAAGCCCTCGGCGCCGAAATCACCGAAAACCACGTCTACGACTTCGCCGCACCCCGCGGCCTGCACGGCGCGGACATTTTCCTGCCCGAAGCCAGCGTCACCGCCACCGAACAACTGCTTATGGCCGCCTGCGTCGCCAAAGGCCGCACCATCCTGCGCAACGCCGCCTCCGAACCGCATGTGGCCGACCTCTGCGAACTGTTGCGCAAAATGGGCGCCCGCATCGACGGCGTCGGCTCCAACATGCTGATCATTGACGGCGTGGACCGCCTCGGCGGCGCCCGCCACCGCATCGTCGCCGACCACACCGAGGTCGGCAGTTTCCTGGCCATGGCCGCCGCCACCGGCGGCGGCATCACCGTCACCGGCGCCGACCCGGCCCATTACACCATGACCGCCAGGGCGTTCCGCCGTCTCGGCATCCGCCTGGACTTCAAGGGTGACGAGGTCTCCGTGGCCGCCGACCAGGAGCGGCGCGTCACCGCCGACTGGGGCGCCGGCCTGCCCGTGATCGACGACGGCCCCTGGCCGCATTTCCCCTCCGACCTCATGAGTGTCATGATCGTGCTCGCCACCCAAGTCTCGGGCACCGTGCTGTTCTTCGAGAAGATGTACGAAAGCCGGATGTATTTCGTCGACCGCCTCATCGCCATGGGCGCCAACGCCGTGATCTGCGATCCGCACCGGGTCGTGGTCAGCGGCCCGGCCCGGCTGCACGCCATTGAACTCAACAGCCCGGACATTCGCGCCGGCATGGCCCTGGTCGCCGCCGCCCTGTGCGCCCAAGGCACCAGCACCATCCGCAACATCCAGCTCGTCGACCGCGGCTACGAAGCCCTGGAGACCAAGCTCGCCACCCTCGGCGCCCAAATCACCCGCCGCGAGTGACGGCCTGTGGTCCGTGGCCTGCGGGTCTGTGGGAAGGAAACGTGAAACAGGCAATCCTGCCTGTGGCCAACGTGAGGCGGGAAATCCTGCCCGCAGGAACTTCGCGAACAGGCCGTTCGGTGCGAAGCATCCAGGCCGAATGACCTCAGCGTTGTGGCGATGACGGGTCGATCTTGCGATCCGCATTCCCCGATGCCAAGTTCGCCGTGTTTGTCTTTTCCAATGGCAGACCCAAAAGGCGTTGTTTCTTATGCTCCGTGTACCAGGAGAGTTCCCATTCGTCCTCATCTTTGCGAATGTTGAACCCAAAGTGATCAAACCCGCCGCAGAATTCAATGCTCATGCCCGTCGGCTCAACATAGACATAGCTCGGTCGCATGTCGGAAATCGCCTGAGGCAAGCTGGTTACCTTGAAGGTCCTGTTATCGGACGAATAATAGGTTCGAGCTGCTCCCGTCTGCTGAATAACCGCGATAGCGGCCTGCGCAATGGCGGCATGGTCGCCGGTCTTGACAAATTTTTCAAAACGATGGTGTCTTGCCATCCAGGACGGACCGCCCATCATCACGAAAAAGAAGGCAACAACTCCCCCGAGAAGGAGCATGATAATCAGGAAGGCTTTGAGGGTTCGTTTCATCTGACTCGTCCAACGGGTTATCTCTTATTGACTGGGCAAACAGCAAAGAGAACAGCCGTAAGATAATAGACCCCAACATGAAAAAAATCAAGCCCCCAATTTCTAATTTCTCAATTTCTTTCCCATCCCCCCGCTCCCCAAGTTTCAAATATCCAGTTTCCAGTTTCACCTCGCTTGAAACCCCGCCCGGCGCACGGCGGCGCGGAGTGCTTCCGGGTCCAGGGCGCTCCCGGTGACCGTGGCGGCGCCGGCGGCAAGATCCACCGCCGCCGCGCAGACGCCCGGCACGGCCAGCAGCGCTTCCCGCACGCCGGCCACGCAGTGGGCGCAGTTCATCCCCGTCACCTGCAACACCAGGGTTCCCGTGCCGTCCGGGCCGGAAACCGGCGGCGGCGCCGCAACCGCCGCCGGACCGCGCCGCAAACGGGCGACCAGGGCGCGCAGGACATAGGCCAGCAGAATCGCCGCCAGCACACCCGCCCAGACATGCCCCATGACGGTCAGCCCACCCGCGTGCAGGTGACAGGCCGGCAGCGCGCCGCGGGCCGGTTGCAGCAGGAAACCGAACATCCAGCCGAGCAGGAGGCTGGTGACGGAAAGGACCCCGAGATAGATCAGGGTCACCCGCCGGCCGAACGTGCGCCAGATCGCGCCGATGGTGGCGGCGTTGGAGGCCGGGCCAGCCATGAGGAAGACCAGCGCCGCGCCCGGCGGGAACCCGGCCGCCACCAGCGCCGCGGCGATCGGCACGGAACCGGTGGCGCAGACGTACATGGGCAGGGAGATGACCAGCATCAGCAGCAGCCCGGCCGGCCCGTTCAGCCAAGGCTGGTTCTGAAAGGAGCCCACCGGGAAGAACAATGAGATCGCCGCGGAAACCAGAATGCCGAGGAACACCCAGCGCCAGATGCTGCCCATCAGTTCCAGCGCGGTGAACTCCCAGAAATCGCGGAGCGTGGCCGCCAGGCTACGGCGCGGCCGCAGGGTCAGGGTGTCCGCAACGGGTTCCAGCGGCAGCCCGGCGGCGGCCGCCGCAGGGACGGCGGCCGCCATCCGTGGCGTGGTCAGGTCCACAATCCACCCGCCGAGCAAGCCGGTGAGCAGGGCGCTGATCACCTTGTACAGAGCGAACGGCCAGCCGAGAAAAGCAGCACTGACGGTGATGGAGTCCACCCCAGTCTGCGGCGTGCTGATGAGAAAGGCCGTGCACGCGCCGTCGGAGGCGCCGTCCTTCTTCAACCCGACCGTGGCCGGAATCACGCCGCAGGAACACAGCGGCAACGGCACCCCGAGCGCCGCGGCCTTGAGCGTGCTGACCAAACCCGGCCGCCCCAAATGCCGCCGGACAAAATCCCGCGGCAGCAGCACATGCAGCAGCCCCGCCACCAGCAACCCCAGCAGCAGCCACGGCGTCAACTCAGACGCCACCCCCCACGCCAACCCCAAAAAGGAAAACACAAGCTGCATCGAAGCAAACTCCGCGTCAGTCAATAGTACCTACAAACGTTATAGGCCCAATTTCCCAAAACGCAACCGGGAGACCGAATCGGTGAGATGCCATTCTCGCATGTTGCCACTCCCTGCGGTCGCTGCTGCCCAAAGCGGCAGCCAGTGCCGCTTCGCGGCGCTCCCGAACCCCTCTACCTTCCGCTGAATGATTCAAGCGAGCTTCTCCTCGCCGTGTGATTTTCTTGGGTTGCCTCTCCGGCTTCGCGAGGGAGTACCCCAGTACGAACTCGCCGAAGCGA
>CAITSE010000135.1 GCA_903894975.1 uncultured Lentisphaerota bacterium
CCGGCCTGTTACCTGCTGGTGGAGGCGGACGGCGATGTGTTCCGGACGGTGCTGCCCATTCCCGACGGCAGTCAGTGGGCGCACGTGCTGGTTCCGTTGCGTGATTTTTCCTACGCCTATTCGCTGGCGAACCGGCCCGGACCCCATGAGTTCGACAAGTCAAAGTTGCAGAAGCTCATGATTTGCGCCTACCACGCGCCGCCCTTTTCCTTTCTGCTCGATTGCGTGGAATTCGTCAAAATGCCGCCGGCCAGGGCGTGCCTGCCACACTCCAAGAACCTGTTGCGCGGCGACACCAGTTTCGAAACCGGGGTCGCGGGCTGGACCGCTTACCTGTCAACCGAGATCTATCGGACGGATCCTCATGCCGGGGCGATCGGCGCCTCCAGCCTCACGTTTCCACCGGAGTCGGGCGGCGCCTCCAACGGCTGGCAGATCGACCTGATCAAGCCGGGCCGCCCCCACACCCTGTCCTTCTACGCCAAGGGCGCCAAGGATGAAACACTTTCCTGCACGGTGCTGACGGAGAATTGGCACTATTTGGCGGCGCGCCAGTTCGTCCTGACGCCCCGGTGGGCCCGTTACGAGCTGGCCATTCCCAGCCAGGCCGGCCCGGAGAACGCCTACCTGTCGTTCGGAAAATCGGCGGGAACCGTGTGGCTCGATGCCATCCAACTGGAGGAGGGGGAGCGGGCCACGCCCTACGAAACGGCCGATCCGGTCAGCCTCCAGGCCACCAGCGGCGTTCCCGGCGAGGTCGTGGTCCTGCGGGACGCGCCGTTGACTCTGGACCTTCGGATCTTCAATTCCCGCTGCCCGGCGTCCGACTTGCCGCTCTCCCTTTATTGTGCCAGCGCCGAGCTGTCCACCGGGCCCATCAAGGAAACCACTCTGACGTTCCGGCCCGTGCCGGGGCAGGGGGCGGCGGCCCGCCTGGAACTGCTGCCCAAGATGCAGCCCGGCTATTACACCACCCGGCTGGTGCTGCGCACCCGGTCGGGCGCCCTCCTCAAGACCTTTGACTGTCCCGTTGCCGTGGTGCGGCCACCGGCGGCCGGCGCCGCCCAAGACAGCTTTTTCGGCATGCATCCGAACTACGTGCCGCTCACTGCGTTGCATGCCATCGGCGTGCGCTGGCTCCGCCTGCCGAGTTCGGCCTGGCAGGACGCCGAACCCAAACGCGGCGAAATTCAGAGTTTTGCCCGCAACAACCTGCGGCCCTACGGGTTTGAATGGTATGCGCTTCTGGGGCTCACCCCGTTTCCGGGGTGGGCGAAGGGACCGGATGGCTTCCCCGCCTCGCCGGCGTTGCTGCGCGGTTATGTCGCCAAATTGCTGGAGGACACCGCCGCCACCGCGGGCTGTTATGATTTTCAGAACGAACCCGACCTTGCCTTCGGTTCCGACAAGGGCAAGTCCGCCAAGGTCTATGCGGCCCTGCTGAACGCGGCCCGTCCGGCGTTCATGGCCGCCAAGGCGCGGGTGGCGTTCGACGTTTCCGGCGACGGCCTTGATTTCGCCCGGGCGGTCATCACGGCGGCGCCCGACGCCTTTGATGTCTTTGCCCCGCATCCGTATGTCAACCCGCGCTATCTCGGCCCCGACGGCATGGCCGTCAGCCCGGAGGCGGGCGGGATGAAAGAAAAACTCCTGGAGTCGTTGGCCATTCTCAAGTCCCGCCACCTTACGAAGGAGTTGTGGATCGGCGAACTCGGGTGGGCGCTGGATGTCAACGTCGCCTGTGACAGTCCGTCGGCCGTCCGGCAGGCGGCCTATCTGGCGCGCGCCCATCTTCTGGCCCGTTCGGTGCCCGAGTTGAAACGCCTGATCTGGTTCACCTCCCTGGGGCAGATTGAGGGCGGGCATTACGAATACGGCGTCTGGCGCAACGAGGAGGGGATCAAGCCGCTGCCGGCCGCCGCCGCCTATGCCAATCTCGCCAGCCTCCTCGACGGCGCCGTGCCGCTGCCCCCCATTGCCGATGGCGACATCAAAATCTACGCCTTCCGCCAGGACGGGCGGACCGTGCTCGCCGTATGGGACGCCGCCGATGCGGATGACCAGGAACCGTTGGTGGTCGAGGTCCCGCCGGCGGAGGCGGAATTGCGCACCTTTACCGGCGCCCCGGCGAAGAGCTTGTCCATTGGTCCCGCACCCGCTTTTGCCCTGGTTCCCGGCACCGCGACGGCGGCCGTCGTCAACCGCATCCGTTCCGCGGTGGCGGCCCGGCGCCCGGTCGCCCTGGCCATGGGCGTTCCTGACCGCGCGACGGTTGCCGTCACCCTGCGCAACTGTCTGGCGTCCCGTTTTTCGGGGACGCTTGACGCTTGGATGGAACCCGCCTCGGGACCGCGGGCCGGGGTGGTGGCCGGTCGCCGCTTTGACCTTTCCCCGGGCGGCCAAGTCACGATGGATCTGGCCTTGCCGGCGCCGTTCACCCGTGCCGGCGGTGCCGTCGTGTTTGAGCTTCATCCCGCCGCCGGCGGCAGGTTGGCCGCCATCCGCAAGACAGTGCCTCCCATGCTGCCCTGCCCCTTCCGCCAGGACGGTTCCGCCTTCCTCGGCGCCCCGCTTCCCGCCCATGACCTCATCGTCCTTGACCGGCGCGAGCAGGTGTTCCCGGCCGATCCCACCATTGGCTGGAACGGCCCGCAAAACCTCAGCGCCAAAGCCGCGCTCTCCTGGGATGCGCAATTCCTCTATTTCATGGCGGACGTCACGGACGATATCCATGTCCAGCCGTTCTCCCAGGGCGACATCTGGATGGGCGACTGCATCCAGCTTGCCATCGACGCCCGCAACGACG
>CAITSE010000136.1 GCA_903894975.1 uncultured Lentisphaerota bacterium
AAAGCGGCGTCGAGCCGCCGGCACTCCAAAGCGGCGAGGACGCCGCAGTAAATACCCATAACAATTTAAAGTATAATGCATAATGGTTCTTAAGTTTACGCGCATGCCCGACCGGGGTGCTGACATTCTCCGTCCCATGACCGGTGGTGTCGCTGCGCTCAACCACCGGCTACAGGCTGTGACTCCTCCGGGGTCCATCCCGCAAGGGCACAAACGCGATGACGGAAGAGCGTCACCCCTGTCACCCGTCCCGTTGCGACTTTCAAGACGGCGTTTTTTGTCCAACTATTTCGGTGACGCCACACTAGACGGCATCTTCCTCGATCAGGATTTCGCGGGGGGCGGCGCCGACCTGGGGGCCGACCACGCCGCGACGCTCGAGTTCTTCCATGATCAGGGCGGCGCGGTTGTAGCCGATGCGGAGCCGGCGCTGGATATGGCTGGTGGTGGCGCGGCGGTCGCGGCAGATGATCTCAACGGCCTGCCGGATCAGTTCTTCGTCGGGCCCGCCTTCGGCTTCGCCGCCGCCGGAACCGCCTTTTTTGCCGCCCTCCTCCGCCTTGAACGATTCCACCAGGAAACGGGGGGGCTGCCGGCCCACGAACTCGGCCACCTGCTCGATCTCCAAATCCTCGACCATCGGCGCCTGGACGCGCTCCATCCGCGCACCGCCGGGGGCGCGGTACAGCATGTCGCCCCGCCCCAGCAGCGCCTCGGCGCCCTTGCCGTCCAGAATCGTGCGCGAGTCGACCTGCGAGGACACCTGGAAGGCGATGCGCGTCGGATAGTTGGCCTTGATGATGCCGGTGATAACATTGACACTGGGGCGCTGGGTGGCGACGATGGTGTGGATGCCGACGGCGCGGGAAAGCTGGGCGATCCGCGCCAGGCATTCCTCGACTTCCTCGCCGACCGTGAGCATGATGTCCGCCAGTTCGTCGATGATGACGACCAGGAACGGCAGTTGCGCGGGGATCGGGTCACCGTTCTCGTCGCAGGCCGGACCGCGGTCCGCCGGGCGCCGGTTGAAACTTTCCAGATTGCGGACGCCGACCGCCGCCAGTTGCCGGTAACGCCGTTCCATCTCGAACAGGACCCAGCGCAGGGCGGGCACCACCTGCTTGGAATCGCTGATCACCGGCGTGACCAGGTGCGGCAGGTTCCGGTACACGGCGAATTCCACCACCTTCGGGTCCACCAGGATCAACCGCAGCGATTCCGGCGGGAACCGGTACAGGAGGGCGAGCAGCATCCCGTTAAGACAGACCGACTTGCCGCTGCCGGTGGCGCCGGCGACCAGAAGATGCGGCGCCCGGGCCAGGTCCAGCACCACGGATTCCCCGCGGATGTTGCGGCCGACGGGCAGCGGGATCTGGGCCCGGCTGTCCCGCCATTCCGGATCTTCCAGCAGGGTCCGCAGGCGCACCACGGCCGCGGTCCGGTTCGGCACCTCCAGCCCGACGAACCGCTGGCCCGGCACCGGCGCCAGCACGCGCAGGCTCTCCGCCGCCAGTTCCATGGCCAGGTTGCCGGCCAGGTTGGAAATCTGTTCGACCTTGACCCCGGGCGCGGGATCAATCTCATACAAGGTGACGCGCGGCCCGCTGATGGCGGCGGTAACCTCGGCATCGATCAAAAAGTCGTCCAGCGTGGATTGAATGATCTTGCGGTTTTCCGCGACTTCCTCCGGCGAGACCGCGGAGGCCGCGCCTTCTGCGGAACGCAGCAGGTCAAGCGAGGGAAAGGCATAGGGTTCCGGCAGCGGTTCAGGCAACTCCTCAGCCGGCGCTTCTTCCGGGCCGGATACGAGCGCCGCCACGAGCGGCGTGGCAATTCCGGGCAGGGATGCGGCTTGCGGGACGAGTTCCGCAAGATCGGGAACGTCGGCATCCGCCATCGCGCCGGGTGCGCCATCCTCGTCCGGAATCGCCTCCTGGGCCTCCAGCAGCGCCGCCGCGGGACCGGACGCCGCCGGCTCGGGATTGGCTGCCACCCGCAGAAAGCGGTCCTGACGCCGCGTCTCCCGCCGGGCATGACGCGCCTGGAAACGCTGTTTGAGCCGTTCCAGAAAATGCGCATCCGGGTCGGCAGCGGCCCCGTTTTCCTCAACGACCGGGCCGGGAGCTTTCCGGTCGCGGCCGAATCCGAACAGCCAGCCGGCCAGATCGGCGAGCGGATTTTCGACGCAGATTGCCTCCAGCCAGCCGCGGAAACGACGCCAAACCGCCACGGCATCCCCCCGGATCCCGGACGCCAGGCCGCCGCTTTCCGGCGGCACGCCGCCGGATGGCCGGACCGGGGTGCGGGCGGCAGGAGTCGGCAAGGGGGAACGCAGAGGCGCAACCGGCTTATGGAAAGAAGGGTCCGGCATCACACTCCGCAAAATGATCGATTCATAAACAAAACACGTTCGCTCCGGCTTCCCGTCCGCCGCGGCATTTTTTTCGTTACAGCCGCGCCCGCCGGGAAGCGGGCTTTTACCATAGCATCGGCCAGGACGTTTTAACCACGAAACGTTGATTTTCCCATCCTCCGGTTCATGGACATTATCGTCCCGGCGGGAAAGCCCGTGTCCCACATTTGTAAGGATCACGCATGCGGGGTAAGTTTCCCCGCCTGTTTTCTCTGTCCCGCCGCCAGTTCCCGGCCAACCGGAAATCTGCATCCTTCATGAAAAATTTAGACGCTTTCAAGCAACACGGCGACATCATCTGGGACATCGCCAATCTCCTGCGCGGCCCTTACCGGCCGCCGCAATACCGCCGGGTCATGATTCCGCTCACCGTCCTGCGCCGTCTCGACTGCGTGCTGGAAAGCACCAAGGATCGCGTGCTCGCCATGCACAAGAAGCTGGTGACGGAAAACAAGTATGACGCCGAGGCAATCGAGAAGATCATCAATCAAAAGTTGGGGCTTACCTTTCACAACACCAGTGAATTCACCTTCCAGAAACTCCTGGGCGACCCGGACAAACTGGCCAGCAATCTGGGAAAGTTCATGGCCGGGTTCTCTTCCAGGGCGCGTAAAATCATCGAGAAGTTCAAGTTCGAGGAAGAGATTGAAAAACTCGACGAGGCGAACCGGCTTTTTGAGGTCGTCAAACGGGTCGCCTCGGTCGATCTCCACCCGGATACGATTCCCAACATCGCCATGGGATATGTCTTCGAGGATCTGGTGCGGCGCTTCAACGAGCAGGCCAACGAAGAAGCCGGAGATCACTTTACTCCGCGCGAAGTCATCAAGCTCATCGTCAATCTTCTCTTCACCTACGATGACTTGGTGTACAAGGAAGGCAAGGTCATCAAGATCTACGATCCCACCTGCGGCACCGGCGGCATGCTCTCGGAGTCGGAGAAACTCATCGTCGATCCCGAGTCCGGCCTGAATCCCAGCGCCAATCTCGAGCTTTTCGGCCAGGAATACAACCCGGAGTCCTACGCCATCTGTGGCTCCGACCTGATGATCAAGGGCGAGGATGTTAAGAACATCGTCTTTGGCGACACGCTGGGTACCGGAAGGCCGAAGGAAGGCTTTGTTGACGGCGACGGCCACCCGGACGAAAAGTTTCATTACATGCTGGCCAATCCCCCCTTCGGCGTGGAGTGGAAGCCGGAGAAAGACCAC
>CAITSE010000137.1 GCA_903894975.1 uncultured Lentisphaerota bacterium
ATGCGCGTCAACTTAAGGAAAAAATCGAACGTCGAACATTCAACATTGAACGTTGAACTTCGAAGGAAAACCCGGTCGGTTTGAGCTTAGATTTATCGCATGACTTCCAATTCGACGTTCGACGTTCGACGTTCGCAATTAGTTGTTTTCTAGAAGATTATGGTTCTTAAGTTTACGCGCATGCCCAACGGGGTTGTGTCACATCACGCCATCACGGTTCAGGATGAATTCCGCGCGTTTCTGCAATTGCACGGCGTGGAATGGGATAAACGATTCATAACGCAACCCCGGAGGGGTAGTGCGGACGTTATGATCATGTCCCAGGGTAGCGCCGCTCCCGGCGCAACCCTGGGCTTTGGGACATAGCCCCGTTGGGGCATTCTTCCGCCTGGAGGGCGTTAGTGTCAGGTTTGACCCCCAACAGAGTCTTCGGAACTCCGACACCGGAGCGTTTCACGGCTTTGTCGGGATCAAAAAAACGGCGATTCTGACAGGGAGTGGCCGAAACACCCATGCTTGGCCGCGAGCGTACTCACGAGTCAGCCACAGCGTTTGTTGGGTTATTTTCCCGGTACATCGAACGACTCTTCAACGAACCGGCCGGTCTTGGGGTCCCTCGCGAACGCCACCGGCGGAGGCGCATCGAGAAACGGTATCACATCCGGATCGTAGTTGCACACAGTGTTGACGTCGTAAATGGCCCAGTGAGTGGGGTCGTCCGCATATTGCTGATTTTCGTCGCCGGTCATGAAGGTCCATCCGCTGTCGGGATACTCCTTCTTGGGATTAGGGACCTCCCGGTACATGTAGCCGACCTTCTGCCCGTCGACAAGAATCCTATCGGAGGCAAAGCACGCGCCGTGGCCAGTGGCCAATGGCTTGATCTGATCGGCTTGGAGCCTGAAGCTCTTCATGGTCATTCGCCCAACTTATTATTCACTGGTTTTTCAGTCTTTGCCGGAAAACCATACCCGGGGGCATGGGGAAGCGCAAGTTTTACCGCGGATTACGCGGATTTCACGGATAAAAGCTCCTCCATCTTTGTGCTCTTTGTGTTCTTTGTGGCAAAATGTTCTCAACCGCTGACGGGCGCTAACCTGCGCTGACAATGCTCCGCTCCGTTAGCGAACCGTTAGCGTTCGTTAGCGGTTAAAATGCGGACTTGCCGAGCTGGGGCTCGGCGTTCCCAGGGCGGGACGGTTTTCTCCGCGCCTTTGCGCCTTCTGTTCAATTCCCCGTCCCCGGCGGCTTCGCCTATTCCAGAAATCCCGGATGCAGCACCCCGTCATAGACGGCGCGGACGCGGGTTTCCAGACAGACGCTGGAGACCGTCAGGGTTCCCGAGTCCGCCAGGAACCAGACCTTGAGCGTCTCCCCGCCGCGCACGTCCACCAGCACCGGTTCGTCGGCGGTCAGATACGCTTCGGGCCAGCCATGAACCAGAGCGCTGAGGAACGCCGCCGAAGAACAACCGGTGCCGCAGGCCAGGGTCTCGTCCTCGACCCCGAACTCAAAGGTGCGCACCGCCAGCCGCCCCACGCCCAGGACCTGGGTGAAATTTACATTGATCCCGCGCACGCCGAACTCCGGATGCCGGCGCAGACGCGGCCCCCAGTGCGATACTTCCAAACCGGCCAAATCCTCCTCCACAAAAACCACCCCGTGCGGCACACCGGTGGTCACCGTGTGCACCGTCCACGTCCGCCCATCCACCGTCACCTGATGCCCAAGCTTGATGCCGAACGGCTTGGGAATGCAGACCCGGACGCGCCCCGGCTCGGCCTTCACCCGCTTGCCCTGGGCCAGCCCCGCCGGCGTCTGGATGATGACCTCACCATGGTTCTTCACCAGTTCCTTGGCCAGAACCCATTCAGTGAAGCAGGCCGTGCCGTTGCCGCAGAGCTCGACCTCCGTGCCGTCGGGATCAAAAAACCGCGCGGCCACGGCAGCAAATGCCTGACCACTGGGTTGTTGCGCAAAGATCAGGCCGTCGGCGCCGATGCCCAGGCCGCGGCGGCAGAGCCGGGTTACCAGCGCCGGCAGGTCCGTCCGGCACAGCAACCAGTCCATCTTGCCGGTGGAGGCGTCGACACAAATAAAATCATTGCCCGCCGCCGTCATCTTGGTAAAAGGAAAGAGGGTATCCATAACGCAAAAACCCCTGGCTGGTTATACTCAACCTTCGTAGTATAGCCTGCAAGCACAAACCCGGCATTATGGTATGGCTTGGTCTGTGCTCCGTGGCCCGTAGTCTGCCGGGCTTGGGCCAAATCGTTTCATAGGACTTATGGGACCTATGGGACTTATGAGACGTATGGGGGGGGCATTTGCCCCGGCCGAGCCACACCGCCACACCGCCACACCGCCACACCGCCACACCGCCACACCGCCACACCGCCACACCGCCACACCGCCACACCGCCACACCGCCACATGCCCACTTCCCTCCGCGCCATGCTCCCCGCCAGTCTCGCCCTGCTCATCCTCGTCCTCGCCGGCTGCGGCGTCCGCGAGGAACGGGTTAAGCCCGCCCCGCCCCCGCCGCCCGACAAGGCCGTCGCGGAACGCTACGTCTGGGAACGCTCCACCCCGCCGCCGCCACCGCCGGTCGAGACCGCCGCCGGCGTCGCCGCCGGACCGTCTCTCTGCCGCCGCCCGGGATTCACCTGGATGCCACGCTCGGCCGCCACCACCGTGGCCCCGCTCGCAGCCGGCGGCTGGCGCGTCCAGTGCCTGTTCGGGAAACGCCCCGGCGAACGCGCCTATGTCGACGCCGCCCTGCGCCAGGACCTGCGCGACGCCGCCGGCTTCACCCTCCGCTTCCGCTGCGCCGACACCGCGGCCGTGAACCGTTTCTTCCTCTACTTCAAGTCCGGCGAAGGCTGGTACGGCGCCACCTTCACCCCCGCCGGCCGCGGCGATTGGGAGACTATCACCGTCTGGAAGCACGCCACCTTCATCGAAGGCCCCGTCCAGGGCTGGGGCCGGGTCGACACCATCCGCATCTCCGCCACGCCCGCCGCCAGCCGCGACCTCGCCTTTGAAATCGCCGACGTGCGCACCATTCCCGGCACACCTGACGCCGTCATCCTGCGCAACACCGGCGCCCTCGGCTCGTGCAGCGCCACCGAAGCCCGCAGCCTCACCGACTTCACCCAGCGCCTCGGCGACGCCCTGGTCCGCGCCGGCCTGCGCCCCATCTCCGTCGACGACGCCGACCTGGCCGGCGGCTGGCTCGAAAGCCGCAAGGCCAAGATCCTGCTCCTGCCCTACACTGTCTCCATGCCCCCAACCACCCGCGACGCCGTCGCCCGCCACCTCGCCGCCGGCGGCGCCGTCGGCGGCTTCTTCAATCCCCCGGTCTGGCTCGCCGACCGACTCGGCATCCGCACCGGCCCCTATGTCTCCGCCACCCAGATCCCCGGTGGCTTCACTGCCATCCGCCCACGCCCCGGCACCCTGAACGGCGCCCCCGACACCGTCGCCCAGGCCTCCTGGATCATTCAAGAACAACAGCCCGCCTCCGCCGAAACCCGTGCCGTCGCCTTCTGGGCTGGAGAAAACGGCGCCGCCACAAAATACCCGGCCATTCTTCTGAACCCCAACGGGTTTTGGATGTCTCATGTCTATCTGGACAATGATCCCGAAGCCGGCGCCCGCCTGTTCCTGGCCCTGCTCTCACGCTGGAGCCCGAATCTCTGGCGCGACGCCGCCCGCACCGCCCTGGCCCGCAACACCGCTCTCGAAAACTCCGCCGCTCCCGAAGCCCGTGCCCTCATGACCAAAGCCAAGGCCGCCCTCGAAGCCGGCGAATATCCCCAAGTCATCACCCTCGCCGATCAGGCCCGCACTGCCGCCGGCCGCACCTGGCTCGCCGCCCTGCCCGCCCTCTCCGGCGAAGTCCGCGGCGCCTGGTGCCACCGCCCCTACGGTATCACCGGCCAGAATTGGGAAAAAACCGCCCGCGACCTTCAGGCCGCCGGCTTCAACACGCTCTACGCCAACCTCGCCTGGCCCGGCGCCGCCGCCTATCCCAGCCGCGTCCTGCCCGTTTCCCCCCTAGTCAAGACCAACGGCGACCTGCTCCGCCAGTGTGCCGACGCCTGCGCCCGCCACGGCCTTAACCTCCATGTCTGGCTGGCCTGTCTGAACCTGGGCGATTCCGCGCCCAAAGACTGGGGCGCCGCCCTTGTCCGCGACGGCCGCTGCCAGGTCGGCCGCGACGGCAAAACCGAACCGCGCTGGCTCTGCCCCGCCCATCCCGCCAACCGCAAGCTCCTCATTGACGCCGCCGCCGAACTCGCCAGCTTCCGCGGCCTCGCCGGCATCCACCTGGACTTCATCCGCTACCAAGACTCCAACCACTGCTTCTGCACACTCTGCCGCAAGGAGTTCGAGGCCTCTATCGGCCGCCGCATCGCCCGCTGGCCCGCCGACATCGAGACCGATGCCAAACTCAACGCCCGCTGGCTCGACTATCGCCGCCGCACCGTCACCACCCTGGTCCGCGACCTCGCCGCCGCCGTCCGCGCCCGCAATCCCCAGCTCAAGCTTTCCGCCGCCGTCTACGACAACTTTGCCTCCGCCCGCGACTCCGTCGCCCAGGACACCGTCGACTGGTGCCGCAACGGCTGGCTCGACTGGGTCTGCCCCATGGATTACATCGTGGACACCGACCAGTTCGAAGACCGCGTCCGCCGCCAGCACGACGCCCTGGCCGGCACCAGGGCCCGGATCTATCCCGGCATCGGCACCCGCGCCTCCCGGCTCACCGCCGTCCAAACCGCCGAACAGATTTTGGCCACCCGGCGCCAGGGCACCGGCGGCTTCACCATCTTCGAGTACAACGCCGACGAAGCCCGCGCCATCTTCCCCGAACTCGCCCGCGGCCCCACCCGGCCCTGACTCCCCCATGGCGTCTGCCCGGAATGCGCTATAGTGAACGAGATTCCGCCGTGACCGTCCCATTCCCTGAAGCCTGAGAGCCTGCTTATGGATACCGCCGCCGCCCGCGTCACCTGCGACTTCCTGGTCATCGGCACCGGCGTCGCCGGCCTGTGCTCCGCCCTGAACGCGGCGCGCCACGGCTCGGTCATCCTCATCAGCAAAGATCGCGCTGACGAGTGCAACACCGCCTACGCCCAAGGCGGCATTGCCTGCGTCATGGAGGAAGGCGACAGCTTCCAGGCCCACGTCACCGACACCCTTAACGCCGGCGCCGGGCTCTGTCACGAGGATGTCGTCCGCGACATCGTCCAGGCCGGCCCCGCCCGCATCCGCGAACTGGTCGAACTCGGCCTGCATTTCACCACCCGCGGCGAGATCGACGCCGGGAACGGCCCCGACGCCGAAGCCTACGACCTGGGGCGCGAAGGCGGCCACACCCGCCGCCGCGTACTCCATGCCGGGGACATCACCGGCCGCGAAGTCGTCGCCGTCCTGCTCAAGGCCTGTCGCAACCATCCGAACATCCGCATCTTCGAAAACCACATCGCCGTCGACCTCATCTCGACCCGGCACGTGAACTGGCAAAAGGAAAACTGGTGCCTCGGCGCCTATGTCATGGAAAAGGCCACCTGCCGGATCCTGACCTTCGTCAGCAAATTCACCGTCCTGGCCACCGGCGGCGCCGGCAAAGTCTATCTGTACACGACCAACCCGGACGTGGCCACCGGCGACGGCGTGGCCATGGCCTGGCGCGCCTACGCCGAAATTTCCAACATGGAATTCTTCCAATTCCACCCCACCTGTCTCTACCACCCCAAGACCAAGCCGTTCCTCATCAGCGAGGCCGTCCGCGGCGAAGGTGCCGTGCTCAAGATCCGCCGCCGCGGCGAGTTCGTCGAGTTCATGCAGGATTACCATCCCATGGGCAGCCTGGCGCCGCGCGACATCGTCGCCCGCGCCATCGACAACGAACTCAAGCGTTCCGGCGAAGCCTGCGCCTACCTCGACATCCGCCACAAGGACGAAGGCTTCCTGCGCCGGCGCTTCCCCAACATCCACGGGCACCTGCTGGACCTGGGCATCGACATGGCCAAGGATCTGATCCCCGTCGTGCCTGCCGCCCACTACTGCTGCGGCGGCGTTCGCACCGACGTCAAGGGCAAGACCACCGTGCGCAACCTCTACGCCGTCGGTGAAGTCGGCTGCACCGGCCTGCACGGCGCCAACCGCCTGGCCAGCAACAGCCTGCTCGAAGCCCTGGCCGTCGCCCACAACGCCATCGCCGACGCCGTCGGCCGCTTCACGTCCGAACAGCCTCCCGTCCGCCCGGAACAGATCCCGGACTGGAATGCCGGCGACGCCAAGGACTCCGACGAACAGATCGTCATCACCCATACCTGGCAAGAACTGCGCCGGTTTATGTGGGATTACGTCGGCATCGTCCGCACCTGCAAGCGGCTGGAGCGCGCCAAGAACCGGATCCGCCTGCTGCGCAATGAAATCGAGAAATACTACTGGGACTTCATCCTGACCCCGGACCTGGTCGAACTGCGCAATCTCGCCTCCATCGCCGAGATGATCATCGACTGCGCCGGTACCCGGCAGGAAAGCCGCGGCCTCCACTGCAACTCCGACTTCGCGGAAAACACCCGCCCGCCCGGCCAGGATACCGTCCTGCGCCGCCCCTCCCGCGCCGCCGTCTGGCTGGAGTGAGGCGCCCCGGCAACCGGATCATCGATAGCCGTCGATGGCCATCGCGAGCCCTCGACGGCTCACGACGGCCCGCGAGGGCTCGCGAGGGCGGCGAGATGGACGCCGCCGATCCAGCGGTCCAGCCCGTTGAGCAAGACCCAATCGGCCGTGCCGTCCAGCAAGGCGCGGCCGGTCGGCGTCAGTTCGAGCCGCCAGGCTTTCAGATCCGGCGGCGCGCCCCACAACGGCAAAGGGCCGGGGCCGTGCAAAATCAGCGCGGGATGGGGCGCCGCGGCCAGTTCGTTGACCACCCGCCAAAGATAGGTGTCGCCGAAGAACGGGCGCTGTTCGCGAGCGGAGACCGCGCGGAAAAGCGGGATCAGGGAGTCCGCCCCGTCCCGGACGGCTTCCAGCACTTCCTGTTGCAGGCGGTCAAGGCCGGAACCCTTGGCCGGATATTGTTCCAGGAGCCGGCAAAGCGCATCCTGTAGGGAAGGCAGTTCCGCGGGGGCCACGGCGACGCGCCGGGCCAGTTCCACCAGCAATTCCGGCGTCGGCGCGCAGAGGGCGCACCAGGCGGTTTGGGCTTCCGCAAGCATGACCGCCGTCACCGGCCGGCGCAGCGGCAGCAGCGGGGCGATTTCCGCCGGGGTCAGTTCGCCGTAGCCGTGGAGTACGGAATGGCCGGGCGCGGCGTCCACGCAGAGCAGGCTGGCCTGACAGCGGTAATCGGCCTCCGCCAACCGGTCCAGGAGACGGATCAGGATGAGCTGGTCATAAAGACAGGCGTCGATCCAGAGGACGACCTCGTCCGCGGCGGCGAAGGCCCGGTCCACGGCGGCATCCTGCTCCTCCAGGCGGCGCTGGCACGCCTCGATGGAAAGGGCACCGCCGGTAGCGCCAGCCAGGCTGGCGGCGCGGAGCCAGGCCAGTTTCACGCCGTTGCAACCGGCCGGAAGCGGGCCGTCCATGAGCAGGTCGCACCAGACGATATTTTCGCCCGGGATTCCGCTCTGCCGCAGCACCGCCGCGGCGGCGTCGCCGGAATGGATGTGGATCATGGGCTGCCGGCCTAGATGTTTAGGCTGTAGACTGTTAGCCTGTTAGGTCTTGCCGCGAAAACGGACAAGGGCTCAAGCCTCCTTGCGTCCGCATAACCTAATAGCCTACAGTCTAAACCGCTAACCTGAATTATTCGTGAACAGGCTTGTCCGCTAATTAAAAATCAAACCAGGATACTATTCGCGTTCATTCGCGTTTATTAGCGGTTCATAAAGTAGAACATGTTTTATTGAATAATTATATAACATTTTCTATTTTAACCGCTAATGAACGCCAATGAACGCGAATAAAGTTTGAATTAGCGGGCAAAACGGATCGGAGATCAAACAGGGTTCTTGCGTTGTTCATGAATAATCCAGGCTAACAACCTGCCAGCCCGCTCCGGGGCGGGGCGGGGGAAAAAGAAACGCGGCGGAACCGGTGAGGGCTCCGCCGCGTTGGCGATCTATCGGTCGGGCTGGCCGCCGGCGAACCGGAGGCCGGCCGTTTCGGATCTTAGGCCGGCTTGACGGCCACGACCTTCTTGGCTTTTTTTGCCTTCTTGAGGGCGGCGTGGGCGGCGGCCAAACGCGCGATCGGCACGCGGTACGGCGAGCAGCTCACGTAGGTCAGCCCCTGCTTGTAGCAGAAGGCGACGGAGGCGGGGTCGCCACCCTGTTCGCCGCAGATGCCGACCTTGAGTTCCTTGCGGACAGAACGGCCCTTCTTGACCGACATCTCGATGAGCTGGCCGACGCCGTCCTGGTCGATGGTCTGGAACGGATCGGAGGCGAGCAGCTTCTTGTCGAGGTATTCGTTCATGAAACCGCCGGTGTCGTCGCGGCTGAAGCCGAACGTCATCTGGGTCAGGTCATTGGTGCCGAAGGAGAAGAACTCGGCGGTCTTGGCCATGCGGTCGGCGAGCAAGGCGGCGCGGGGGATCTCGATCATCGTGCCGTACTTGTACTCCATCGCGGCCAGGCCGAACTTCGCGAGCACTTCGGCGTGGACGCGATCCGTGATCTTCTTGGTGAATTCGAGCTCGGACACGTCGCAGGTGACCGGAACCATGATCTCGGGCACGCAGGTCTTGCCGGCCTGAATGATTTCCGCGGCGGACTCGAAGATGGCGCGGATCTGGGCTTCGCTCACTTCCGGATAGGTGACGCCGAGGCGGACGCCGCGGTGACCCATCATCGGGTTGGACTCGTGCAGAGCGTCGCCGCGCTTCTGGATTTCGCTGGCGGAGATGCCCAGGGCCTGGGCCAGTTCGGCCTGTTTCTCGGCGCCCTGCGGCACGAACTCGTGCAGCGGGGGATCGAGCAGGCGGAAGGTGACCGGGTAGCCGTCCATGGCTTCCAGGGTGGCCTTGATGTCCTTCTTCATGAACGGGAAGAGCTCGGCCAGGGCGGCCTTGCGCTCGTCAACCGTGTTGGAGAGGATCATCTTGCGCAGGAAGAAGAGCGGCTGCTCGGAACCGACGCCGTAGAACATGTGCTCGGTGCGGAACAGGCCGATGCCTTCGGCGCCGAAGCTGCGGGCGAGCTTGGCGTCTTCGGCCGTCTCGGCGTTGGTGCGCACACCCATCTTGCGGTACTTGTCGGCCATCTTCATGAACTTCTGGAAGCGCGGGTTCTCGGAGGCGCTGATCATCGGCAGTTTGCCGAGATAGACATAGCCCTTGGACCCGTTCAGGGTGACGACATCGCCGTCTTTGAGCACGATGTCCGTGCCGGCGATCTTGGCCGTCTTGGACTTGGCATCCACATGGAGGGCGCCGGCGCCGACGATGCAGCACTTGCCCCAGCCGCGGGCGACGAGCGCCGCATGGGAGGTCATGCCGCCACGGGCGGTGAGGATGCCCGCCGCAGCGCGCATGCCTTCGACGTCTTCCGGGTTGGTCTCTTCGCGGAGGAGGAGGCAGGTCTTGCCGGCGCGGGCCAGGGCCACGGCGTCTTCCGCCGTGAACGCAAGCACGCCACAGGCGGCGCCGGGGCCGGCGGGAAGGCCCTTGGCCACAACCTTGGCATCCTTCTCGATCTTCGGGTCGATGATGTCGTGGAGCAACTCGTCGAGCTGCTTCGGGTCGAGGCGGAGGACGGCGGTCTTCTTGTCGATCAGCTTCTGCTTGAGCATGTCCATCGCCATGTTCAGGGCGGCGGTGCCGGTGCGCTTGCCGACGCGGCACTGCAGCATCCAGAGATGGCCTTCCTGGATAGTGAACTCGATGTCCAGCATGTCGGTGAAATGCGTTTCGAGCGTGGTGCGGATGCCGTCGAGCTGCTTGTAGGTCTCGGGCATGACGTCCTGCATGGAGTGCAGGTGCTTGTTCTGCTCGTTCTTGGTGTCGTCGTTGAGCGGGCTCGGGGTGCGGATGCCGGCCACGACGTCTTCGCCCTGGGCGTTCACCAGCCACTCACCGTAGAAGATGTTGGTGCCAATGGCCGGGTCGCGGGTGAAGGCCACGCCGGTGGCGGAGCTGTCACCCATGTTGCCGAACACCATGGCCTGGACGTTGACGGCGGTGCCCCAGGCATCCGGAATGCCTTCGATGCGGCGGTAGGAGATGGCCTTCTTGCCGTTCCAGCTTTTGAACACGGCGGCGATGCCGCCCCACATCTGCGCCATCGGATCATCCGGGAACGCCTTGCCGAGGTGCTTCTGCACCAGGGCTTTGAAGTCTTCGGCCAGCCCCTTAAGCTGCTCGGCGGAAAGATCGGTGTCGGACTTGGCGCCAACCTGGTGCTTGACGGCTTCCAGGCGTTCTTCCATGATCTTGCGGATGCCCTTGCCTTCGGCGGCTTCGAGGCCCTCGGCCTTCTCCATCACCACGTCGGCGTACATCATGATCAGGCGGCGGTAGGAATCCCAGACGAAACGCGGGTTGTTCGTCTTGGCAATCATGCCGGGGATGGTGACGGTGGAAAGACCGACGTTGAGGACGGTGTCCATCATGCCGGGCATGGAGGCGCGGGCGCCGGAGCGGCAGGAGACGAGGAGCGGGTTGGCCGCGTCGCCGTACTTCAT
This sequence comes from uncultured Lentisphaerota bacterium, assembly GCA_903894975.1. Lineage (GTDB taxonomy): Bacteria > Verrucomicrobiota > Lentisphaeria > Oligosphaerales > CAITYL01 > CAITSE01. Next base: position 10,708 of record CAITSE010000137.1, read on the forward strand.
GCCCATGACGTCTTCGGTTTTGCGCAGGGCCGCGATGACCTGGTCGGTCAGTTCGGCGGGCAGCTTGCAGCCGACTTCGTAGTAGGCGGTGCAACATTCGGTGGAGACGGTGAAACCGGCCGGCACGGGGATGCCCAACAGGCACATTTCGGCCAGGTTGGCGCCCTTGCCGCCGAGCAGATTTTTGTCTCCGGCATTGCCTTCGGCGGAGCCGCCGCCAAAGGTGTACACATACTTCGCCATGGATGGAACTCCTTGCTGTTTGATTCAGGTCAGGTCACGAACCCGAAAGACAGAGCCGCGGCTGGCGCGGCGTCCGCTTTCAATTCGCGGCACGGTTAGCGCCCCCAGGCACCGCCGCGCCATGTATTCGGAAAAAAAAAAACGTTACTTTTTGCCGCGTTTCGCCGTTTTGGCGCGCACCTTGAGGCGCTCCAGATACTTTTTGCGACGCGCACGTTTGACAATCTTGTTGGTCTGCTGGCCCACGTTCAACTCTCCTCGCATCACTGCGGTTTTCAGAATGGAATACCGCGCCCGCATCCGCGTGGCGGCGTTCCGGCAAACAGGGCTTGAATATACCCGCCCCCGGGGGAATGTCCACCGGGGCGGGAAGGTCTGTGGTCTGTGGCTGGTGGCCTGTGGGAAAGTGGGAACGGGAACGAAAAGGCAGCGCCTCGGTCTTCCTCTTCACCACAGACCTACAGACCGCTGACCCGCCCTTTGCCTTCCGATCCGTTTTGCCCGCCAAACACGCAACCTTTCACGAACAAGAAGTACGTTCGGGCTTAAGGCGTTACAGAAGCAATTCAGGAGCCGCATGAATCGAGCAAGGGTACAATTCGAAGCGTTCTTGAACAAGGCTTTCAGCCTTGTTCAACACAACATTCGTGATCGTCTCCAGAAATAATCCAGAGTAGAAACGCCTTACCACGACCGGCGGGATTTTGACCCGCTCCCCCCCGGAGGGAATGAGGAATGGTCTTCCCGCTCCCTCCCGGCACAATAAAAACCATGCTGCATCGGAAGGACAATGAAATCTTGATCCTCGCAATCCCGGGTGATCTGCCCCTGCGGGACGGACACCGGAGGCGCCACAGCCTGTAGCCGGTGGGTGAGCGCAGCGACACCACCGGTCATGGGGCGTAAAATGTCAGCACCCCGGTAGTGCATGCGCGTCAGTTTAAGAACCATTATGCATTAAATTTGAAATTATTATGGGTATTTACTGCGGCGTCCCCGCGCTTTGGAGTGTCGGCGGCTTGACGCCGCTTTTTCCCGCCGGTGGAACCGGCCTCACCGTTGATGCTTACCGGGTGTGGGGATTGAGCTACGCGTGTGAGAGGCGGCTCCGCCGCCGGGGAAAGCTGCGTCCAGCCGCAGGCACTCCAAAGATGCTCCGCATCGGCACAAGGGAACGCAACTCCTTAAGTTGACGCGCATGCCCGGCAGGGGTGCCA
>CAITSE010000138.1 GCA_903894975.1 uncultured Lentisphaerota bacterium
CATACGTCCCATAAGTCCCATACGTCCCATCATCCGAATGCGCGCCGCCGGATCGGAAGAATGGGACGTATGGGACCTATGCGACGGATGGGAGACGGCGGCGCGAATACAAAGGCCCGACACGGCCCATTCGCGCCATTCCGTTTTCCTCTCCGTGCCTCCGTACCCCCGTGAGAGAACTCATTCTTCGCCGCTTGAATTCAGCGGCTCATCAAATGGTTACTCTGATTTCTTCTCAAAGCACGCATCAAGGTCGCTCTTGCGAAGATAAAAAATCGTCGGATGCGAATGCTCCCCGTATCTTGAACCAATCAAAAGCCGGTACACCTGTTTGTCAGCATCATACTCGATCTTGTCAGGGAGCAGCACCGCATTTGTGATCAACGGGAAGTCGACAAAATCCCGATCCTTCAGCCGCGAGTGATCCCAACCAACCTGCAGCCGCACTTTGTCGAAGTCCGGCGAACGCCCGAGTACGGCATCCCGCGTCGACACCTGTGAAATCCGAATCCATTTCCCCCTGCTCTTGCGGAAAGCGAAGAACGAAGGCAACGATCAGCAACAGCAATGGCACTACATGCATTCGCATATCAGGCAACCCCTTTCGCGAAGGCTATCATATCCACCGCCCGGGAGAATGGCAAGAATTCGTGCGGGAGCGAGCCCACGCGCCGGAAAGGCAGGCAGGATTGCCTGCCGTACGTTGGTCACAGGCAGGATTGCCTGTTTCACGTTCTTCAGCCGCAGGCACAACCGCCGCCGCACTTGGCCTTGGCGCGCGGCCGTTGCACGGCTTCTTCATAGTCGTGCATGGCATTGAGCCAGGCCGGGCCGACGGGCGCGCCGGCGGCGTGACAGTACTGATCCCAAACCGCGCCCAGCGGCAGGGTCTTAAGCTCCTCCAGAACCGCCAGCTTTGACGCCATGTCGCCCCGCGCCTCCAATTCCCGCAGACGCGCCGACGGCTCGAGCAACGCCGCGAGAATCGCCTTCTGCGTACAGCGGGTGCCGATCACCCAGGCGCCGACCCGGTTCATCGAGGCGTCGAAGTAGTCCAGGGCGATGTTCACCCGGTCCAGGGCGCCGCCACGCACAATCTCCTGGAAAAGCGCCCGCAGATCGTCGTTAAGCACGACCACATGGTCGCTGTCCCAGCGGATGCCGCGGCTGACGTGAATCAGCAGGCCGTCCTGGAAGGAGAGGACCGCGGAAATCTTGTCGTGGATAGTTTCCGTCGGATGAAAGTGGCCCATGTCCAAACAGAGTCTGGCGTTACGCCGGCTGGCGGTGTAGTTCATGTAGAACTCGTGGGAGCCGACCACAAAGTCCTCGCTGCTGATGCCGAAGAGCTTGCCCTCGACGCAGTCCAGGCAGAAGGCGCGGTCCACGGGGGCGCCGAGCATTTCATCCAGTGAACGCATCAGACGCTGCCGCGGCGCCCAACGGTCGATCGGGCTGTCCTTGGCGCCGTCCGGGATCCAGTGATTCAGGATGCAAGGGCCGCCCTGCTCCCGGCCCATGGCCTCGGCGATCATCCGGCTGGCGATGCCATGACGGACCCAGAAGGCGCGAACCTCCTCGTCGGCATCGGAAAGGGTGAACCCGCCGTTGGCCAGCGGATGGGCGAAAAACGTGCCATTAAAATCGAGCCGCAGATTATGCTTCTTCGCCCAGTCCATCCAAGTGCGGAAATGTTCGGGTTTGAGCTGGTCGCGATCCACGCGCTCCCCGCCGGTTTCGGCATAGCAGGCGTGAACATTGAAGCGCAATTCCCCGGGAATGAGGGACATCGCGCGCTCGGCGTCCATGCGCAATTCCGTGCCGTTGCGGGCGGCGCCGGGATAATTACCGGTGGCGAGCGTGCCGCCGCCGGAGACCGCCTCATCACGCGTCTCCAATCCTTTCACATCATCGCCCTGCCAACAATGCAGGGAAATCGGCACCTGGCCGAGCGCCGCCAGGGCGGCGTCGGCGTCAACGCCGAGCCGGGCATACTGCCGGCGGGCAAGTTCATAGGCGGCGGCAACCTCTTTGGAACTGGTTTCGCTGAACATGGAATCGCCTGCTCCTCGTTTCTTCCCGTACTGATTTATGTTCAAAAACACCCGGATACCATAATTCCCGGACGCCAACCTGCCCACTTGGGCATGCGCGTGAACTTAAGAACCATAATCTTCTAGAAAACAACTAATTGTGACACGAACATCGAACATTGAACGTCCAACGTCGAATGGGAAGTCATGCGATAAATCTAAGTTCAAACCGACCGGGTTTTCCTTCGACGTTCAACGTTCAATGTTGAATGTTCGACGTTCGATTTTTTCCTTA
>CAITSE010000139.1 GCA_903894975.1 uncultured Lentisphaerota bacterium
GGGGTCAGGGGTCAGGGGTCGGGAAAGTAACTGTCAGATTGTGAAGGTGTTGTACATCCATCAGATGCTGCCTCCTGAACCCTGACACCCCGAACCCTTCTTTGCTGGCAGGACGGAGTTCTGCAAGTGCCTCGAGATACTATTAATTTCCCATTCGTCCCGCGGCCAGATTCTTACGGACGCCGGCACACGGCGTTTCCCCGGCTACATTTCTCCTATATCCTTTCACGATTCCAGGAGAATCCAGCCCATGTTGTACCGCCCCTACGGCTCCACCGGCAAGCAGGTTTCCGCCATCGGCTTCGGCGCCATGCGCTTCCCCGACCAGAACAATGTCGAGGCCTGTGCCAATCTGGTGAAGACCGCCTATGACGCCGGGATCAATTATTTCGACACTGCCATCGGCTACGGCAAGTCCGAAGAACTCTGCGGCGTGGCCTTCGCCGAGATGCAGAAGACCCGTTCCCAAAAACCGTTCTATGTGGCGACCAAAACCTTTGCCGGTACCGAGTCCGACGTCCGCCGCGAACTCGAAACTTCACTGACCCGGATGAAGCTGCCGTACATCGACTTCTACCACGTCTGGTGCGTGCTCTCCCAGAACGCCTGGAAGGACCGCAAGGCCGCCGGCGTGCTCAAGGCCTTCGAGAAGATGAAGTCGGAAGGGCTGATCAAGCACATCTGCGTCAGCAGCCACATGAGCGGCAGTGAGATCGGCTCCGTGCTGGAGGAATACCCGTTCGACGGCGTGCTGCTCGGCTATTCGGCCATGAACTTCGCCTTCCGCGAGGCCGCCCTGGCCGCCGCCGCCAAACTGAACCGCGCCGTGGTCGCCATGAACCCGCTCGGCGGCGGCGTGATCCCGCAGTTTCCCGATCGCTTCGCCTTCGTCAAGACCCGGCCGGAAGAAACCGTGGTCGAGGGCGCCCTGCGCTTCCTGCTCAACGACCCGCGCATCACCGTCTCGCTGGTCGGATTCAGCACCGTCGAGCACATCCGCGAGGCCATCCGCGCCGTGGACGGCTTCAAACCGCTCCCCGCCGACAAACTCGCCGGCATCCGGGCCTCCCTCAAAGAGGCCTTTAACGAACTCTGCACCGGCTGCCAGTACTGCGACGAATGCCCTCAGGGCATCCCCGTGCCGAAGTTCATGGATGCCTACAACCAATACATGCTCCAGGGCAAGCCGAAAGAACTCGTCGACCGCCTGAACTGGCACTGGGGCATCAAGCCGGAGACCGACTACCTGCAGAAATGCACGGAGTGCGGCCAATGCGAAACCGCCTGCACCCAGCACCTGCCGATCATCAAACGGCTCAAGGAAATCCGCGCCGAACTCGAAAAGGCCGCAGCGGCGGCCGCAGCCGCCAAGGCGGCCGAGGCGGCCAAGCCGGCCTGATTTCCATCCGCAGGATCCTCATTTGTTTCCCGATCCGATTTGCCCGCTAAACACGCGAAAGTACGCGAAATTGATTCAGCCCCTTTCGCGCCGTTTCGCGTGTTTAGCGGGTAAAATCAGTTGAAGCTGGGTCTCTCCATGACTCCGGAAAAGATGTCCTGCCGCCCGGGATGCGCCGCCTGCTGCATCGCGCCGTCGATCTCCTCGGCCATTCCCGGCATGCCCGGCGGCAAGCTGGCCGGGGCGCGTTGCGTCCAGCTCACGCCGAAAAACCGCTGCCGCCTGTTCGGCCGGCCGGAACGCCCCGCCGTCTGCCGCTCCCTGCAGCCGACCCCGGAGATGTGCGGTACAACCGCAGCCGAAGCCCTGACGCACCTGCACGCACTGGAAACCGCCACCCGCCCCGGGGAAATAGGGGGTTAGGCTGTAGGCTGTTAGAGAGTCGTAAATGCCTTCTCTTCACTTCCGGTCCGGCGGGCAATTTACCCGCAAAAAATTATGGACGATATGGACGATATGGACGCGATGGACGAGGGGAAGGGACGGCCGCAGAAACTCCATCTGTCCATGCCGTTCCATAGTGTCCATCGCGTCCATCCCGCCCCCTCTTGATTCCCCCGGCCAGCGCATGACATTAAACCCTGCTTCTTACGCTACAGCACCAACGGAGACCGAACGATGGCGGAGATGAAACCACTCGAAGAAGGCGCCGCGCTGGCGATAGATTTCAACAAGCTCAAGAAGGTCGCCGCGGGCGAACCGGTGGTGCCGGTCTGCGTCCAGGACGCGGACAGCCTGGAAGTCCTGATCGTCGCCTATGCCAACGAACTCGCGCTGAAACACACCATGGAAAGCGGCATCGCCACGTTTTGGAGCACCTCCCGCAACGAGTTATGGATCAAGGGTGCAACCTCCGGCGACACCCTGAAAATTGTCGAAGTCCGCGTCAACTGCGAGCAGAACTCTCTGCTCTACCGCGTCCGCCCCCAGGGCAAGGGCGCCTGCCACACCAAGTGGCCAGACGGCCGCACCCGCGCCAGCTGCTATTACCGCCGCCTCACAAACGGACAACTGACGTTCGTTTCCTGACCCCGCCTTAGCCTGAGCAGACAACGTCACAGAAGGCCATAAATCCAGCAGCCTTTTTGAACAGAAGCTCGCGAAGAACACGAAGGATTTTCCACCGCAAAGACTTCGTGACCGTTGCGGCCTTTTATTCAATGAATTCCGGATTCTTGTGAATGCCCCCCATTTGGACGTTCAACGTTGAATGTTCGACGTTCGATTTTCTGGAGGAGACCTTCACCATGATTACTGCCGCCGCCCACAAGCCCAAGGCCCTTTTTATCCTCAACCCGGACTCCGCCCGGATCATCTATCCGCCGCGGTTGATGGCAGAAATCGGCCGGCAGGTTGAAATCCTCGGCCCGGTCCTGGACGCGAAAGACGCCTTGACCCGGCCGGAACTACTGCGCGAAGCGGAAGTTCTCTTTTCCGGCTGGGGCGCCCCGCGCCTGGATAACGCGTACCTGGCCGCGCTGCCGGCCCTGAAGATCGTCTTCTACGGCGCCGGCTCGGTCAAGGGCCTGGTCACGGACGCCTCCTGGGCCCGCGGCGTCCGCGTCTGCAGCGCCTGGGCTGCCAACGCCGTACCCGTGGCCGAGTTCACCCTCGCCCAGATCCTGCTCTCCCTCAAACAGACCTGGCACTACATGCTGGAAACCCGTCGCCGCGGCGCGCACCCGGCCAAGATCCCCGCCGCCGGCGCCTACGGCAGCACGGTCGGCCTGGTCTCCCTCGGCATGATCGGCCGGCGCGTCTGCAACCTGCTTAAGCCGTTCGACCTGAAGGTGATCGCGTACGATCCTTTCGTGAAGCCGGAAGCCGCTGCCGCTCTGGGCGTGGAACTCTGCTCGCTGGAAGACGTGTTCCGCCGCGCCGACGTCGTCTCCCTGCACACCCCCTGGCTGAAAGAGACCGAAGGGCTCATCACCGGTGCGCTCTTCGCCGCCATGAAAGACCGCGCCACCTTCCTCAACACCGCCCGCGGCGCCGTCGTCAATGAACCGGAAATGATCGCCGTCTTGCAGGCGCGCCCGGACCTGACCGCCGTGCTCGACGTGACCTGGCCCGAACCGCCCGTCCCCGGCAGCCCGCTCTACACCCTCCCCAACGTCTTCCTCACCCCGCACATCGCCGGCTCCATGCACGGCGAATGTGCCCGCATGGGCAGCTACATGCTTGAGGAACTTAAACTCTGGCGCGCCGGCAGTCCGCTCCAATGGGAACTCGACGCCCGCCGCGCCGCCCTCCTGGCCTAGCCCGGCCAAGCCGGAACCAGGTTTGTGGTGCTATGAACTCTTCGCGGCCGGTTTGCCCGGGCTACTGTTTGTACTTGACTCACGGGGAAATCGTGACCGGCAGGCCAATTCCGGACGCCGGCGATATATTTCAAACAGGGACTACGGGGAATGCGCGGGATCGGCTTGGGAGACGCTTCACATGGGCATACCGGAACAAGCTTCACATACCTGGTACGAATACCGGACGTGGAATGACGGTACGCGTCATGAGCTGATTGACGGTGAGGTGTATGACATGACGCCGGCGCCGCGGCCTTGGCATCAGGCAACGGTTCTCGGCCTTGCCGGCGCACTCCGTGATTTTTTCAAAGGGAAGAAATGCCGCCCGTTCGTGGCGCCGACTGACGTCAAGCTCTCCGAGTACGATGTGGTGCAGCCGGATCTGTTCGTGGTCTGCGATCCGGCCCAGATCAAGAGTACCCACATCGAAGGGGCTCCCGCTCTGGTCGTCGAAGTCCTTTCCCCGTCCACTCTGCTCCATGACCGCCTGCTCAAGATGAAGCTTTATGCGCATTTCGGCGTAAAAGAGTTGTGGCTGGCCACTCCTTATCCTTCCTCCGTGGAACTGTTCCTGCTCGCCAACGGCAAGTATGTGCTCGAAGCGGCCTTTGCCAAGACGGAGACGCTGGCCAGCCCGTCCTTCCCCGGCCTGGCTATTCCGCTGGCGGAGGTGTTCGACTTCCCGATCCCGCCGGAGGAACGGATCGAGGAGGTCCGGGAATGTGCCATGCCGTACGGCACAACGCCCGGCGCCGGAGTCGCCGCGGCCTCTGCCGAATCATGACGGGGCTCGTGCGGCCAGGAGCAGTGTGTCGCTGCTGGTTTCGTCGAACGGCGCGAAGGCGAGCGAGCCAAAGTTGACGAGGTTCGCAAACCCGGCGGCGACCAGCGCCGTCCGCAATTCCGCGGCGGTCCAGGCTCGGAGTTCGACGGCGTGCCACTGCGGCGCGGGCGGCGTCTGCCGCCAGTCAAGACGCAGCACATTGAAGCGCAAGAGGTTGCCTTCCAAAAAATCTTGGAACCGGATAAATTCAAGGTCGCCGGCACGATCGACGGAGATCAGCCGTTCCCGCTGCGCCAGCACCCGGGCATAGTTCAGCACCTGGAGCACCAGCGTACCGCCGGGCGTCAGGCCGCACCGGAAACCGGCGAGCGCCGTGGCCAACTCCGCCTCCGTCAGCAGGTGCGGCAAGGAATTGCCCATGCAGAGGGCGAGATCAAAGGCGCCGGTCCAGGCCGCCGGCAGGGCCGTCAGGCTTCCGTCCTGCCAGCGGATGCCGGGTACGCCAAACGCCACGGCATGCTGCGCGGCCCGAACCAGCATCGGCGCGCTGAGATCCAGACCACAGACCGCGGTGGCGCCGGCCTGGGCAAAGGCGATGGCGTACAGACCGGTGCCAGTGGCCGCATCCAGCACCCGGAGGGACGGGGGAAACCGCTCCCGCACCACCCGGGCAAACGCCGCCGCCCGCGGCAACCGTTCCCCGAACCCGGTCATCGCGTCATACTCCGCCGCCAGGCCGCCGTAAAACCCGGCCGGCGACGCGACGGCATCCGGGCCGCCGCTCCCCGCAGGCATGATGACTTCATTCGTCATCCGTTTTCTCCAGAACGAGTTGAGTCCCATTGTACTGATGCAGAGCATCTTTGGAGTGCGGTGGGTTGACACCGCTTTCCCCGGCGGCGGAGCCGCTTTCCCACGCCTTGCCAGAAGGCAGGTCGCGCGGCATGGATCATTCCTCCGGTTTCCCGGCGCGGGTCGAAGCCGTCAGCGACGCGCGGCGGCGGCCCGGGCTTTTTCTTTTGCGCCCGCCAGCGCCTTGGCCCGCAGCTCTTCGCCCATGGCCATCGGTTCGGCATGAATGAAGGTGACATCCTGAATGCCCACAAAGCCGAAGGCAAACCGCAGGTACGGCTCCTGAAAATCCGCCGCTTTCGCCGGACCCTCGGAATAGCTGCCGCCGCGGCTGGTGATCACAGTCATCGGCCGGTTCGTGACCAGCCCCTCCGGCCCCGTGGCCGTGTAGCGGAACAGATAACGCGGCTGCATGATGACATCGAGGTAATGCTTCAGCATATAGGGGATGCCGAAATTCCACATGGGCGTGCTGACCAGATAGGCGTCGGCGGCAAGGAACCGGTCGATGTGCGCCAGGATTTCCGTCCACGCCGTCTTCGTGTCACCGGCCAGCTCCCCGCCGCCCAGCAGGACATACTTGCCGTCCACACGCATCGCCGTCAGGTCAGGCAATGCCGTGGTGGACAGATCCAGCGCCTCCACCTCCCAATCGAGATGCGCGGCGCGAAAACCTTCCAGAAAGACCCGGGAAACCTGCAGGGTGTTGGATTCCTCCCCGCGCGGCGTGGCAATGATATGCAAAAGCTTTTTCATGGGCGGCGTCTCCTGGGTTGGCCTAAGGTTCGCCGATGAATGTACCCCGCCGCGCCCATCGCGGCAACTCCGCTCCAATCCCACAGGTTCCCGTTCCCCCCTCAATCCAAAAGCCTCAATCCAAAATCCAAAATTGCCCCTCCCGGTTTGGCGTCCGGACCCCGGCATGGTACAATTCTCCATTCGCGTCACACCCAGACACGTTCAAGGAAGCTCATGAAACCGACCATGATCGGTTGCTCGGCTCCGCTCTGGGGCAAGGGTGTCGAATTTCCGCCGGAGTCAATCCTGAACCGGCTCAGGGTGATCGATTCCGTGCCCAACGTCGTCCCCTTCCTTAAGTTGTATACGGGCGACTGGCAGCCGAGCGGGCCATTCCTCAAAGCCGATGACATTCTGTCCGGCAAGGAAGACTGGCGGTTCATCCGCCTGGCGGAGCAATCCAAGGTGTTCGGCAAGCCGTATTTGCTCAGCATCAACCACGAGATGAACGGCGACTGGTTCTACTTCTCCGAACCGTTCAAAAAGCAGCCGACGGACTGGACGGCGGAGAAGTACAAGCTGGTCTGGCGGCGCATCCACAAAATTTTTCAGGACAACGGCGCCACGAATGTCGCCTTCGCCTGGTGCCCGGGGGCCATGGGACGCAAGTTCGGCAAATACGATTCCGTAGCCTCCGACAACGCCGCGAAAACGTGGCGCAACCACGTTCCTACAAGCATTCCCGGTAAATCATCCGGTCTACTTCCCGGGCGCGGCGCGGGTCATGAGGATGTACACGGGGCTCTCGCCGACCATGAGCGTGATGGCCGTGGGACCGGCCTTTTCCCAGGCCGCGTTGGGCGCCTCGCCATCGGCGGTGGCCATACCGGCGACTCTGGCAGGCAGAGCGGGTAACCCGGTAAGCGTCACCCTGGCCGCGCGGGGCACATAGCCGTTCTTCTCGTTGGTGCGGACGCCCGTGGGCGACCAGGCGACCCAAGCGATGCGATCCGGATTGGCGCCGTTCTCGAACTCGAAGACGCTCAGCGCGCCCGGGGTCTTCGTCACCACGCGCTTGAAGCGGTACTCGCCCAAGGTCTCGTAAAGCTGCTTGACGGCCCAGAACGACGGCTTGGGAACGAACTTGCGCGTCAGGCCGGCGCAGGCGTGGACGCTGGCTTCATCGTTGTCATCGTAAAAATAGATGTAGGCGCGCTGAACGTCGCGCTCGGCAAACGCGAAGAACGAACGGATCAGGTATTGCGCCTGCTGCAGGTCCGTCACGCCCTGCCAGTCGAGCTTGAGCGCCCAATCCTTGCGGCGCTTCATGGCCTCGGGCGTGCAGGCGTCGTACCCGAATTCGGTGATCCAGATTTCCTTGCCCGGCGCCGTCGCATCGCGCCAGGCAATCGCCTCGTCGACGATCTTCAGGTATGCGATCCCGGGGTCCTCAGGATAACTGCGGGTCCACGGGCTTTCGGAAGGCGTCTTGCGTTCGGCCGCGGCGTAGGTGTGCAGGCTGATCACGTCGTAGAGTGGCAGGACCTCTTTGTCCGCGTAGATGCCGCGCAGATCCTGGGCATAATCGTCGCCCTGGCGCGCCTGGACGGCGGGGGTGACGATTTTGGCCCGGGGATCGCCGGCGCGGATGCCCCGCGCCATCTGCGTGAAGATGGTCTTGTACAGGGCGCGGTCAAATTTTTCGCCCGGTTCATTGCCGATTTCGAAGGACGTGCAGAGTTTTTCCGCGCCCGACGGCCCGAAATACGCGGCCACGGCCTTGCCATAGTCGAAACACCACGGTTCTTTGCCAGCCCAGAAGTGCTGGTACTTGGCGACGCTGGCGTCGAACCCGCTGAACTGAAGGCAGGTATCGGTTTCAAACCCGGCTTTCCGCCACTTGCCGTAGACGTTGTCCTTCCAGTTGACCTGGTTGACGCAGACCGGCGGATGAACGGCATCCCCGGGCTGCTTCACATCCCAGTTGAGGTTGTGATAATTACGGACCAGCCGCCCAGTCTGCCGGTAGAGCTCCGGCTTGAACGTGAAGTGCCCGTTGATGCCCATGAACTCCCTGAACAACGGCTTGGCGCCTGCAGACGGAGGCGCGGTTCGGGTCGCCCCAGGTTCCGCTCCGGCTGCGAACATCACCTTCCCGGCGCAAACACACGCGGCCAGCAGCACGACGGCAACGCCGCAGATCCGGAGCGCTGCCAAGCCGCGACACCTTCCATTACTGGCAGCCCGACCTCGCGTGTCAGGGTTCGTCATGAGCCGCTCCTCATACCAAATCAAAATAAAACCGGTTCTTCTTGATCCGCTAATGAACGCCAATGAACGCGAATAAATTGTCCATCTAAATTCGTACCTTCGATACTATATCGGGTTCCTCGCGACCGGGGCGTGAAGAAAATTCAGAATATCTCCGGCACTTGACCAATCGCTTGACTCATTCTCGACCTATGTTATACCAATTAAAAATCACCCCGGGATACTATTCGCGTGCATTCGCGGTTATTCGTGGTTCAAAAAGTAGAAACAAGGAACACCTGGACGGGGAAAAACGGAAAGACGGAAGAACCGCATGTCTTTTCAGGCAGGACAATACGCGGATAAAATATTCAGGACACAAAGGAGTTTAGAC
>CAITSE010000140.1 GCA_903894975.1 uncultured Lentisphaerota bacterium
CAACTTAAGGAAAAAATCGAACGTCGAACATTCAACATTGAACGTTGAACGTCGAAGGAAAACCCGGTCGGTTTGAGCTTAGATTTATCGCATGACTTCCAATTCGACGTTGGACGTTCAATGTTCGATGTTCGACGTTCGACGTTCGCAATTAGTTGTTTTCTAGAAGATTATGGTTCTTAAGTTTACGCGCATGCCCGTTGGGGCGACAGCCTTTGGATCGTTCTGACCGCCCCAAGGGGGCATTTCAACTTAGCCTGGGGCAACGCCCCAGGTAAAACGGGGAAAACGCCATCAAGGCTGAAGGCCTTGCTCAACAACGCTCCGAATTTTACCATTGTTTTATTTCCGATATCCTTGCGGGACATAGGCCGCGAGTTTTTTCCCCGCGAACACCGGTTTCAGACAGGCAAAGCGCTGGCGGCCGTTGACGACCGGCACGCTCGGCCAGTCCTCGCCGATGAGCGGCCGGGCGTAGGCCAGAAACTCGTCGGTGACATCGCTCTGGCACGGCGTGATCCAGGCGGCCGGGAAGGTGCGCTCGGAATTGGCGACTTCGGCCAGGGGCACCTGGTCGTAGCGCACGCTGTAGATCAGGCCAGGTTCGCGCAGGATCGTGGACATGAAGCCGCCCTGCCCCGCCACCGCCAGCAGCACGGCCTTCTGGCCGACGCGGTAGGCTTCGTCGAGATCGACCGTCGACGCATAGATCGCGGTGTCGCGCTGGTCGGTGCCGAAGGTCTGGCCGCGGGCGGAGCCGCGCGCCGGCAACTTGTTCTTGTTGAGGTAGTTCACCAGCGCCTGCTGCACCGTCGTCTCGCTGGCGCCGAACTGGGCGTGGCCGAAGGCGTCCTTGGAGATGCCGAGATCGCCGACGTCGCAGCCCTCGCTGACCACCACCACGGCGCGGCCGCATTCCTTGACCTTGGTATTGATCTTTTCCGCCATGGCCGCCATGGACAGGTTCGCCTCGGCCAGGAAAATCATCAGCGGCGTCTTCCGCTCCGGATCGGCCAGGCGCGCTGCGGCGGGGATGTAGCCGATCTTGCGCCCCATGGCCTGGAGCACGAGCACCGGGTCGGACGGATAGGCGCCGCGGTTTTCCTCTTCGGCGTTCTGCACGAGCTGCGTCCAGTAGCGCGCCACGGAGCCGTAGCCGGGGGTGTGGTCAATGAGCTTGAAGGCGCTGTCGCCGACGTCATTGTCGATGGTCTTCGGCACGCCGCAGGCGATCAGTTCCAGGCCGCCCTCGGCGGCGAGCCTGGCGACCTTGTTCGCCGTGTCCATGGAATCATTGCCGCCGTTGTAGAGGAAGTAGCCGATGTTGTGGGCCTTCAGCACTTCAATGACGCGCCCGAAGTCCTCGGCGAAATTGTTCTTGATCTTGTAGCGGCAAGTGCCGATAGCGCCCGCGGCCGGGGTGTTGCGGAGCAGCGCAATTTCCTGCGGGTCCTGCGCGGACAAGTCCAACAGTTCCTCGCTCAGCACGCCTTCGATGCCGTGCCAGCCAGCGTAGATCGTCCCGATCTTGTCCGGGAAACACTTCGCCGCCTCGACCACGCCGCGCAGCGAGCTGTTGATCACCGGCGACGGTCCGCCGGACTGCGCAATTAACAGGTTTTTCTTTGCCATAATACCGGTCCTCCGAAAGGTGGGATTTGTTTGTTGAACAGAAGGTCGCAAAGTACGCGTAAGAAAACGATTTTGGGCGGGAATCCTTTAGCCTGAATTATTCACCACAGAGTTCACAGAGTTCGCAGAGAAGCGTCGGGCAAGCCGTTCATGAGAGGCTCAATTTCGCTTCACAACCTTGTGCTCTTCGCGGCCTTTTTCCGTCAGAACCGCGCACGTCAGTAAGCGGACTTTCCCGGTCACCAAATTCAAGATCAAAAAGAGTCCGCTTGGTTACCCGCGCGGTTCTGACCAGCCAGCTGCCAAGTTCAAAATGTCCATGAGCAGGCCAATTCTCTCATGAATAATTCAGGGTAGCGATCTTTGCGAACTTCTGTTCAAAAGGTTTTCAGACGCCGGAGAAGGCGCTGAAGCCGCCGTCCACGGCGATGACCTGGCCGGTGACAAAGCCGCTGGCCTGGTCGCTCAGGAGCCAGAGCATGGCGCCGAGCAGATCTTCGGGCTTGCCGTAGTGCCGCTGCGGGGTGTGCGCGATAATGGTCTGGCCGCGCGCCGTCATGCCGCCGTCGGCCGTGGTCAGCAGGCCGCGGTTCTGGTCGGTGAGGAAAAAGCCGGGGGCGATGGCGTTGACGCGCACGCCAGTCTGGGAGAAATGCACCGCCAGCCACTGGGTGAAGTTGCTCACCGCCGCCTTGGCCGCGCTGTAGGCCGGAATCTTGGTCAGCGGCTTGAAGGCGTTCATGGAGGAGATGTTGAGGATGTTGCCGCGGCCGGCCAGCGCCATGTCACGGGCAAACACCTGAGTCGGCAGCATCGTGCCCAGGAAGTTCAGGTTAAACACAAACTGAATGCCTTCCGGCGTCAGATCAAAGAAGGTGGTGACGCCTTCGGCCTTGTTCAGCAGGTCTTCCTTGGTCAAGTATTCCTTGGAGGTCGTGCCCTTGGGATGGTTGCCGCCGGCGCCGTTGACCAGGATGGTGCAGGCGCCGAACTTGGCCGTGACCTGTTCGCGGGCCTGTTCCAGGCTGGCGCGTTCCAGCACGTTGCAGGCGAAGCCTTCGGCGATGCCACCGTCCGCCTTGATCTCCTCTGCGACTTTCTTCGCGTTTTCAACGCGGAGATCGAGGATGGCGACCTTGGCGCCGCAGGCGGCCAGGGCCCGGGCCATGGTGCTGCACAAGATGCCGCCGCCGCCGGTGACGACCGCGACCTGGTTCTGGAGATCGACCTTGAAAGGAACGGGGAAAGCCATGGCGTCGGATCCTGGTTGCGGCGCGACCCGGACCGGCCCGGACAGCGCGCCTGAATGAAGAGGTTGCGGGAATAATCTAAACTTGTTTGGCCGCCCTGCAAACAGCCCGCAAAGGTCCGGCGTCCGGTTGCGGAGAGAGCGCGTTCTCCGCGGTTGCCGCTCCCTTTTGAGAACAGCCGGGATTTGCGAACGTCCAACGTCGAATGGGAAGTCAGGCGATAAATCCAAGCTCAAACCGACCGGGTTTCCCTTCGACGTTCAACGTTCGATGTTCAATGTTGGACGTTCGATTTGTTTGCCCTGGCTTAGCCTGATGGCTATGGGCAAGATGCCCCCGCCCACGTGGGCGGGATGCCCACATCCTTAAAGCGAACGTCGAACATTGAACTTTGAACGTCCAACGTCGAATGGGACGTCAGGCGATAAATCCAAGCTCAAA
>CAITSE010000141.1 GCA_903894975.1 uncultured Lentisphaerota bacterium
CCTCGAAGGCGTCAAGCGAGGGGCCGTTCATGGCGATGAGCACGTTGGGGTGCTCGACCACCGGTGAGCCGATCGGCTCCTGGCTAAGGACGATGCTGGAGAAGGCGGTGCCGCCGCGCATCTCCGGGCCGTAGCTCGGCAGCCAGGTGGCGTTGACGCCTTCGGCGATCACGCAGTTCGCCAGGAGGACGCCGGCCGACATCACGCCCTGGCCGCCGAAGCCGGCGATCTTGACGCGGCGTTCCGGGAAGGCGGGATCGGGGCGGGGGGCCTGGGCATTGTCGCTGTCGGCGGTGAAAAAGGCGGCCGGTGTCGGGGCGGTGGCATCCGGCCGCGCTTGCGGCGCGGTTTCGGCCGTGCGGTCCCGGAGGCAGCCCAGGGGGAATTCTTTTTCCATGCGGTCGCGGATGAAGGCGTTGTTCCCCTCGGCGTCCAGGCGCAGGTTGGTGGGGCAGGGGCTGAGGAGTTCGACGAGGGCGAAGCCCTTGCGGTCGCGCTGGATTTCCAGGGCTTTTCGGATCGCCTTGCGGGCCTTGAGGATGCGCCCGGTGTCGGCCAGGGAGCAGCGTTCGATGTAGACCGGGGCGGTCAGGGTGTTGAGGACTTCACAGACGTGGACGGGGAAGCCGGTGAGGGCGGTGTCGCGCCCGTCGGGCGAGGTCACGGTTTTCTGGCCGGCCAGGGTGGTGGGCGCGAGCTGTCCGCCGGTCATGCCGTAGACAGCGTTGTTGATGAAGATGATGGCCATGCGGTCGCCGCGGTTGGCGGCCTGGAAGGTTTGGTTGAACCCGATGGAGGCCAGGTCGCCGTCGCCCTGGTAGGAGATGACCACCGAGTCTTCCAGGGTGCGGGAGAGGGCGGTGCCGAGGGCGGCGGCGCGGCCGTGGGCGGCCTGGATGTTGCCGCAGTCCATGTAGTAGTAGCCGAACACTGCGCAACCGACGGGGCTGATGAAGATGGCCCGGTCCTGAAGCCCGAAATCCACCAGCGCTTCGCCGATGAGCTTGTGGGCGATGCCGTGGCCGCAACCGGCGCAGTAGTGGGTGGACTTGAGCGCGGTGCCGCCCTTGCGCGGGAACTCGTCGTACAGGCCGCGGGATTGTTTGTTGAGAGTAGGCATGATGCCAATAATAAACACGCGCAACAGCCGGCATCAAGCGCCCCGCCGGATTGACGGACGTCCGCCTCCGGGTGAAACGTCAGGGGATGGCATCCTCCCATCCCCCGACACCCCCTGGAGGGTGGCAGCGGCCACGGTTCCATTTGGCAACAGCCGGGTGTGGCGAAATGCGCTGGCGATCTCTGGCGTGGTCAACTTGCCGACGTCTTCTTCGCCAGCGGATTTCGCCACACCTGCTTTTTCAAAAAGGAAAGGGGTCGAATGACCCTCTCCTGAGAGGTTCGGAGAGATGGGAGAATGCCATCTCTCCGAGCTTGGCCTGGCTTTATGCCTGGGTTATTCGGCGTCGAGGATGCGGTCGTCGTTGCGGGGGACGATCTTCTGGCCGGGGTTGACGCGGAGGAAGTCGTCGTCCCAGGGGCCTTCGAAGAGTTTTTTCAGCAGGGTCCAGTCACCCGGGCGCTGCTCGAATTCCCAGTTCCGGCGGGCGGCTTCCTCCCGGGTGGCTGCGATCAGGGATTCATCCGGGCCGACGCCCATGTTCAGGTAGAGGAACTTGGTGTAGTTCTTCATCCAGTCGCCCAGCAGTTCCGCGATGTAGTCGGCATTCTCCTCGCCGTATTTGGCGATCAGTTCCTCGCGAGTCTGGGTCAGGCCCAGTTTGCCCATGACGCCTTGCTTGCCATACGCAGGTTTCGCATAGTCGCCGCTGACATTGCGTTCGGCCCAGCCGGTGGTCATGTAATAGGTGCCCGGGTGCTGGTCGAAGTGCTCGCGGTAGGCGCCGCGGGAGCCGAAGAAAAAAGTGATGCAGTCGTGGGCGCGGGGAATGATCAGGGGGAGCGAACGGGCGGTGACGCCGACCAAGCCGTCGTTGCAGCGGGCATACCCGAGGAGGATCGCGTCATAGCCCGCCTCGGGATCAACGGCGTCCACGGCGGCCTGGATTTTGGCGACCATGTCGGGCGTTTCCAGGTCGTGCAGCCCCTTGCGCAGGAACTCGATGTCCACCCGGTGCCGGCTGCTGGCGGCCAGGTGACAGGCCTCGCGGTAGACGATCTCGCAGCCGATGAACTTCAGCTTGCGCGGTTTGGCGTTCTGCAGGATGGGAGATTCGGAGACGCGCATAAAAAACCAGAGTGGGCGGAGTGGAGGGTTGAGACCTGTGCCCGGGTGGCAGGGAAGGAGGCGGCCTGGCAGAAGGCATTTTATCCTGCCAAGGCCCGGGTTTCAATCCCGGCGGGGGGCGACACGGACTCACACGGACTCACACGGACGAAACGCGGCGATCTCGGGCGAGGTTTCTGTCCGTGCCCGTCCGTGTGAGTCCGTGTGAGTCCGTGGTCCGTGAAGTCCGCGCCCGGCTTCGTCACCGCCATTCGTGGCGGGGGTATTTGCGGGAGAGGGTTTTTTTGATGGCGGGGTAATGGCGTTCCCAGAAGCCGGCCAAATCGTCGGTGATCTGGACCGGGCGCTGGTTGGGGGCCAAAATTTCCAGGAGCACGGGGGCGCGACCGGCGGCGACCCGGGGCGTCTGGCGCAGGTCGAAGAGGTCGGCGATGCGGGCGCTGCCGTGGGGCGGTTGGCCGGGAGTGTACTTGAGGCGCATGCGCCGGCCGTTGGGCAGGGGCAGCTGTTCCGGGGCCATGCGTTCGACGAACTGCCGGTCCTCGTGGCTGAGCAGTTCCTTGGCCGGGCCGAGCACGGATTTTTCCCGGACCTTGGCCAGGCGCCATTCGCCGTCGCAGAGTTCGTGCAACAGCAGGTCGCGGTCCGCGTCGTCATAGGTGATGAGCCCGCGCTCGGGGAAGATGCCGGCGACCCAGCGGACACGGCTGATCCAGGTCTCGACGGCGTCGTTCCATTCCGGCAGGTGCAGGCTGCGGTCGCGGAGGATGCCGGCGATCAGCGCGCCGGCGCCGGGTTCGCCGTGTCCGGGGAGCACTTTCTCCTCCATGAGCACGTCCAGGCAGAAGGTGCGGAGGCGCTTCTCCACCAGTTCCTGGGGAATGTTCCATTCCAGGACGGTCTCATGGCGCCAGGCGTCGGGGAAGAGTTCGCGCAGCCAGTCCTCGCGGATGCCGGACGCCAGCGAGAGGACGGTGCGCGCGGCCTGGCCGCGGCCGCCGGTCTCGCGGATCTCGGCGACGACGAGCAGTGGCTCGTGCCGGGCCGCGCTGCCCTTGTCCAGTTCGCCGCGCCGGCCGTTGCGGAGCTCGCAGAGGAGGGTGCCCAGGTCGCGGCGGCGGGCGAGGTGGTCGGGATAGGCCTGCAGGAAAGACTTGATCAGTTCCGCGGGCGGCGCCGGTTGCGGGTTCACATGCAGGTGCTGGCGCCGGCAGATCTGGACGAAGTGCGCCTCGGTGCGCAGGATCTGGCGTCCGGCGGGGGAATGCGCCTCGCCGCCGTGGGGGCCGAAGCGGCGCATGACGCGCAGGAGGTCGGAATCGGGAGTTGCGGGTTGCGGGTTGTGGGTTGTGGGTTCAACAGAAGACGCAGAGGCGCGGAGAAGTGGATTTCTTTGTGTCTTTGCGCCTTCTGTTCGTTCGTCTGGTTGGTTTTGGCTTGCGGCGGGGATGCGCTCGCTGAGGACGGCGGCGGCGAGACAGGCCTCCCGGAGACAGCCGCGGTCGGCGGCGCCGAGCAGGAGCCGGGCCAGGCGCGGATGCATGGGCAGGGCCGACATCTGGCGTCCGGCCGCGGTGACTTCCAGGCCCGGCTGCCGCAGCGCTCCGAGGTCGATCAGGAGGCAGACGGCCGCCTCGACGGCGGCGGGCGGCGGCGCGTCCAGCCACGGAAAGGCGGCGGGGTTGGCATGACCGAGCAGGCGGGTCTGGAGGACCGGTTCGGCCAGGTCCACGCGCAGGATTTCGGGAAGCTCATGGGCCGGGCGGTGATTGTGTTCGAGCTGCGACCAGAGCCGGAGGCAGCGGCCCGGGGCTTCGCGGCCGGCGCGGCCGGCGCGCTGGTCGGCGGCGGCGCGGCTGACGGGCTCGACCAGAAGCGTGTTGAACCCGCGCACGGCGTCAAAGCGCTGAATGCGGGCCAGGCCGGAGTCGATGACGTGGCGCACGCCGGGGATGGTCAACGAGGTTTCGGCGATGTTGGTGGCGACGATGATCTTGCGCTGCCCCGGCGGCGGCGGGTCCATGACCTGGCGCTGCTGGTCCGGCGGCAGGTCGCCGTAGAGGGGCAGGACGAGCAGGTTCCGTTCCGCCGCGCGGTTTTTGATCTCCTCGACCGTCCGGCGGATTTCGTAGACGCCGGGCATGAAGACGAGCACGTCGCCCCGGGCGCCGTCCCGGGCCAGGTCGTTGAACGCCGCGGCCGCAGCCTCCCAGACCGACTGGCGGGCGGCGGGCGGACAGTGCCGGATCTCCACGGGATGCAGCCGGCCCGCCGTGGTCAGGGAGGCCGCGCCGGGCAGGTAGCCGAGGAGTTTGTCCTGCGCCAGCGTGGCGGACATGACGACCAGGCGCAGGTCCGGCCGGCGCCCGTCCTGCAACTGGCGCACCAGGGCCAGGCTCAGGTCCGTGGCCAGGCTGCGCTCGTGGAATTCGTCGAACACCACGCAGCCGACGCCAGCCAGCGCAGCATCGTTCAAGAGCAGGCGGGGAAGGATGCCCTCGGTGATGAAACGCAGGCGGGTTTGGTCGGAAACGCGGTTTTCGAACCGGGTTTGGAAGCCGGTTTCTCCGCCCAGTTCGCCCCCGCGCTCGGACGCCACCCGTTCCGCCAGCATCCGGGCGGCCAGCCGGCGCGGTTGCAGGACCAGGATCCGGCCGGTGATGAAAGCCGCCTCCAGGAGGAATTGCGGGAGCTGCGTGGATTTTCCGGAACCGGTCGGCGCGCTCAGCACCAGCCGGTTGCTGCGGGCCAGGGCGGCAAGAATCGGTTCGCGAATCTGATGGATCGGCAGTTCGGACATGATCCCTTTCCGGCGGCGTGGTCATTCGGGAGGCAATATGGCGCGCCCGCTCCGGACGGCAATGGAATGGCCGGATCCCGCCCGCCTATTCCGGCGTCCCCGCCCGTCATGAATCGATTAAGCCGAATTTGTTCTTGCTCTTTTGGGCTGAGGATGATATAGTGAAAATTGGAGTGATGATACGGGTGTCATAAGGAGCCGGAGAAAAGGAGGCGGATTATGCAGGAATTTAAGTTCATCTGTCCCGTCTGTGCGCAGCATTTTTCCGCTGCCCATGAATTGACCGGAAAAGTTTTTGACTGTCACGCATGCGGCATCGCCCTGGCGGTTCCGGAAGTGGCCGACGCGGCGTGGGAGGGGCAGCTTCTCCGGGCCCGTGTGCGGACCTTGCCGAACCGGCCCATGCCCGCCCGTCCGGTTTTGCCGCGGCAGCCTTTGCAGCAGGATGAGTTCAAGTTCCGCTGTCCGGCGTGCGCGCAGCATTTCGCCGTGTCCATGAATTTATCCGGTGAGAGTTTCCACTGCGAGATTTGCGCCGCACCGCTGGTGATTCCCGAACCCGCTTCGTGCCGGATTCCGGGTGAGATTCCGGCGGCTATCGTCCGCACCTGGCCGGTGGCGTCGCCGGGTTCTCTTCCGGTCGCGGTTCCGGTTGCGAAAAATACGGTTTGGTCCTCGTGATGCCGGCTTCGCCGCGGTTGTCTATCCCGGCAAACCCGTTTTTGAACAGAAGCTCGCAAAGAGCACGAAGTTTTTCAGGGCCTTCAATAAATGAAGTTGATCTTGACGGGGCAATTTGGCGTTCTTTGCGAGCTTCTGCTCAACTGTACCTGATACATATTGCAAAAAGGCCGTCCGGACTCCATCCGGGCGGCTTTTTTGGTTTGGTGACCCTAGGAGAGTCTTCCGGTGGGGTTCCGGAAGAGGGAGGGTTATTTGGGGGCGGGTTCGAGGGTCAGGCCGGCTTCGGCCCAGGCGTCAATGCCATTGGGGTATTTGAGCAGGTTGGTGTAGCCGAGCTTGGCCAGGTTTTCCGCCAGGTGCTGGCTGGCGGGGCATTTGAGGTTGGTGCAATAGACCACGACCAGGGAATCCTTGGCCGGGATGAGCTTGGCGGCCTGTTCGGCGGTGGCGTCCGGGGCGAGGGCCTTGGCGCCGGGGAGGCGACGGCCGTCATCGTACTTGCCGGAGCGGGCGTCAAGGAGAACCATGGGCGTCTTGCCCCGGATCAGGGCGGCCAGTGCCTGGGTGTCGATCATGCCGTAGGGATGGTGTTCGGCGGCGACGGTGGACGTTCCCGCCTTCATGGCGCCGGACATGCACATGCCGTTGGGACAGGCGGCCGCTTCTTCCGCTCTGGCCGCGAGGCCCGCCAGCAGTCCGAGTCCGGCGGCGGTCAGGCAAAGGCGATGGAGAGTATTCATGGGAGGATCCTCTTGAGGAGAATTCAGGTTTGGTTCCGGGATTATTTCCGCGGGCGTCGCCGCCCGATTTTAGGCAGCTTAATTTGCTATCTTTTTTCTATCAATAAGGATAGCCGGAAAACGGCGGATTTCAAGATTCCGGGTTCCGCCCTGCGGATCCGGAGATAAAAAGCGGGCGTCCGGGGTGGACGCCCGCTTTGGGGTAATGCGGCGGCGCGGGGGGATCAGGCGTTGGCGGTTTGGAAGGCGTGCATGAAGTCGATGAGCCGTTCGACGCCTTCGAGGGGCATGGCGTTGTAGATGCTGGCGCGGATGCCACCGACGGCGCGGTGGCCCTTGAGGCCGATCAGGCCGGCGGCCTTGGATTCCTTGACGAACTTCTCTTCCAGTGCCTCGCTGGTCAGGCGAAAGGTGACGTTCATCTGGGAACGGTCGGCGGCGTCGACGGTGCCGCGGTAGTAGCCGGCGGAATCATCGATGCAGTGGTAGAGCGCCTGGGACTTGGCGGTGTTGAGGCGGCCCATGCCTTCGAGGCCGCCGTTGGCCTTGATCCAGTCGGTGACCAGTCCCATCATGTAGATGGTGAACGTCGGCGGCGTGTTGAAGGCCGAGTCGTTCTCGATGTGGGTGGAGTACTTGAGCATGGTCGGCACTTTGGCGCCGACGCGAGCGGCCAGATCCTTGCGGATGACGACCAGGGTGACGCCGGCCGGGCCGATGTTCTTCTGGGCGCCGGCGAAGATGAGGGAGAATTTTTTCATGTCGACGGGGCGGGACATGATGTCGCTGGACATGTCGGCGACGAGGGGCACGGCGCCGGTGTCCGGGAAGGTGCGGTACTGGGAGCCGTAGATGGTGTTGTTGGAACAGACGTAGGCGTAGGAGGCGTCCTGGGGGAAGACCCAGTCCGCGGGATCGCCGATATGACTGTAGTTGGAGGCTTTGCCGTCATAGACGGTCTTGACGTCGCCGAAGAGCTTGGCTTCCTTGATCGCTTTGTTGGACCAGTGGCCGGTGTCGCAGTAGAGCATGGGTTTGCCGGGCAGGGCCAGGTTCATGGGGAGCATGGCGAACTGGAGGCTGGCGCCGCCCTGGAGGAAGAGCACGGCGTAGGAGTCGTCCAGGCCCATGAGTTCGCGGATGTTCTGCTCGGTGTGCTGCTGGATTTCGATGAAGAGCTTGCTGCGGTGGCTTTCCTCGAGCAGGCTGTAGCCGAGGCCGCGGAAGTCGGCGAACTCCGCCTGGGCCTTGAGGATGACCTCGCGGGGCAGGGTGGCGGGGCCGGCGTGGAAATTGAAGATCTTCGGATCAGCCATGGCGGGAAACCTCATTTAGGGGTGGGCCTGGATCGGGGAAAAAAGCATGCCATAATCTACCATTCAAAACCGCCTTCTGCCACCGGCGCGGGAGAACGTTGCGGCCATGGTTGCGACCGCTCCGGGGATGGGGTGGCGGGAGTGATTGGCAACCGGCGCGGGGTGAATTATAATACTGACCAGTCAGTTTTAAGGAGGCCTGTCGTGAGCCTGTCAAAACCCATTCGTGCAACGCCGCCCGGCCCCCCTGTGGTTCGGCGGGGACGCCCCCGCCGGGAGGAGACCAGGCCGCGCATTTTGGCGGCAGCGGAGAAACTGTTTTCCAGCCGGCGCTTCCACGAGATCACACTGGACGACGTGGCCCGCGAGGCCGGCGTCGGCAAGGGGACGATCTACCTGTATTTCCAGGGCAAGGACGACCTTTTCGTGCAGACGGAGACGGCGGGGTTTGAGGAGTTGTGCCGGATCCTGGACGGGTTGCGGGAACAACCCTTGGGCTGCCGCGAACTGCTATTGGAGACGGCGCGGCGCGTGAGTCGTTTTTTTGAACAGCGCCACCGGGTGTTCCGTCTGATGGAAGGGGAGCGGAAGCGGCTGTTTCACGGCGGCCTCCGGACCAAGATTCAGGAGCACCGGAAGCGCTTGCATGAAAGGCTGCTCGCCATCATGGAGCGGTGCCGCGGCGAGGGTGGGGTGGGCGTGCGGGATCCCGCGCCGGTGCAGGTGCATTTCCTGATGGCGCTGCTTCATGCCCGGCTCCATGCGGTGCGGGAGGATGAGGTGGCCGGCGCCGCGATGGAACTGGATGTCGTGGTGGCCTTTTTTCTGCGGGGTTGTGCGGATGACGGCGCCGGGCGGAATGCCGGGCGTGGAACCAAAAAGTCGAGGACGAATTTATGAATGGGTTTTTGGCATGGTTGAAGAAGTACCGTCTGCAAGTCGCCATCGGCGGCGCGTTGCTGGTGGCGGCGACAGGCGGCATCTCCTGGTGGACGTACGACAAAAAGGCGAAAGCCCAGAAGGCGGCGGCCCTGCCGGTGGTGCAGGTGATCCGGCGCGACATCACCACGAAGGTGGTCTGCAACGGCAAGGTCGTCTCCAATCAGGACGTTGAGGTCAAGTGCAAGGCCGGCGGCCAGATCATTGGCCTGCCGTTCGATATCAGCCAAGTGGTGAAGAAGGGGGACGTCCTGGTGCAGTTGGATCCGGTGGATGAAAAGCGGAAGCTCAAGCAGGCCGAGGTCCAGCTTGCGGCCTCCCGCGCCAAGCTCGCCAGCGCCCAGCAGAATCTGGCTACGGCGACGCAGACCCTGGCGACGGACCGCCGCCGGGCCCAGGCCGACCTGACCGCCACCGAGCAGCGGGCCGCCGACGCCAAGGCCAAAGCGGAGCGCATGCGCCAGTTGCTGGAAAAGAATCTTTGCAGCCGCGAAGAATTCGACACCGTGGCCACGACCGCCGCCCAGGCTGAAGCCGACCTGGAGGGGACACGGGTCAAGCTCGCCGAATTGGAGACCCAGGAACAGGCGTTGGAAGTGCGGCGGCAGGATGTGAAGCTGGCCGAGGCCACGGTCGCCGGGGACGAGGTCCAGTTCGCCATCGCCGAGGACCGGCTGCGCGACACCACGGTGTTCGCCCCGGTGGACGGCGTGGTGTCCAAGCGCGACATCCAGATCGGGCAGATCATCGCCTCGGCGGTGAGCAACGTTGGCGGCGGCACCTCGCTGATGATCATCTCCGACCTGTCCCGGATGTTTGTGCTGGCGGCGGTGGACGAGAGCGATATCGGCAAGATGAAGGTCGGCCAGCGTTCGATCGTCACCGTGGACGCCTGGCCCGGCAAGCTGATGAAGGGCGAAGTGGTACGGGTGGCCACGCGCGGCACCAACACCGCCAATGTGGTCACTTTCGAAGTGAAGATTGAAGTCAAAGGCGAGGAGAAGGATCTGCTCAAGCCCGAGATGACCGCGAACCTTGAGATCCAGACCGAGCGCAAGCTGGGGGTGCTGTCGGTCCCGGTGAACGCGGTGGCGCGGCGCGCGGAGAATTACGTGGTGCAACTGGTGAAGGGCAAGGAAAAGAAAGAGGCGCCGGTCAAGATCGGCTTGAACGACGGCAACAACATTGAAGTGATTTCGGGCGTGGCCGAGGGGGATTCCGTGGAACTGTTCCGGAGCGATGCCGGCAGCAAGTGGAACAGTTCGGGGCCGCAGGCGCCCAAAGGCATGAGCATGGGCATGATGCCGCGGCCGCCGAGCGGAGGTTCGCGCAAATGAACGACGTCATCGACGCCCGCAATCTGATCAAGCGCTACCAGGTCGGCGAGGACGCGGTCCGGGCCCTGGACGGTGTCAATCTGCGCGTGGCCGAGGGCGAACTGGCGGCGATCACCGGCCCCTCCGGCAGCGGCAAGAGCACGCTCATGCATGTCATCGGCTGCCTGGATGTTCCCGACGAGGGCGAGTATTATCTGGCCGGCGAGAACGTGGCGAAACTCTCCTCCGACCGCCTGGCCAATATTCGCAACCGCCGCATCGGGTTTGTCTTCCAGACGTTCAATCTCCTGCCGCGCATGACCTCGCTGGAGAACGTCGAGCTGCCGCTGATGTATGCCGGCCTGCGGCACGGCGTGCGCGAACGCGCCGTGGTGGCCCTGGAGCGGGTCGGTCTGCAGAACCGGATGTTCCACGCGCCGAACCAGCTTTCGGGCGGCCAGCGCCAGCGCGTCGCCATTGCCCGGGCACTGGTCACCGATCCCGCCCTGATCCTGGCCGACGAACCGACCGGTAACTTGGATACGCACATCGGCGAGGAGATCATGCAGCTCCTGCTGGAACTCCATGCCGGCGGGCGCACCATCCTGATCGTCACCCATGAACCGGACATTGCCGCCCGCTGCCGCCGCCAGATTCACATCCGCGACGGCCGCATCGTCGAACCCGCCGGCGGCGGGTGAAAAACGAAACTTGAAACTGGAAACTGGGGAAGGCCGGCAACCCGAACCAACCCAAGACCGCAAAGAGGCGAAGGACTCTTCTTCCAAGTTTCAAGTTTCAAATTTCCAGCCACAATCATCCGAACCCACAACCCGCAACCCACAACCCGTAACCATGCTTTTCTGGACCATTGTCAAAGTCGGCGTCAAGAGTCTGTGGGCGAACAAGCTGCGTTCGTTCCTGGCCATGCTCGGCATCATCATCGGCGTCGCCTCGGTGATCGCCATGCTCGCCATCGGCGCCGGCTCGCGCAAAGAGATGATGACCATGATCACCAGCCGTGGCTCGAACATGCTGACGATCAGCCCCGAACAGGTTTCCCAAAGCGGTGTCACCGGCGGCACGCGGCAGAATCTGACGGTGGCGGACGCGCAGGCCATGCTGGGGGTGGAGGGTGTGCAGCGCGTCGCCCCCGTGGTCAGTGGCAACATGCAGATCAAGTTCCGCGGCAAGAACCAACCCACGCCCGTGGCCGGCTGCACCTCCACCTATCTGCCGATCCGCTCCTTCGAAATTGAGTCGGGCCGTTGCTTCAGCGACGCCGATGAGGAATCCCGGACCCGTGTCGCCGTCCTCGGCCCGGCCACCGTGGAAAAACTGTTTGGCGTGGACGACCCGTTGAATCAGATCATCAAGATCAAGGGGCTCAATTTCCGCGTCATCGGCGTCACCAAGGCCAAGGGCGACCAGGGTTGGTTCAATCCCGACAACCAGGCGTTCATCCCCTACACCACGGCCATGGATCAGCTTTTCGGCACCACCTATCTGCGTGAAATCAATATCCAGGCGACCACGGCCGAGGAGCTGAAACCCGTCCAGGAGCGGCTCACCGCGTTGTTGCGCCGCCGGCACAAGCTGCTGGACGGCATGGAGGACGACTTCCGCATCCGGAACCAGGCGGACTTCATCGCCATGGCCAACCAGATGAACCAGACCTTCACGCTGCTGCTGGGCAGTATCGCCAGCATCTCGCTGCTGGTTGGCGGCATCGGCATCATGAACATCATGCTGGTGACCGTGACCGAACGCACCCGCGAGATCGGCATCCGCAAGGCCATCGGGGCCACGGAGAAAAGCATCATGCATCAGTTTCTGGCCGAGACTCTTATCATCAGCGGCGCCGGCGGTTTGATCGGATCCCTGGCCGGGATTGGCCTGGCGTTGGTGCTGCCCACATTCACGCCGTTCAAGACGGATTTACAGTGGACCAGCGTGCTGATGGCGCTTATTTTTTCCGGCGGCGTCGGCATCTTTTTCGGCTGGTACCCGGCGCGGCGCGCGGCCCAGCTTGTGCCGGTGGAAGCGTTGCGGTATGAATGAGGACAGGCGGGAATTTTCCATGCAAGAGCAGATGAAATTCGGATTGGTCGGAAGATCAGCGGGGCTTGCCTTGTTGCTGGCGGCGGGGTGCACCACCGTCAACACCCATCCCGAGCGGGACCAGATCGGACCAAAGCCCGCGGCGGCGGACGCCGCCGTTCCCGGAACCCCGGCGGCGCCGGCTCCTCCCGCCGCTGGCGTGCCGCTGCTTCCGCTGGCGGGCCCAATCCGTCTGACCGTGAACCGCACCGTTCTGGCCGTGTTGGAGAATAACCGCGGCCTGGCCGTGCAGCGGCTCGATCCCCAGATCAAGCGCACTCTGGAGGAGATCGCCCGCGCGGAGTTCGATCCGGTGCTGGCGGCGGAAATCGGCCGGTCGCGGACGCGGGATGAAGGTTTTCCGCCGGCGCCCGGCTCGGCGCTGATCAATGAGGGAGACTACGGGTCGGCCGAGCTCTCGCAGATCTTGCCGTTCGGCACCAAACTGGCGCTGGCCGCCTCGGCCACGCGGAACCAGGATCCCGGGGTCGGCCCGGACTTTTACAGCACCCGCGCCAGTTTGACCGCGACGCAGTCGCTCCTGCGCGGCGCCGGGCTTGACGTGAATCTGGCCTCCCTGCGTCAGGCCCGGATCGACACGGAAATCTCCGAGTTCGAGTTGCGCGGATACACCGAACTGCTGGTTGCGGACACCGAGAAGTTGTACTGGGACACTGAACTTGCCCGGCGCCAGGTCGAGATCGTCCGTAGTTCGTTGGATCTGGCGGAGAAGCAGCAGGCCGAGACCCGTGAACGCATCACCGTGGGCAAGCTTTCCCCCACCGAACAGGCCGCCGCCGACGCGGAGGTCGCCACGCGCCGCGAGGAACTCATCAACGCGGAAAACACCCTGGCCCAGAACCGGGTGAAGCTGATGCGCTTGCTGAATCCGCCCGGCCAGGGGGCCTGGGACCGGGATTTGATGTTGGAATCCGATCCGGCAGCGGTCACCGACGAAGAACCGGGGGCCGTGGCAGATCATGTTACGCTGGCCCTGAAACGCCGGCCGGAAATGAACCAGGCTCGGCTCCAGATCCAGCGCAACGACATCGATTTGGTGGTCACCCGGAACGGCCTGTTGCCCAAGCTGGATTTCTTCATTACCCTGGGGCAGGACGGCTATGGCAATTCCTTCCGTGACGCACGCAACGACAACGACGGCGCCAACTACGATGTCACGGCCGGCGCGCGCCTGGAATTCCCGCTCTTGAACCGCGACGCCCGCGCCCGGCACACCCGCGCCCGACTTTCCCGCGACAAGGCGGCGGAGGCGCTGGGCAATTTGGGTCAGCTCGCGGAGGAGGATGTCCGGAGTGCCTATCTGGAACTGAAGCGCGCCCAGGCCCAGGTCGGGGCGACCACCGCTACGCGCCGGCTCCAGGAGGAGAAGCTGCGTGTGGAGATCGAGAAGTTCCGGGTCGGCAAGTCCACCGCCCTGCAAGTAGCCCAGGTCCAACGCGACCTGCTCACCAGCCAGATCGCCGAGGCCCGGGCCCGCGCGGCTTTGCGTACAGGCTACGTCGAACTCTACCGGGTCGAAGGCACCCTCCTGGACCGCCGCGGCCTCCAATGCCCCGGCGCTGTGCCGGTGGAATGAGGGGGCGGGGCGGGGTTCAGGGTTCAGGGTTCAGGGTTCAGGGGACGGAGGCGGGCCCGCTCATTCACATTCGCGGCTCGCGGATGATCCGACAGAGCCGCGACAGTCATGGAGCGGGCCGTCTGACTAAGATCCATGCCTGACATTGGATTGACATTCGGATCTTTCATGAATCGATCAGGTTAGGAACGATGCCGGCCTGACCCAGCCCCGGCATTCGATGAAACGCATGCGCTCCGTTTCCTTTTTTCCTGAACCCTGAACCCTGAACCCTGAACCCTGAACCCTGAACCCCTCCGTTCCCCCGCGCCTCTGCGCGAGAACAACATACCTCATGGGTTCCGGCCAGGCCGGGTTATGGGAAAAAAGCCGGGGCAGGACTTGCAGGAATCAAGCAATTGGCATATAGTATAAGTGCCAAAAGGTAGAATTACGGAGGATGGAGCCATGAAAGAAGCCAAGCCCAAAAAAGCCGCGCGCGAATTTCGCTATGACACGACTCCGGGAGCCGACCCGGTGTGGGAACTGGCGGACACGGGCGCCGCCTATGTGGTGGATCAGGTCCGGGCGGGGCTGCCGGCCATCGCCTTTACCGGGGTGCAGGCGCGGCTGGGCATATTGCAGGCCGAGTTCGCCCGGTTCACCGGCATCAGCCATCGGACCTTGATGCGCCGGCGGGTGCATGGCGGCCGGCTGACGCCGGCGGAATCGGCGCCGGTGATGCGGTACGCCCTGTTGCACAAACGTGCGGCGGACTTGCTGGGCGGGGAAGAGCCGGCGGCGCACTGGCTGAAAACGCCAAAGCTGGCGCTCGGCGGGGAAACGCCGCTGGCCTATGCCGGCACGGAGTTCGGCGCGCAGGAGGTCGAACAACTTCTGGGCCGGCTGGCCCACGGGGTGTTCTCGTGACGGTCGCGGCCTGGCGCATTACCCGGGCCGAGTTCGCCGGATCGGCGTTCACGGGAGAGGGGGCGGCCCGGTTTCCGGGGCGGTGGAATGCCGCGGGGATGCCGGTGGTCTATCTCTCCGGAAATCTCTCGCTGGCGGTGCTCGAAATCCTGGTGCATATCGAATCCGTGGAGGCGCTGGAGCGCTTCGTCTGCATTCCCGTGGAATTCGCGGCCGCCGAGGTCACCCGGGTGGATGCGGCCCGGTTGCCCGGTGGTTGGCGCGCCTTTCCCGCGTCCGAGTCCACCCGGCGGCTGGGTGCGGACTGGCACCGCGGCGGTTCCTCCGTGGTGCTGGGAGTGCCCAGTGCCGTGATCCCGGAGGAACGGAATTATCTGGTCAATCCGGGGCATCCGCACTTTGCCCGGATCAGGCCGGGGGTGGCCAGGCCGCTGCCCTTTGACTCGCGCCTGTTGAAGCACCTCCCCGGTTGACGAGACTTGCCTCGCCGCTTTTCAAGAAGGATCCGAGGCGCTACGTTCCCGTATGTCTCTTCCCGCCCAGCCCAACCAGAGCCTGATCCGCGGTTTGGAATGCCTTCAGGCCGTGGCCACGGCCCGTGAGCCGGTGGGCAGCCGTGAACTGGCGCGCCTAGTCGGCCTGGAGCACACCACGGTCAGCCGGTTGCTGGGGACGCTGGCGCATCTCGGACTGGTGCGACGGACGGCCAACCGCAAGTATCGGCCCGGGCCCGGATTGCATGTGCTTTCCGCCCAAAGCCTGCTGGGCTCGGGCCTGTTGCCGAAGGCTCTGCCTCATCTCCGGCTGCTGCCCCGGAACGAGTTGATCCTGGCCATGGGCGTGCTGTGGAACCGGAGCGTCTGCTATCTGGTCCACGCGGCGCCGGGGCAGGCGCCGGACGAGGCGATCGGCGCCCACCAGCCTTATCCCGCAGAAGGTTCCATCATCGGCATCGCGCTGCTGGCGCAACTTGCCGACGATGAAGCGAGGGCGCGCTACGACGGGCCGGACTCGCCGTTGCGCGGGGCGGCTCTGGAGGCTTTTCTCCGTGGTTTGGAGGAAGTCCGGCGCAACGGATATGCCCTGAAACATCTGCACCCCGGCCAAACCTCCCTGGCCTTCCCGGTGGGGAATCCGGTGGCGGCCGCCATTTCCCTGACCGGGAATGGCCTCCCCCGGGAACGCCTTCCCAAACTGGTTGCAAGCCTGGGCGCCTGCGCGGCCGCCATCACGGACGCTTTGGGTGAGGGGTAGTTATTTAAGCGAGAGGCCTGTGGCCTGTAGGTCTGTGGCCTGTGGTAAAGAGGAAGGCGGGATTGCCATCCTCGAAATCGAAATCGGGATCGGAATCCAAACATCCCCGATAGTGATCCCGATTTCGATTTCGACGAGGCGAACCTTGAGATGGGAAGGATTATGTCCACTCCGTTACTGAACTGCACACTAGCTACTGGTATGTTGCCCGTGCTCCCGCGCGATCCGCCGGTTATATTCCCGACTTGATCCTTTCCTGTTGGCATGGTCACTTTTTCCCGCTCCGGGATCCGATGGCTCCGAATTCTTCTCCAATCCAGGCCGCGCTGATCTTCCTCAACTGGCGGACGCCGCAATTGACGGTGGCGGCGGTGCGCAGC
This sequence comes from uncultured Lentisphaerota bacterium, assembly GCA_903894975.1. Classification (GTDB taxonomy): domain Bacteria; phylum Verrucomicrobiota; class Lentisphaeria; order Oligosphaerales; family CAITYL01; genus CAITSE01. The sequence continues at coordinate 16,284 of CAITSE010000141.1, forward strand.
GCCCGGGCCACGGCGCCGGCTCCGGAACGACTCCGGATCCTGGTCGTGGACAACGGTTCGGGCGATGATTCCGCCGCAATCCTGCGCCGGGAACTGCCGGACGCGGAAATCCTGGCGCTCCCGGACAACCGCGGGTTCGCCGCCGGCATGAACGCGGCGCTGGCCCGGGTGACGGAACCGGTGGCGTTCCTGCTCAATTCCGACATCGAATTCCGGCCGGACGCGATCGGGCGGTTGCTGGCCGCGCTGGAGGATGACCCCGCGGCGGCGCTGGCCTGCCCGCGCCTGCTGCGTCCGGACGGCAGCGAACAGGCCGCGGTCGTGCCCGACCCCCGCGTCTTCTGGGAACTGACCAACCGCAGCCTGCCGCGCCGGCTGATGCGGACGCCGCGGGACCGCGTCAGCGCGGTGCCGAGCGTGGTCGGCCCCTGCATGGCGATCCACATGGAACGCTGCCGGCCGTCCGGGTTCCTGGACGAGCATTTCTTTTTCTTCTTCGAGGAGACCGACTTCTGCCGCCGCCTGAACGACGCCGGGCTGAAGGTGCTGTACGTGCCGCAGGCGGAGGTGGTGCACCTGCAAGGGGAAAGCGCCAACCGCCGGCCGGTCCGGTCGCGCATCCAGTTCTACCAGTCGCGCTACCGCTATTTCCGCAAGCATGCCGGGCCGGCGGCGGTGCTGGCGCTGTTCCTGGGACTGTTCATCCGCCTGACCGCAAACTTGTTGTTGATCGGCCTGGCCGTGCTGCTCACGCTCGGGCTGAAACGGAAGCTGCGCGACCGATGGCTGACCCAGGCCGCCATCTGGACCTGGCACCTGGCCCTGTGCCGGCCGGCCTGGAGCTTTGAACCGCCGCGATAAGAAAATTTTTGAACAGAAGGCCGCAAAGGTCACGAAGGGTTTTGCTTCATACCTGTCCTGTGACGGACATGGAGGCTGTAGCGGTTTAGGCTGTAGGCTATTAGGTTACGGCTCAACAGCCTGAGCTTAAATGCAACACGACTTTCCGAAAGATCTGCCAAACAGTAGCCCGGGCAAGCCGGCCGCAAGGTTTGCATAGCACCATAAACGTGGTTCCGGCTTGGCCGGGCTAGGAGGGAAGCCATGAAACCGGGGCCTGCCACTGTCACCACCGTATCGCGAGCCATGGGGAACCGTGAGTTTTTCGACACCTATGCCCGGCCGGGCATGGTCGGCCTGGCCGCCGGCAACACGGTGATCGACCGGTTGATCGCCAAGGCCCAGCGCCATGTGGAGCTGGGAACGGGTTGGGGTCGCTGGAGCCATGCGTTTGTCATCGGCGAACGGCGCGTGGACGGATTCCTGTGGGTGATCGAGTCCGATCTTGAGATCCACAGCAAGAACATCCGTCTCGGCGCGCAGGAAAACCGGATCACCAAGTTTGACGATCCCACGTTTTACACCAGCATCGCCCTGCTGGACTTCCGGCTGCCGCCGGAAACCGTGACCCGGCTCCTGGCCGGCGGGCTGGACTTGGTTTCGGCCCGGGCCCGGTATTCCATGCGGGAACTGATCGGGACCCTGATCGCCCTGCGGCATCCGTGTCTGCGTGCGAAACCGAACCCGCTGGCCCGGCCCGAGTCCTATTACTGTTCGGCCCTGGTCCGCCTCCTGTTCGCCAAGGCGGGCGTGGACCTGACGCCGGGGCTGGACGTGAAGAACACCACGCCCGAGGATCTCTGGCGTTCGCCCCTGGCGCCCGCCGCCTGGCTGCTGGACGGCGCCGCCCCCGCCAGCCGCGTGGCGAAGCTCGCGCAGGCCGTGGAGCACAGGGTCCGCGCCCGGTTGCGCCAGGGCCGCAACCGCCTCCGCGGCACCAGCCCCCTGGGCGGCCCGGCGTAACGCCCGCTCCGCTTTAGCCGTTTTTTTGCCACAAAGAACACAAAGATCACAAAGGGGGCGGCCTTTGGGGGCGGCGGTCGGACCGGTCGGACAGGTCAGACTTGTCCGACGCGTCAGACGAAATTACGGGGCCTTGGCCGGGGGCGGGGTTGGGAGCTTGTAGCCCTTCTGCCGGGCGAACTCTTCCACGCTCTTGACGAGGCCGGTTTCGACATGAGCATCGCCGAACACGACGGTGATGTGGCTGTTGCCAAAGAGGACGTCGAGCCAATCCCGGTGATGACCGCAGCGTTCGGCTATCAGAATGGTTTTGGTGCCGGCCGTATTTTCGGTCTGGCCGGCGCCGTAATAGGCGTAGTCCTGGAATTGGACGCGATCGAATTCCGCCATGGATTCGGCCGGCTTCGAGCCGGATGCCGGGCGACAGATAAAATTGTCAAAACCGGTGATGTATTGACCTTTTATCAGGGCGGCAAAGTCGGGCGGAAAGGCGTCGTGGTTGTCCGATGCATACATCTTGCAGGCGGTGCCGAGTTCCTTCAACCCGCAGACGCAAGTCACCCGCCGGGCATGATCTTCCGCCGCGGCGAAGGGGGGTACCTGGACATAGATAAACAGGAGCGTAAACAAGACACTGGAGATGTAACCGGCAATGAGACCCGCAAGCGCATGATCGTCGCCATGAAGCCGGCCCTGGCTCTTTTTGATCTGATGGCGGGCGATGTGGCCGCAGATGATCGCGGGCAGGCCCGCCAGCGGGCCGAGGCAGAGTACGATGCTCAGGATGGCCAAGACATAGCTGGCCATGGCCGGAGCGTAGATTTTCTGAAAATCGGCGAACTCGGGGAATTCGGCCAGCGGCCGCCACCCGTCCGCGTCTTCCGGGTCCCGCCGAAGCGGGGTTTGCGCGTTGGCGCGGCCTTCCCGGAACAGGGCGCGGACTTGGTAGCCGTTCAAGAGACCGTTTTCACGGCCGTCTTCGCCCAGCATCCGGCTAATTCATGAACCGCTTCCTGTGGAATAAGGAACGCAACATACTCCAGGCGGGCGTGGCGGGCAACCCAAAATCGAACGTCGAACGGTAATGGCTCAGACGGAGGGGGACGGGGAGATGCCGATCGGGAGATCGGCGTTCGTGCGCCAGTGGGCGCACTCATGTAAGGAGGTGTAAGTCCTTCTCACGTTGAACCTTTCAGACTTGTACCCGACCGTAACTGCGTCGCCGTGAGGCGGGGTGGAGAGCAACGGGAGGGGAACGGACGGCCCGCAGGCAACAAACACAGTTCGGCCGGATGCATCGGCGAGTCAGCGAACGCATGGCGAAGCCCATACCCGTTGTGGAGGAATGACCTCCCGCAAGGAGCGTCGAAGCACGGGAAGCGCGTCGGGGGCAGGAAAGGACATACTCCGCGGCGCGGGTGCATACGGTGGTTGGTGGCAGGACGTCCGGAAGCATGAGC
>CAITSE010000142.1 GCA_903894975.1 uncultured Lentisphaerota bacterium
AAATCAGCATCGCCAGCGGCTGCCTGAACGAAGAAGGCAACCTCCAGGAGTTCTACGACCGCATCCTCGCCGTGCTGAAGCGGTTTCCGCAATACTCGTACGAGATCATCATGGCGGACAACTGTTCCACGGACGGCAGCCGGGCCATTCTCCGGCGCCTGGCGGCCGCGGACAAAAATTTCAAGGTGATCCTGAACGCCAACAATTTCGGCCCCATCCGGTCCGGGTACAACGGGTTCTTGCAGGCCTCCGGTGACGCGGTGATCCTCATGAGTTCTGATTTGCAGGATCCGCCGGAATTGATCCCGGAGATGATCCGGAAATGGGAAGAGGGCTTCCGCGTGGTCGCGGCCATCAAGAGCAAAAGTAAAGAAGGCGCACTGGTTTTTCTGGTGCGCCGTTTTTATTACTGGTTGCTGGCGAAGTTTTCCGACACGGACAACATCATTCACAACTTTACCGGCTTCGGGCTCTACGACCGCAAAGTCATGAATGCGCTCAAGCTCTACAAGGACCCGGTGCCCTATTTCCGCGGGTTTATCAGTGAAATCGGATTCACGCGGGCCGAGATCGAATTTGTCCAGCCGGCACGCATGCACGGCCAGTCGAAGCACAGTTTTTTCAGCTTGTACGACGTGGCGATGTCCGGTTTCGTCAACCATTCCAAGCTGCCGTTGCGGATGGCCACGTGTTCCGGTTTTTGTCTGGCGGGATTCAGCTTGCTGGTGGCGCTGGCATATTTTATTTACAAATTGCTATGGTGGAACACGTTTTCAATGGGATTGGCCCCGCTGGTGATCGGATTGTTTTTCTTCTCGGCGGTACAATTGATCTTTATCGGCATCATCGGCGAATACGTCGGCGCCATCCTGACCCAGGTCAAGAACCATCCGCTCGCCATCGAAGACGAAAAACTCAACTTCGACTCCCCGCCGGAGAAGACCACCCCTCCGGGATGAAAACCGTTTCTGCCACAAAAGAACACAAAGAAACACAAAGAGGAATGCGCGCTTTTTTGTGTACCCTTGTGATCTTTTGTGGCTAATGTATTGTCCCTGAAATAGCTGGACAAAAACACGCGTTGAGATGACAGCCCTGAAGGGGCATGACATACCAGCCCAGGGCAACGGAATTCCATGCTTGCCGAATCCAGCAAGATCTCGCGGGTGAATGGACTGTCGGGACAAGGCGGACTGGCGAAGGTGTGCGGTTATTTAAGGGACAAGTCGGGTCGTGAATAGGTCAGGCCAACGAAAGGGTTTGCCATGCCGGTACAGTCTTGCAGGGTTTGCGGACGGGAGTTCTTCCGGGAACCGTTGCTGCATTTCGCCAACATGCCGAAGGCCGCCCAGAATTTCCCGGACGCCGGTACTCTGGCCGGCGACCGGGGCGTGGACCTGACGGTCTGCCAGTGCTCCGGCTGCGGATTGGTCCAGTTGGCCGGCGACCCCGTCCCCTATTACCGAGAAGTGATCCGCGCCTCGGCCGTCTCGCCGGAACTCAAGGAATCCAAGACCGCCCAGTTCCGCCGGTTCGTGGAGAAGTACGACCTCCGCGGCAAAGCCGTCCTCGAGATCGGCTGCGGCCGCGGCGATTTCCTCTCCCTGCTCGCCGCCCTCGGCGAGGTCCGCGCCTGCGGCCTGGAATATGCGGAGGCGTCGGTGGCGCGCTGCCTGCAGGACGGACTCGCCGTGACCCGCGGCTATGTCGAACACGCCGGCACCGTGCTGGCCGGCGCCCCGTTCGACGCCTTCCTGCTGCTCATGTTCCTGGAACACCTGCCCGATCCCAACGCCGCCCTCCAGGGCATCGCCCGCAACCTGAAGGACGGCGCCGTGGGGCTGGTCGAGGTCCCAAGCTTCGACATGGTGCTGCGCAACAACCTCTTCTCCGAGTTCATCGGGGACCACCTCTTCTATTTCACCCGGGAAACCCTGCAAACCACCCTGAACCTCAACGGGTTCGAAATCCTGGAGTTCAGCGAGCTGCGCAACGACTACGTCCTTTCCGCCGTCGTGAAAAAACGGGCGAGTCTGGACCTGTCGCGGTTCCGGGACACGCAGGCCGCGATCCGGGCCGGGCTTGCCGCCTGCGTCGCCCGTTTCGGCGCCAAACGGGTGGCGGTGTGGGGGGCAGGGCACCAGGCCCTGGCCATCCTCGCCCTGATGGAACTGGCCGGCGGCATCCGCTACGTGGTCGACGGCGCCCCCTTCAAGCAGAACAAGTTCACGCCGGCCACCCACCTGCCCATCGTCGCCCCGGACACCCTCCGCACGGACCCGGTCGACGCCGTGATCGTCATTGCCGGCAGCTATTCCGACGAAGTCGCGGGCATCCTGCGCGCCAAGTTCGACCCCAGGCTCAGCGTCTTCATCCTGCGTGAGTCGGGGCTGGAGACCGTGTAAAAATCCGCCGCGGATTTTTAGTTGCCATTCCGCCCGGAGCGGGCTGTTTTGTATGCATAATAAAGAAAGTGTATACACCATGAAGACATTGACACTGTCCGTCCGCCTTGATGCCGAAGAGGTGCGGGAGCTGGATCAAGTTGCCGTCCGGGACGGGGTTGACCGTTCGTCCATGCTCAAGCGCTTTCTCCGGAGGGGATATGCCGACTACCGGTATGAGGAAGCCTGTGCGGCCTATCGCCGCGGGGAAGCCTCCCTCTCCCGTGCCGCCGAGATGGCGGGCATGCGCGTAAACTTAAGAACCATAATCTTCTAGAAAACGAACGTCGAACATCGAACATTGAACGTCCAACGTCGAATTGGAAGTCATGCGATAAATCTAAGCTCAAACCGACCGGGTTTTCCTTCGACGTTCAACGTTCAATGTTGAATGTT
>CAITSE010000143.1 GCA_903894975.1 uncultured Lentisphaerota bacterium
CATTCGCGGTTATTCGTGGTTCAAAAAGTAGAAACAAGGAACACCTGGACGGGGAAAAACGGAAAGACGGAAGAACCGCATGTCTTTTCAGGCAGGACAATACGCGGATAAAATATTCAGGACACAAAGGAGTTTAGACATGCGCCGGCTGCTATCCACTCCACTTTGCTTCTTGCTATGGCTGAACGTGTTCACGATCGGGAACACCGCCGGCCCCGCGGCCCGCGCCGGGAACCTGATCAGCAACGGCACTTTTGAAAAAGGCGCCGGCGCCGGCCCGGACGGCTGGGAAAAACCTGACGGCCTGACCGTGCAGTGGAAACCCGGTGGCGTCCACGGCGGCAAAGCCCTTATTCTGGACACCACCGTGCTCCGGAAAGAGGCGGAACGGAATCAGGCCACCCCCGGCGCCGTCACGGAAAAATCCGCCTACCAGGGCAAAGGCTATGACACCGTCGGCGGCAGTTCCGGCGCGGGGCTATGGTCCGCCCCTTTCCCGGTCGAGCCGGGGCAGTGGTACCTGATCGAGGCCGACGTCAAAGCCGGCTCCGCCCAAACCAGTTCCATTTTCGGCCCGCCCATGGTCTGCCTCCGCGGCTTCCGTCCGGCCACGGAAAAAGAACTTGCCAACAGCGGCTCCCTGAATTTCTTCCATCCCATGCCCGGCACGGCGGCCTTTTCTGATGAAATTTTCGGCACGGAAAAACGGCCGCCAGCCGCGGGCGACCAGCTCCAGGTCTTCCGCGCCAACCTGTTCTGCAAGGTCACGGACGACCAGACGGGAAAGTGGACTCATTTCGGCCGGCCCGTCCACATCCCCACCGACCGCTTCCGCTGCGACACCGCCTTGATCCATCTCGCCGCCTTCTGGCCGCCTTCCCAATACGCCTTCGACAATGTCTCCGTCCGGAAAATCACCCCGGAGGAGGCGGAGCGTTGGAAAGTGCGCCAGGCCGGCGAACCGGTTCCGTAGGGGCGAACCCTTTTCGACGTTGGATCTTCGATACGGCACAAAAAACGGGCGCCGGCCCGCAAGGGTGGCGCCCGTTTGAATGAATCTGTTTCCGGAAGACCTGGCCTGCTGGCGGCGAATCCTGATTACTTCGCGATGCCGGTGCCGTCAGCCGAGTCGACATAAATGCCAATGAACATGAGCGGGAAGCCGGTGTAAACCGTCTTGGTCGGGGTGGCGTTGATCACAGCCGTGGCCCCGGCGGCCTTGGCGTCCTTGCCGATCTGCGTCATCTGCTCGGTGTCGCTCTGCTTGGGATAGATTTCCAGCAGTTTGACAACGAAGGGAATGCCAACGCCGATACCGATCTCGGTGCTGGTCTGATAACTGGTGGCCTTGTAGTTCTCAAAGGTGCCGTCACCGGTGGTGATGTTAGCCACGCCGGAATCTTTGGCGGCCTGCTTGAGGTTGGTTTGGCCGCCAAGGTGAGCACAACCGGCGAGCAACAGGATGGCGGCGGTACCGGCCAGACCTTTGGTGAGTGTCTTCATCATGATTCTTCTCTCCTCGTTCCTGGGTTGAGACTTCTGGCGGACGCATTAATACCGTCCTCCTGTCTCAGTTTAGCGGTAAAACTGCCTCTTTGCAAACCGGGACACAAAAATCAGGGCGAAACCGGATGAATCGTGACGGCCAGATCCGCCGGAATTTCGGCCGGCGGCGCCGTGCAGGCGAAGAAAAGCTGGGCCTGGCGCGGCAGGAGCCGCCAAAAGGCCGCCCGACGGGCGGCATCCAGTTCCCCGAGCACATCGTCGATTAACAGCACCACGCCGCGCCGGCCGGCGGCCGCCTCCAACAGCAACCGCGCCGAGGAAAGCCGCAACAGCAGGGCAAAGGTCCGGCACTGCCCCTCGGAACCAAAAGCCGCCAAGGGTTTGCCGGAAATAAAGAGGGCCAGGTCATCCCGCTGCGGTCCCCAGGTGGTCAGCCGTTCCTGTTCATCCCGGGCGCGGTTTGCCTCCAGGCTTTCCATCAGGGCGGTTTCGTACCGGGCCGCCAGTGTTTGCTCCTCTTCTTCCTCTCCCGGCCGGACCGCCTTGACCACACCAGGATCATAGGCCAGTTCCAGCCGCGGCGGCATTTCTCCATGGAAAGCCGGAGCATCCTCCAGCACCCGCTGCCGCAGAATCCGGATGGTCCGCCGCCGCCGCATCATCACCGCGGCGCCGTGCCGAACCAGGATCGTCTCAAAAACGCCGGTTTCACGGCGACCGAAACGCTGCGGCTGACGCAACATGGCATTGCGGGACTTGAGTGCCTGGGCGAATTGGTGCAGGTCATGGAGGTACGCGCCATCCAACTGGCTAGAAAGAATGTCCAGGAACCGGCGGCGTTCCGCGGATGGTCCGCGGGCTAGTTCAATGTCTTCGGGAATAAAGGCTGTGCATAAAAATTGATGAATGAACTCACTGCCTTTTCCCACCGGCGCTGAATTCAGTGAGATTTCCCGCTCCCGGCCAAACCCGGCCGCCAGCCGGAGCGTGGCGGCGGAAAAGTCAGGCCGACGCACATCCGCCTTAATTTGAAAGCTTTCCGCCCCCCAAGCCACCAGGTCGCGAATCTGGCGGGTCCGGAATGAACGCAGCACTGCCAGGTAATAAATCGCTTCCAGAACATTGGTTTTGCCAGTGCCGTTGGCGCCGGTCAACAAATTCAGGCCAGGGGCCAGAGTGAACTCCGCCCTGCAATAGTTCCGGAACGAACGCAGCTCCAACCGGGGAATGACATCGGAAAAGACCATTATCCTGAATTATTCGTGAAATGATTGGAAAGTCCGCTTACTGACGTGCGCGGTTCTGACAGAAAAAAAACGCCGGAAGCCTTTTCAGCTTCCGGCGTCACAGCCATTTCATTTTGGTTTATGCACAGGAAACCGCCAGGCGGACTATACCCGCATGGGCATGATAATGTACAGGAAACCTTCATCGCCGGAAATTTTTACGGGGCTGTATTCGTCGTTGAATTCCAAAGTCACCTGGTCGCATTCAAGGTGCTTGAGAGGATCCATGAGAAAACCGGGGTTGAAGGCAATTTGAACCGGTTTTCCTTCGTACGAGACATCAAAAGGTTCGTTACTTTCACCAATCTCGCTGCTCACGGCGGAAACTGTGGCCTGAGCCTTTTCCAGCTTGATCTTGACGGAGGCGCTAGTTTCACTGACTACCATGGACACACGGTTGAGCACCGTCAAAAAATCCTGCCGCGGCAAAATCACCGTCTGGGAGAATGAACCGGGAATAGCCTGCCGGTAATTCGGGTAATTGCCGTCTACCAACTTGGAGGTAATGAGTGTGTCAGCAGTCTTGAATGAAACCCGGCGATCGCTGAGTTGGACAGTCACCTGTTTCTCGTCATCACCCAATTTCTGCAGTTCATTGACGACTTTCGGCGGCAGAATGACATCACCCTCGCCCGCCACCCCATCCGGAAGAGCTTTTTCGACCATTGCTAGGCGCCGCCCGTCAGTGGCTGCCATGGTCAGCAACCCACCGCGCAGGCTCATGAGGATGCCATTAAGTACCCGGCGGGTCTCGTCCGGGCTGGTGGAATAAGCGACCTTCTCGAGGCTCTTACGCAGTTCCCCGCAAGTGCTGACAAACGACCAGCCGTTCTCCATCTGATTTTCCCGGGGATACTCCGCACTATCCATGCTGATAATTTTGAAAAACGATTTCTTGCAAGAAATCGCCAGTTGCTGATTTTCACCGGTCTCCAAAATTACCTCTCCATCCGGCAGCGATCCCACAATTTGGCCGAATTTCTTGGCCAAAACCGTAATTGTGCCAGGATCCTCGACGGTGGCTGGGACTTCCGTACGAATGGAAACTTCCAGATCAGTTCCGGTCAATACCAGTTTTCCATCCACCGTCTCCAAAAGGACGTTGTTCAAGATGGGCAGGGTAGTGCGGGTGGAAATGACATTCAAGGCCCGGCGCAGGGCGGCGGTAAGCTGTTCTTTTGCGATCGTCAGTTTCATGTCGCTCTCCTCGGAGTTATCCGAAAGTATACAGATATTCTTATCAAGTACAAAGAATTGTCTTATTAATAGGAGGTGTGAACAGTGTCAGGAAGTTTTCAACGTCTTGAAAGGGAAGAGACAAGCCTATGCGCTTCTGGTGAAGAACTCTGTCGGCTTTGCTGTCGGTAAGCTGTGGAAAAGGTTTTTAACAGGTTGTTACCGGGTTTTCCACAAGAGTTGTTGAAAACTTTCGTCCACCTCACTTTTTCCCGTAATGTTTTTGAAGTTTTTCGCCGACGTCGCGGTAGTTCACGTCAAGCGAATATAATTCGCGGAGATTGATCAAGGCCTTGTCTGGCTGCTGAAGGATTTCATATGTTTCCGCAAGATGATAGAGGACGTCCTTGCGTTCGAGGTCGGTCTTGTCCATGCCTTCCAGCGCCAGATTGAATTGTTCGACAGCCAGGTCGGCCATGCCTTTTTTGACCATACAGCGGCCCATGAATGCCAGAGCCTTGACTCGGTGTTGCGGGCTGCGCTGGGCAAATTGGAATTCGCGCATGGCGGCATCCCAGGCGTCCTGTTTCCAATACATTTGAGCGAGTTCGAACCGGAAAGTGGAGTCGTTGGGATAGCGCTCCACCCGTTCAAGCTGCCTCTTGAAGAGCATGTCGTCCTTTTGACGGAGGGTCGCCTGGATTTGGACATCGGCTTCAGCCTGTTTGTTGGGATTCTGCACGGTATAAGCTTTCCATTCGTCAATCGTTTTGTCGAGATTGGCGCATTGAAGCTCCGTGATGGCTTCGTCAATTACCGGGTCCATGGTTCCGGAAAGTTCGACGATGCGCTGGTAGGTCGCCAAGGCCTTGTCAACCTGGCCGTCTTTGCGATACAGTTCACCCAGCTTGAGCAGGTTAGCGTTGGTTTCCTGATGGGCCACGGCCTGTTCGGCGGCGCGGATGAGGCTGTGCATGGCCTCGACATCCCGCACGCCGAGGCGTTCCTGTTGTTCCAGAAGTTCGGATTCCGCGCGGTCCTTGAGCTTGGTCCGGTAATCGCTCTTTTTGTCTTCCCAATTGCCTTCCTGCATGGACGCCAGGGCGGTGAGCTGTTTGAGCTTGCTTTCCACCTCGCCGCTGTTTGGCAGCAGCCGGCGCACATTGTAATAGGTGGTGATCGCTTTTTGGAACTGTTTGTTTTCCTGGTACAGCTCGGTCAGGGCGGTAAACAGGGGGACGTTCTTCGGATTGGCCTTGGTGGCGACTTCCAGAGCGTCGATGGCGATCTCATACAGTTCGCAAGCCTGGGCGGCTTTGGAAAGGAACTGGAGGGTGCTGGTCAGGGTCGGGTCGGCATCCAGCGCTTTTTCTGCCAAATTCAGCGCTTCCACGGCTTTCCCCTGCTTCAGCAGCGCGGGCCCTTTGAACTGCACCGCCCACATCGTTGTGATTGAGGCCGTGAGGGCGCGAAAAAAATTGGGTTTGCCGCCAACCCGCTCAAATTCGACGTGATAAAGCGCGCGGTGCCCCTCGACGAAGCCGGGATCGGCCTGAAGCACCATGTGCAGAATCTGAATCGCGTAAAGGAGATTCTTCTGCTGGATGGCCTGTTGCGCGCGGTCATAAAGTTTGCGCGTGGCGGGAGCCAGTTCCTTGACGTCGTTCTTGATCTGTATAGCCATGGCTGACACCGTTCCAAATAGTGAATTTTTCCCGGTCCGCGCGGCGTCTTTGCCAGCCGGCCGGAACAGTTACCCTCTCGGAAGCACAAGAGAAAAAGCTATAGTAGCATCTCTTGTGGAAAAAAAAAGCGCACGCCTAGCCCGGCCAAGCCGGAACCACGTTTGTGGTGCTGTGCGATCGTTACAGCCGGCTTGCCCGGGCTACTGTTTGTGCGGATTCACGGGTAAATCATTACCAGAAAACCACGTATTTCGCTCAGTTAAGGTTCTATGGACAGCAACCAGGACACCATCGCTGCCATCGCCAGTGCCCTCGGCGGCGCCCTGGCCATCGTCCGGGTGAGCGGCCCCCGGGCCGTGGCCGTGGTCGATGCCTGCTGGCGGGGCCGGTACACCCTGGCGGAAACTCCGGGGCATCGGCTTGTGGCCGGGGATCTGGTGGATGACGGTGGCGCGATTCTGGATCAGGCCGCCGCCGTCCGCTATGAACCTGGTACCGGCTACACTGGCGAGCCAGCCGTCGAGCTTTTCACTCATGGCGGCCGGATGGCGGCCCGACTGGTCCTGCGCCGGCTTCTGGAATGCGGCGCCCGCGCCGCCGGTCCCGGAGAATTCACCCGGCGCGCCTTTCTCAACGGGAAGCTCGACCTGGTTCAGGCCGAAGCCGTGGCGGATGTCATCTCGGCCCAGTCGGAACGTTCGCTGCGGGTCGCCCAGCGCCAGCTCGCCGGAGTTTTCGGCCGGCAGGTGGCGGAACAGATGGCGCAGGTGGAAGAGCTGCTAGCCGAAGCCGAGGCCCGCCTAGACTTCCCGGAGGAACAACTGACTCACCGGACGCCGGCGGAGTTAACGGCGGTGGCCCGGGAGATCCGCGCGGCGCTGGAACGGATGCTGGCGAGCCGGCATACCGGCGAAGTCCTGCGTCACGGCTACCGCGTGGTCATCGCCGGCCCGCCAAATGCCGGCAAGTCCAGCCTGCTCAACGCCCTGCTCGGCCGCGAACGGGCCATCGTCACCCCCGAACCCGGCACCACCCGGGATCTGCTGGAAGAACAGATCCTTCTCCGCGGCTGGCCGGTCTGCCTGGTCGACACCGCCGGCCTGCGCGACACCGCCGATCTGGCGGAAACCGCCGGCGTCCAACGGGCCCGCGAAGCCGCCGCCGCCGCCGATGCCGTGCTCTGGCTGCTGGATGGCGCCCTCCCCGCCGTTCATCGCGAACCGCCGCCCGATTTTGGCCGGATCCCTGTTCTCCAAGTTCTGAACAAGGCCGACCTGTCCCCCAAACTCGCAACCCGCAACCCACAACCCACAACGCCCTCTCTTCTTCCCCCCACAGGCCACAGGCCACAAGCCACAGACCTTCTTTCTCCTCCCCCAATCCCCGTCTCCGCCAAAACCGCGGCCGGCCTGGAAACGCTCCTGGATTGTCTGGAGGAAATCCTGGGCGCCAGGACCGCGGCGGAACCGGAATTCGCCGTAAACGAGCGTCAGGCCCGGCTGCTGGACGATGCCCTCGTCCAGACCGGCGAAGCCCTAGAACAACTGGCCGCCGGCAGTTGGGAACGGGCCGCGGTCAACTGGCGCGGCGCGCTTCAGGCCCTGGGCCAAATCCTCGGCCGCATCCATGCCCCGGACATCCTCGATGCCGTCTTCGCCCGCTTCTGCATCGGCAAGTGATAGAAACGTGGCGCGCCACGTTTCTACCGGATCGCGGTCTTTTCGTTCAGCGGCTCAATGCGGAAGTTGAACTCGACCTTGCGCCCGTTGAGTTCCAGTGTGATGACCGTGTTCAGCCGGGTGAGCATCAGCCAATAGGGCACTTTCACCTCGCCCATGGGCGTGGTGATGGCCACGTTGACGTCACCAAGCAGATCCGCCGCCTCCTGCACGGTCTGGATCAACCGGCGCAGGCGCTGAAGCTTGTCCAGGAATGCCGGCGACAACTGGTACTCGCAATGACACTGGGGACAGACAATGCGGCTTCCCCCGGTCTGCATCTCCATGAGATTGAAGGAAATCGAAGCCTTGCACCCGTCATCAAGACAGGCGAAGTCTGCGATGGCTCGCAACGGGGCCGCCGGCGCGGCGGGGGAGGTCTGGGATTCCGTCATCGATCAATCCCCTTGGGAAAAAAGCCAACCCATTCATCACTCAGACTTCAGAAAGAACAATACGGGGCGCCCGGCCGGGCCGTTTCCGGCGGTCGGCCTGCGCCCCGTGGGTTCGAGTCAAATGCTTACTTCGCGGCGTCGGCCTTCGGTGCGACGTCCGTCTTGGCGCGTTCGATGAACCGGCCGGTCATGACGTCCAAATCGTAGTCGGCGAGGGTGATCTTATACGTTTCTTCCAGTTTCTTGACCAATTCTTGGCGTTTGGTGTAGAGCTGGCGGAGGTCGGACCCGGAGGACTCGATCGCGTACTGGATGTTAGTGACCTGCAGCGAGTCTTCCTTGCCCACTTCGATCGGCTTCGACTCGGCGGCGGGCGGCGCTACCGGCTTCTTGTCCGCCGTTTCAACCTTGCGCGGGACGAAAAACCCGGTGGAAATGTCAAAGATGTAGTCGTTGATGCTGAGTTTGTACTTGTCTTCCAGCCGCTTGATCAGGTCCTGGCGGCGGGAGACCAACTGCTGCAGGTTGGCCTCGACGCTGCCGACCGTGTACTGCATGCTCATCAGGCCCAGGGCATCTTCCTTGGACAGTTCAATCACCTTCAGGTCCGCGGCCTTGGTCGTGGCGGGAGCGGTGACGGGGGCTTTTGTCGCGGGTGTGGCCGGGGCCGGCGTCGGGGCGGCCATGGCGCACGCGGCGGCCAGGGAGAGAATCACGGACATGCGGGTCATCAGTTTGGCATTCATTTGCACACCACCTTTTTCTGTTTCCGGTTTCGCGAAGATTTCCGGAATGCGGTTGTTCCGGTGTCATTCCGTCGGGGGATGGCAGGCACCGCCAGAACGCCCCGAATTTGATTCACCGTAGCGGCTTTTCTCCAGTTTGCAAATCTGAAGCATTGCCAAGCCCGGGCCCCGGCTGTATGGTTCCGGCAAAAGACCCGCCCCCCGGAGGAGTCCCCCCTCATGAGTATGCTTCCCGCCCTGCACCGCGCCGTGAAACGGGTCTGGCGTTTTTCTTTGGCCGTGATCCGCGCCTTTGTCCGCGACCGCGTCGGGCTCCAATCGTCCAGCCTCACCTACGTCACCCTCATGTCCATGGTTCCGGTCCTTGCCCTTATGTTCGCTGTGGCCAAGGGGCTCAACGCCCATGAAAAACTGATGGCCGCCGTCCAGGACCAGGTTTCCGGCCTCCCGGAAAGCGTCCAGGAATTCGTCGGCCGCATCTTCGAATACGTCGATAAAACCAATTTCAGCACCCTCGGCGCCATCGGCCTGGTTCTGCTATTCTGGACGGTCATCAGCCTCATGGGTCAGATCGAGACGGCCTTCAATTCGGTCTGGCACATCAGCACCCCGCGCACCCTGGTCCGCCGCTTCCAGGCCTACATCAGCACCGTGATCTTCGTCCCAATCTTTCTGCTTGCCGCCACCAGCGTCAACGGCATGCTCAGCTCCTCCCATGTTACCAACTTCCTCAAGAGCAATCTCGGCGGCTTTTATTGGCTGGTCGAAAGCGCCCTGGGGTGTGCCGGGCTCGCCGTCCTGGTCCTCGCCTTTACCCTGCTCTACCTGTTCATGCCCAACACCCGCGTGCGCTTTTCCGCCGCGCTCTTCGGTGGCGTGGTCGGCGGCATTGCCTGGTACGCCACTCAGTTTGCTTATATCCGCTTCGGCGTCGGCGTCGCCAAGTATAACGCGATCTATGGCACCTTCGCCGTCATCCCGATCTTTCTGGCCTGGCTCTACACGAGCTGGCTGATCGTCATTGTCGGCGCCATCTGCGGCTATCTCTTCCAGAACCGGACCAGCCTCGCCGACCCCGCCGCCGGCCGGAGCCTGTCTTTTCAGGACCGCCTGCTCCTGGCCCTGGCCGTCATGCAGGAAGTTGCCGGCGCTGCCGTCCGCGGCCAGCCGCCCTGGCAGCTCCAGAGCTTTCTTGAGCGCACCCGCTTGCCCGGTGCCGCCGTCCGCGACGTGGTCGCCGTTCTGATCCGCCGCGGCCTGCTCGCCGAAACCGTCTCCCCGGCCGGCGCCTACCTCGCCGTCCGCGCCCTGAATACCTTCACCCCCGCCGATGTTGAGGAAGCGCTCCGCCTCGATTCCCCGCCCGAGGCCCTGGCCGGAAACGGTGCCGGGGAAACCGCAGCCCTCGCCTCATTCCATCCCGAACTCCTGGAAACCCCCGCCGCCAAACATCTCACCGCCGAAGCCGCCGCCTACACCACCGCCCTCCGCCAACACTCCTACCAGGACCTGACCAAGCCGTAAGCCGCGGCGGAAGCTGAAAAGGCCTGTGGCTTGTGGTTTGTGGGCCTGTGGAAAAATCAGGATGGGAATGAAAATAGACCTTTCGGCCTTTTTCTTTCCCACCAGCCACAGGCCTACAGACCACAGACCTTCTCGCGTTTTGAGCCTGAGCTATTACCCCGACTCTTCCGTCCAGCCTTTGACAATCCGGGTTGCGGCGGTATACTAGGACTTCGCTGCAATCACATGATTGCGGGGTGGAGCAGCCCGGTAGCTCGTCAGGCTCATAACCTGAAGGTCGTAGGTTCAAATCCTGCCCCCGCTACCATATCCGAAGGCCCTGGACTAACCTCCAGGGCCTTCCCTTTTAGTGGGTTATGGATACGCGCCAAGCTCTTATCTTCCGGTAGTGAAACCGGACGAACTTCCTGAAACTGGGTGGCAAAAAACCAACCAAACCACCAACCAAATCCCGCCGGAAACCCACCGTCTTCGCATCGAGACGATGGCGAGTGTGAGATCCGGAAATCTAAATGACCCATGCGGCATGATCCCGTCGGCCAGCCTTGCCGGGCGTGGATGCCAGCCCTCCCGGAAGTATAGTTTCTGTCACCCCTGACGAAATGGTTGGTCGAACTTCGCTTGGAAATGGAATTGTTGAACTTGCTTCCAGCCATGGAATTTCAAGAAATGGCGCGGCGCATGGTCGCCGCCGGCCGGGTGAACCTGGGGGTGCTGCTCTACTACGCGGCAAAGCGCTACCTGAACAAACAGGATATTTTTGGATAATCAGCTTATATCATTTTTTTAAAAATATGATATTGGTTGATTTTCTTACAGTCATCCCGATCATAAACATGATCCTGCATGCCATCGCGGAGACTCTTCCACAAGCAGTCGGATAACCAAGAGAATTTCCCATGGATCAGTCTCAACACAACGGGCTCACAACATGTAACGGCCCCGTTGGGGGGCCGCAGAGGGGCCGGCTATGATCGAGCGCATTTTCATTAGCAGCGTCCAGAAAGAACTTGCCGCGGAACGCCGGGCGCTGAAGGATTACATCGAGGGCGATGCGCTATTTCGACGGTTCTTCGAAGTCTTCCTGTTCGAAGACTTGCCGGCGTCGGATCGGCGGGCGGATGATGTATACCTGGACGAAGTGGATCGGTGCGACCTTTACCTTGGGCTGTTCGGGAATGAGTATGGGAGCGAGGATGCGCAAGGAGTATCGCCAACCGAGCGCGAATTCGACCGGGCAACGGCCAGGGGGAAGGGGCGACTGATCTTCGTCAAGGGCACGGACGATAACACACGGCAGACGAAGATGGCGGCGTTGGTGCGGAAGGCGGGATCGCAGTTAATCCGTAAACGCTTCGCCGGGGGGCCTGACCTGACGGCGGCAGTCTACGCCAGTTTGATCGAGCACTTGGAGCGGGCCAACATGCTGCGAACACGCCCCTTCGATGCTACGGCGTGCCTGGACGCGACACTCGCGGACATCTCGAACGAAAAGGTACAATGGTTCTTGGAACGGGCGCAACGGGAGCGGCAGTTTGCGCTGGACATAGGGACGCCGGCCGCGACTGTACTGGCGCATCTGAATCTGCTGGACGGTGGCGCTCCCACACATGCGGCGGTGCTGCTGTTCGGCCTCAAACCCCAGCGGTTCCTTCTCACATCCGAAGTGAAGTGCATGCACTTCCATGGGACACACGTTCGCAAGCCAATCCCTTCGTACCAAATCTACAAGGGCACCGTCTTCGATCTCGTGGACCAGGCTGTAGACTTCGTCATGTCCAAGATCGACCGCGCCGTCGGAACACGAGCCGCGAGCAATCAGGCGCCTGTCACCTACGAACTCCCGCCTGAGGCCGTGGCCGAAGCGATTGTCAACGCCGTGGTTCACCGCGACTACGCGAGCAACGCCAGCGTACAGATCATGCTCTTCGCCGACCGGCTGGAGGTGTGGAACCCCGGAGCACTGCCGGCGTCGTTGACGTTTGAGCGCCTGCGGCAACCGCATGCATCCATTCCCCACAACCCGTTGGTCTGCGAGCCCGTATTCCTGGCACGGTACGCGGAGAAAGCGGGAAGCGGCATCCTGGACATGATTGCTCTCTGCCGCGAGGTCGGGTTGCCCGAACCGGAGTTCCGGCAGGACGGTGGCCAGTTTGTGCAAACGATTTGGCGACCGCGGACGGGCGTCATCCCGCAAGATAGGACCAAGTCAGGGCCAAGTCAGAACCAAGTCGTAGAGAAACCCAATCCTCCTGTCGTTGGGGACGGCGGCATACGGCTAGAGTCGCGGCTAGAGTCACGGCTAGAGTCACGGCTAGCGGCTAAAGTCGTTTTGCTTCTCGATAAGCGCGAAGAGGGAAAGGCCGGTTTGGCCTCCGGTTTAGGGCATAAGTCGGTCTCTGGTGAGCTGCACAAACAAATTGGGCGGTTACAGGAACTTGGCTGGATCGAAATGACCATCCCCGACAAGCCCAATAGCCGCCTCCAGAAATACCGTCTCACCGCCAAAGGTAAGCAGATCCTTGCCTCTGCGGGTGGGAAGGCGTGATCGTTGCTTTGCGGGCGAGGCTTGACCGGGTGCGTTCGGATGTGCGGTCGCATTCGTTCTCGGCCATGAGCGAGAGAAGGCGGAACATTACCTTGCCGAACACATGCATTGCCTGCGCGGTGGCGCGGAACAACTCGCGGCGCTCGCTTTCCGGAAGACGGGCGATCTCACGCATGGGGAGCCTCCGCTTCCGCCGCCAACTGCTTGATCGCCGCATACACCCAGGCGGTGGCGTAGCCGGCCTCCCGGATGGCCCGCCGGCGTTCCTTGTCCGTCAATTTTTGCCGGAGCTTGTCCAGGGCCGCCGCGTCGACATGGCTTTCCCCCAGCGCCTTCAGCGCCTGCACCAGCAAGCCGGTCTTCGGCGAGAGCCCGGTCACTTCCTTGTTCCCCCGATGCGTGAACGCCAGCGTGCCGCCCAGCCATTCGACCTTCCTGGAGGGGCCGTCGCTGAAGTAGTGCCAGTGGGCGGGAACCTGGGTGGACAGGCCGAGCAGGTTCAACGCCGTGTTCCCCTCCGGCAGAATCGTCCAGCCGTGTGCCCGCGCATACGCCTGGGCGACCGCTTCCGGGTCGGGACTGGCCGGCGCGTTCATCAACTTGCTGAAATCCGGATAATCATAAACCCCGCGCAGCACCCGCCGGATCGTGCCGTCTTTCGCCAGTCGGCTCAGTGCCGCACGGATGTTCGCATGGCTGGCAAGGTCATGGAAATCTTTTGGAGTGAACGCACCACCCCTACCATAGCCATATATGCGCGCAATTATTTTATTAGATTCATGTTGTGACATTGTTTAACTCTTTCCGTGTCACGAATAATGGGTATTTTTCGTGACGGGAATATACACGGATATCGCGTCAAATGCTACAGGCGGTCGTGCCCGCTTGGCAACCGCGTCGGTGCCGCCTGAGCCTCGTCCTCCTGCGGCAGAGGCGTACCGGTAAGGTTCACGGCCATGATAATGCCGCTCCAGGGGGAAGGGGTTTTTGATCTTGTCCAGGTGCATCACAATGCCGTGACTAACACCCGGAGCCGTAAGATGGCCGCTTTCCAGGTCTTGGCGGTAATCCCATCCAGAACCTCAAGCATCTGGTCTTTCGGTGTCTTGCTGCCGTTGGTCAGGAGCTTTGGCATGGCAGATTGAAGGGCGCGCCGGAACTCTTCCCGGCCGGGCTGGAAGTAGTGTTTGAGCACAATCTCCACGGTCTTGTGCCCGGTGACCTTGGTGACCAGTTCCATCGGCACGCCGGCCGTGAGTGCCACCGTGACCCAGGTCACGCGGAAGCTGTGGAAGTCGCGGATGCTGGCCCGACGCAGGCCGCCGTTGCGTTCGGCGTGAATCTCTCCTCTGACCACGGGACTTTTCTCTTGGGCGCCTTCCTGGTCATCTTCTGTGTTTGCGTCGGCATCGGGCTTGTCTTTATCAGGATCTTTGAACCCAGCGGCGGCAAGCGTTTTGCGGACCCGCCAAGTGATGCCGTCAAAGGCCGCGGCGCTGACCGTTCCGAACCCGCCGGGGACCTTCTGCCCGCGTCGCGAACCGGGGCGGCGCGCGGGAACACGGGCGGCACGCCCGTGGCTAGTGCGCCAGTGGGCGCACTCAGGTGCTTCCCCTGATGCGATGGGCTTCACACCCGCCGCCCTCAACCTTTAAAGAACAAGACAGGAAATCCGGTCGCGCGGTCGCTATAGTAGCCCGGCATGAAAGACGTTGCACAACTGCTGAACGCCATGGTTGAGGCCGGCATCCTGTCGGACTATGCCGTTTTTGGTGCAATGGCGCAAATGTGCTATACCGAGGCGGTTGCCACTTTTGACGCGGATATCCTGATTGCCATCCCCGACCCGAACCGGTTGGACATGTTGACCCCCATTTATGCCTTTTGCGCCGAGCGTGGCTATCAGCCCGAAGGCGATGCCATCCGGGTTGGCGCGTGGCCGGTTCAGTTTATTCCCGCCTTTGACCCCCTTACCATGGAAGCGCTTCGCCATGCGGAAATCGGCAACATGGAGGGCGTCCCGCTGCGCGTGGTTCGCGCCGATTATCTTGCCGCGATTGCCTTGAGCACGGGCCGCACCAAAGATTTTGCGCGGGTTATGGCATTACTGGAGAGCAAGGCGACAACGGGAGAAGAAATTTCGCGGCTTTGTGCGGCACATGATCTTTCTCCGGTATGGGAACGCTTCAAAACGAGGTTCCTGAATGTTTGACGTTAAGGCAATGCTGCAACGCCAGGCAGAATGGCAACGCACACGGGCTTCGCGGACTTGGGCGGAGAAAATCCGGGACGCGGAGCGCATGCGCGACGGAGTGAAGGCGTTGCGCAAATGCTTTTCCCCAGCAGGTCGAACCGCCGGCAAGCCGGACGCCGGGCCGATTCAGTGTCCGCCCATTGGCTAGAAAACGTAACGTCGTAAAAAAAAGAAGCTGGGGACGCTGGGGTCGCACCCGCACTTTCAATCTCGACTTGATGTGTTCAGAGGAAGAAGGGTAAGGGTGCGACAGGGGCAGGCCGCCGCAAGCGGGCACGGATTGCTAAATAAGAGACGCCGGGTTTAATTGTCAGGCGTGCGCGAGGCGGGAGGAGACGAGCCGGTTGAGGCTGACCCCGGCTTCGGCGGCTTCCACGGTCAAGTGCCGATGGACTTCCGGCGGAACGCGCACCATGAACTTGCCGGAATAGTGCCGGCCCGTGATCGGCTCCGGCACGGGTTCGCCGGTGGCGCGTAGATCGGCCACGGCTTCCACAAATGGGAGCGTTTTTCTCACGGAGGCACAGGGGCACGGAGGGGCGACGGGGTCCGGCCTCCGCACGCGGGCATGGGTCGTGATATGACAAGGGCCTGTTTTGGGGGATAAGGGGAGTCCATAGAATGAAGCAGTCTTTTCAGCCGCAAGGGAATACGATAAAAAGGCGGGATTGACTACGGGGTGCGGTTCGCTTGCTTCTCCCGGGGATACGGATACGGTATCCTCTTTTTCTGTATTTCATGGGATGACCGATATGTCCGATGTGCGCATTGAAGTAACCCGCCGGGAAGCTGTTGCCGCTCTCCCGCCCCCAGTTTCGAACGCCGTTCTTTCACGCGGGGATGCGCGTTGTGCGGGGCGCGGTCAAATTCGTATCAAGATGCCGGGCGGAAAGACTTTTCCGGCTCTGTTCCTCTGCCTCTTGGGTTTCCTTCCCGCAGGGTGCGGAGAGCGA
The DNA here is from genome assembly GCA_903894975.1 of uncultured Lentisphaerota bacterium. GTDB lineage: Bacteria > Verrucomicrobiota > Lentisphaeria > Oligosphaerales > CAITYL01 > CAITSE01. The sequence goes on from CAITSE010000143.1 coordinate 15,792, forward strand.
ACCATTAATTCTTCCTCAGAGGAAAAATTCAGCACCTCCATTGAGGTGGTCAGGTCGTCGCTGGATGAAAAGAAGAAAAAGCAGTTTGATGAGGCGATGAAACATATTGCCGCAGAAGGGGTAGACAATCTATTCCAGATTCTGCTTGCGCCCAAAGACTTGAAACGGAAAATGCGGGATCAGCTTGCCGGCAAGACCGCTGATGAAGTTATCATCCGCGGCATGGAGATCGCCGCCGAGGCCCTTGATCGTGACCAGAAGACGCGTGTGCAGGTGACGAACGAGATCGACGCGACGATGAAAAACATCGCGAAACTTGAACAGAAACAGGCGGTTGCCGAGGCGGCCAGGCAAAACCTGAAGCAGTTTAGCATCGTCGAAACCCGCTTTTCCCAGGGGAAAAATGAGTTCATCACCCAACCTCTGATTGAGCTTACCGTGAAGAACGGGACCAAAGCTCCAATTTCAAAAGCCTATTTTGAGGGGATTCTTTCCACTCCCGGAAGGTCTGTGCCGTGGATTAAGGATTCGTTCACCTATCAAGTAAAGGGGGGGCTGGAGCCAGGAGAGGTGGCAACTTGGAAACTGGTTCCGAATATGTTTGGGGAGTGGGGGAACGTTCCCAAAGATCGCCCTGACATGGTCTTAACCATAGAGGTAATACGCATCGACGGGGTGGACGAAAAGCCGATCTTTGATTTAAAAACAGATAAAAATAACGACGAAACGCTTCGGAATTATCGGGATAAGTTGGACGGGTTAAAGAAGTTGTATGTCGAATTAGAAAAGAAAAATTACCTTTTGTATAAATCGCCAGCCTCCCAATAAGCCGGGTCCAGCGCGGCAATTCCTGGAGAGGCCGGCAGGATTGCCTGTCGTCCGTTGGGAACAGTGAGCAGTGTCGGTTTTACGTTTTTGCGCCAATCGGGAGATTGGCGTTCCCGGGGTAGGTTGTTCCGTTTGTTCGCGCCATTACATTTTTCATTATGGAAATTCGTTACATCAGCACCCGCGGCGGCATGGCGCCGGTGTCGTTTCCGGAAGCCGTGATGATGGGGCTGGCCGATGACGGCGGCCTGTTGCTGCCGGCGGCGATCCCCGACGTCCGCACCCGGCTCGACGGCTGGCGCGGCCTGGACTATCCCGCGCTTGCCGCCGAGGTCATGCGTCCGTTCATCGGCGACGGGCTTACGGACGCGGAGCTGAAGGACTTGGTTCGGCGCAGCTATGCCACGTTCACCGCCCAAGAGGTGGTCCCGGTGCTGGCCGTCGGCGATACCTTCATCGCCGAACTTTTCCATGGCCCGACGCTGGCGTTCAAGGACATCGCCCTCCAGTTCCTGGGCAACCTGTTCGAGCATTACCTGAAGAAGAGCGGCGGCACTCTCAATATCATCGGCGCCACCAGCGGCGACACCGGCAGCGCGGCCATTTACGGCGTGCGCGGCAAGGCCGGGATTCATATTTTCATCATGCATCCCCAGGGCCGGGTCAGTCCGCTGCAGGAGCGGCAGATGACCTGCGTGTTGGACGCCAACGTCCACAACATCGCCATCGCCGGCACCTTCGACGACGGCCAGCGTGTGCTCAAGGAAATCTTCAACGACCTGCCGTTCAAGAAGAGATACAATCTCGGCGCGGTGAACTCGGTGAACTGGGTGCGGGTGCTGGCGCAGATCGTGTATTACTTCTGGGCGGCCTTCCGTGTGCAGGAGCGCACCGGCGCGCCGGCGGTGCAGGTGGCGGTGCCTACCGGCAATTTTGGCGACATTTTTGCCGGGTACATGGCGGTGCGGATGGGCGCCCCGATCACGCGTTTGATCCTGGCCACCAACGAGAACGACATTCTCAGCCGCTTTTTCACCACCGGCGAGTACAGCATGGGCGCGGTCGTGCCGACCCTGAGTCCGTCCATGGATATTCAGGTGGCGAGCAATTTCGAGCGGTACCTGTACTACCGCGTCGGGCAGGATCCGGCCAGAGTCTGCGAGCTGATGGCGGGGTTTGCCGCGACGAAAAAGCTTACGGCGCCCGGGGCGGATCCGCTCTTTGCCGCCGGCTGCGGCGGGACCGCGGACGTGTTGCGCGTCATCCACGACTGCCATCACGAGCACGGGTATATCCTGGACCCGCACACGGCGGTGGGCGTGGCGGTGGCCGAGCGTTTTGCCGATCCCGCCGCCCCGACCGTGTGCCTGGCCACCGCGCACCCGGCCAAGTTCGCCGACGCCATTGTTCAGGCCCTCGGCGCCGACCTCGCGCATCATCCGATCCTGGACGCGCTGGTGGACCAGCCCACGCGCTGCACCGTGCTGCCGCCGGAACAGGGAGCGATCCAGGGGTTTATCAGGCAAACCCTGGCCTGAGAACAGCCGTCAGGGGCGCAGGTCGCGCGCCCCCGAACCCCCCGGCGAGGGTCTTCGACCCGTTTCCGTGTCGGGGGCGTGGCGAAATGCGCTGGCGAATCACGCGTAGTCGTCTTGCCGGCGCTCTCTCCGCCAGCGAATTTCGCCACGCCCGGCGGCTCCTCCGGAAGTGGGCGGGTGTCCCCGCCCGGCAAACGTGCCGGCGGCGGATTTTTCGAAGGCCGTCGAGGGCAATCGAGAGCCCTCGATGGTTTCCGACAGGAACCATCGGCCAATCAGGCGATTGGCGTTCCCGGGGGGAGGCGGTCAGGGAGGGCGTCATCGCGCCGGGAGGGTCTTGCGGTATTCGTCCTGATAGAGCCCGATCTTTTCGAACGGGATCGGCTTGAAGCCGAGGGTGAAGGCCGGGGACGCGGGGCGCAGGCGGAAGCTCTGCGGTGGCTTGCCTTCGAAAAGGGGATCCCGGTCCGTCAGGTTGTCCGTCATCGCGGTGAGATACGGCCGGGCCATGTCCTCGACGTCGCTCCACGGACCGCCCCAGGAGACGTTGCGGGCGACGACATTGCCTTTGGGCGCGGCCGGTTCGTCGTTTAGGATCTTCCCCAGTTCCGGGTAGCGCCGGCGCCAGAGGTCGGACTGGTAGGGCATGGCGTTCAGCCGCGGGATCATGGTGCTCCCCGCGCTGTCCTTGGCCCAGTTCAGTCCGCGGGCGTCGAGGTGGAACGCGGGCTTGCAGTCGACAAAGAGATTGTTCTCGACGCGATTGTCGCGGCCGCCGCCGATGAACGCGGCGTTGGTGACGCGGTAAAAGATGTTTCCATAAATCGTGGTGCCGCAGAACATGTCATCCAGGTAGACGCCGATGCAGCCGCGGCTTTCGAACCCGGAGATGTCGTGCAGGTAGTTGTGGCGGATGACAGTGCCGCGCATGGTCCAGTCCCGGCCGGAGTAGATGGCTCCGGCATCGTTGGATTCCTGGCAGACGTCGTGGATTTCATTGAATTCGATGAGGTGGTCATTGCCGCCGAAATCGATGGCCATGTGCGGGGCGTCATGGATCAGGTTATGGGTGGCGCGGTTGCCGACGCCGGCGAGGGAGACGGCGGGCTGGTACATCCGGTTCAGGCGGCTGTAGTGATGGATGTGGTTGTTGTCGGCGAAATGTCCGGCCGGGGTCAGGGTGGTGCGGCCGCGGCCGCTGTCGCCGCTGGCGTAGAGCGCGGCTCCGCCCAGGCCGATGCCGCCGTCGCCGGTCTGGTAGATGTCGCATCCGGCCACGCCGTGTTCGGTGCCGCCTTCAATTTTCACGGCCCAGCCGCCGAGGTTGCGGAGGGTGCAGCCCGCGATGGTGACGCGGGTGCCGTCCCGGACGGTGACGGCCGTGCCGCGGGCGGCTTCGAAGATCATCCACTCAAAGGTCACATGTGAGGCATTGGTGAAGCGCACCAGGGTGTCCAGGACGGAGACGATGGCCCGGCCCTTGCCGACCGGCGACGGCGGCCAGAAATAGAGGAGTCCGGCATCCCGGTCCAGGTACCATTCGCCCGGGGTGTCGAGCTCCGCCAGGAGATTCAGCGCGTAGAACCACTGGCCGACGCGATAGCCGTAGCTGTGATAGGGCTTGGCGACGGCGAGGATGTGCTGTTCGTTATCGATGGACTCCACCTTCTGCCGTTCGTCGGCCCAATCCCAGAACCAGTAGCCGTGGAGCCAGGGGTCTTTTTCGCCGGCCCAGCGCCTGGGCCGGTCGCCTTCGTACATGAACTTGCCGGTCGTGCTGCCTTTGGTGCCGCGGACGTCGAGGGTGTCCGGCTCGACCAGGCCGGTGATTTTGACGAAGCCCGTGTTCGGCCAGCGCGCCAGGGTCATGGGTTTGTCGTCGAAGAAGAGTTCCAGGCCGCCGCCCTTGACCTGGCCGTAGGCGCTGATTCCCAGCGTTTTCAGGTCGGCCTGGAGCACCTTGCCGCGGGCCTCGGGGATCAGGCGCGCCAGGACGGTTGCGTCCGTCACCGGTTGCCATCCGGTCACGACCTTGCCGCCCACCAATCGGACCTCTTCGCCCGGCCAGCCGCGCCAGGCCACGGGGTTCTGCGGCGTGCCGGAGTCTGCCGCGGTCAAGTCAAGCGGTTTTTCCTGTTCATACACGCCGCCGCGCAGCCAGATCGTGACTTTTCCAGCGGGTTTGAGTTTGCGTATTTCGTCGCGGGCCCGTTCCAGGCTTCGGAACGGGGCGGCCCTGGTCCCGGCCGCGGTATCGCTGCCGGCGGGTGAAACGAAGATTTCGGCGTTCTGGGCGCGTCCGGAAACCGCTGTGAAAAGGGTGAGGCACATGGCAAGTCCAAGAGTTTTCATGCCGAATACCATAGCCCCGGCTGGCGATGGGGGCGGGGCGGGTTTTCGAGGGCCATCGGGGGCTCTCGAGGGCCATCGAGAGCCCTCGACGAGGAGTTTGAAGAAGGCCGCCGGCGGTCATGCGCTTTCGCGGATGCAGAGGGTGGTGGCGAGGCGGAGCACCCGGCGGGCGGCGGCCGGGTGCTGTTGGCGGCGCAGCAGGAGGCGGACGCTTTGCGCCGCCAGTTCCGCCTTGGGCTGGACCACCGTGGTCAGCGGCGGCGCGGCGTGGGCCGCGGCCATGATGTCGTCGAAGCCGATGACGGCCACGTCCTGCGGCGTCTGCAGGCCGGCGGCGCGCAGGGCGTGCAGCGCGCCGATGGCGGCGGCGTCATTGACGGCGAACAAGGCGTCAACGCGGGTGCGCCGGAGGGCGTCGGTGGTTTCCCGCCAGCCATACTCGAACAGATCCCGCCCGAACGGCCGGTCCACGACCAGCTTCGGGTCCATCGGCACGGCGGCGGCGGCGTGAGCCGCGATGTAGCCCCGGCCCCGGTCACTATCCAACCCGCTTCCCAGCAGGAGAATGCGGCGTCTTCCGCGTTCCAGGAGCCGGGCGGCGGCGGCCTGACAGCCCGCCTGCCGGTCCAACACCACGCCGTCGAGCCCCGGCAGTTCGAGGTCGTAGGCCACGGTTGGCAGTTCCGCCGCGCGCAGGCGCCGGAGCTGTTCCGGGTTCAGGGCCAGGTTGAAGATCAGGCCGACCGGGCGGGATTCCAGGATTTCGCGGAAATAGCCCTCCCCCTCGACGGGGTCGGCGTATCCGTAAAAGCGCCAGAGAAAGCCCGCCTGCCGGACCTGTTCCTTCAGGTGAAAGAGCTTGTCCATGTACAGCTCATGGCCTTGGTCGGGCATTAGGCAGGCGACCACCGGCGGGCGGCGGCCGCGCATGGCGCTGGCGGCGGCGTCGCGGGAGTAGCCGAGGCGGGCGCAGCAGGCCAGGATGCGGTCGCGCGTGGCGGCGTTGATGTCGCCGACGGTGTTCAGTGCCCGGCAGACCGTGGAGGGCGAAACGCCGCAGGCGCGGGCCACCGCGGTGACGGAGGGGCGTTTTGAAGCGGGAGCGGGCATGGGCGCCATGAAAAAATCCTTTTTGAACAGAAGCTCGCGAAGAACACAAAGAATGTTTCAGCGCAAACCCTTCGTGAACTTTGCAGCCTTCTGTTCAAATGAATTCCGGCTTGTCGTGAATCCTTCGGGTCAGAGTGCGTACCAGAAATCGCGCGCCTCGGCCGCGGTGGCGAAGCCGTCGGCGCCCAGGCAGACATCCGCTTGGGGCAGTAGCGCCCCCTGACGGGCCCAGCGGTGCAGGCGGCGCAGGTGATCGGCCCCGTTTTCTTCGGGCAGCCGCGGCCACCCCCCGAAATAAACCTTGCCGGCGGCGGCGACCCACTCCATGTCCTGGTCAAAGGGGTGATCCTGCTCATGGCCCGGGATGTGCCCGAAATTGATGCCGCGGACATCGGGAATGGCCAGGATGCCGCGGGTCAGGGCGTCGTTGCGGCCGCAGTAATGGACCCAGGCGCCGCCGAAATGCCGGGCCAGCCGGGCGGTGTACGGCAGGGCGAACGTTTCGATCTGCTCCGGGCCGAGGATGGCGGTGGTGTCCTCACAGATGCGGATTCCCATGTTTTCGGCGTAGAGGACGCCGCTGTGGTGCTGGACGTTCCGGCCTTCGCCGCCCGCCTCCTTGAGCCAGGCGTGTGTGCGGATCCCCAGTTCCAGGCACAGTTCCAGCAGGTGGTGGACAAAGGGCGGGTCGTCGTGCAGTTCGTAAAAAAAGTCATCGCCGAGCATGAGGTGGGCCAGGTCCAGCGGCCCCTGCGTGTCCATGCAGAAAATGCCGAGGCTGTCCCCCATCACCTCGCGGTAGCGGCGGGTCACCTCCAGGCCGCGGGCGAAACTGCCGCGGGGTTGCAGGTCGTCGGGGGTGAGGCGGGCGATCTGCGCCTTGGTCAGGTGCTGCCGCAGCCACGGCATCTTGTCGGGGAAGATGTCCTGTTCCAGGCCGACGCAGGCCAGGCTCACGCCGGTGCCGAAATTGACGCGGATGCTGGGGGTGCCGTCGGCCCGGGCGTTGAACACGCCGCAGACGCCGCGGACTTGGCCGCTCAGCATCAGGTCTGCGTCCTGGAACGCCGCGGCATAATCGGGATTAGGGATTTCCTCCTGGTCCGGCAGGAGCGGGGCGGAGAGCAGGATCGGCCAGGCGTCCGGCTTTTCGCCGCGCCAGAGGGCGGCCTGGCGCCGGCGGGCCAGGGCGATGCGGCCGGGATCGGCGTGCAACCGCTGCGGGAGGGTGAAGACGTCAAAGGGACTGTTTTTTTCTGTGTTCATAACCTCTTGCCTTTAAAAACCGGCAACGTTGCCGGTAACAAGGAAAAATAACCGGGGGTGCGGAAAAAGTCAACCCCGGTCCGCCCCGCCCTGAGACGGGAGGCGCGCGGATGTAAGGGACGAAGGGACTGGGGGGAGGGACGCCAGGGACACCGGGGCCGCCCATCGCCATGCGGAAACGTGGTGCAACCACGTTCCTACAACGGACGGCAGGGAAACGTTTCATAACCGATTAGCCTGATGGCGATGACGGAACCGCTATCCCCGCGCCGCCGGGCCGGGACAAAGTATAGTTTACCCCGTCCCTTTCCGGTCTCTGCCCCCGACCCTGTCCCCTCCCAGGAGCGACGATCATGAAACTTTCTCTGGCCTCCCGCCTTTCCTCCCTGTTGGGCGCCGCCGTGCTGGCCGGCGCCTGGCTGACCGCGCCGTGCCGTGCCGAGACTCCCGCCGTCAAAACCGGGGAGTCCATCGCGTTCCTGGGCGATTCCATCACCGCGCAGGGCGCGGCGTCGCCGGCGGGGTATGTGCGCCTGGTCATCAGCGGCCTGGACGCCAACGGGATCAAGGCGACCGCCATTCCCGCCGGCGTCGGCGGCCACAAGTCCAACAACATGCTGGCGCGCCTGAAAACGGATGTCCTGGACAAAAAACCGACTTGGATGACCCTGAGCTGCGGCGTCAATGACGTCTGGCACGGCGCCAAGGGCGTGCCGCTGGAGGCATACAAGAAGAACATTACCGCGATCGTGGATCAGGCCCAGGCCGCCGGGATCAAGGTGGTCGTCCTCACCTCGACCCTGATCACCGAGGATCCCGAGGGCGCCTTCAACAAGACGGCCGTGGAGTACAACGAATTCCTGCGCGCCCTGGCCAAGGAGAAAAAATGCCTGCTGGCCGATCTCAACGCCGACATGCGCGCCGCTCTGGCCGCCGCGCCCGCCGATCCCAAGAAGCGCGGCAAGGTTCTGACCGCCGACGGCGTGCACATGAATGCCCAGGGCAACCAGATGATGGCCGTTGGCATCCTGCGCAGTTTCGGCCTGGACGCCGGCCAGATCGACAAGGCGAAAAAAGCCTGGCAAACCCCGGCCGTGCCGAAGCCCGCGAAGAATGCCAAGTGACCGCGGCTTTGAAGTAGTCACGAACCCATTTGACCGCGAAACTCCGCGAAGGGAAGCCGGAATCGCAGATCCCTCGGAAGCCCCGGCGGGCATGCGCGTAACCTTAAGAACCATTTTGCAGGACATGAAGATACAACGACGCGCGAAACCGGACTGCCTGAAGGCGGAACTCTGAACTCGGACGGCCCGGATCACGTTGGGAGTTCCGACTTCAGTGGGGGCTGTTCAAGTCTTTGTTTGCTAAGTAATAATGGTTCTTAAGTTTACGCGCATGCCCGCCGGGGCTCCAATCCACGCGGATTCCGATCCCGCATTTTCCGGTTCCATAAGGTTGAGTTTGTTGTGAACACACCGGGTGATCCCATGAAAAAGCATCTGCGTCTTCTGGCCATTCTCGGAATTTGGGTTCTGACGCTCACCGCGGCGCGGGCGGCCGCGCCGGCGGAGAATTTGCCCTTCCAAATCCGGGAGTTGGACGCGGAGTTGGTCATGACCCGGACCGGCGTGATCGCGCTCCAGGAGGCGCTGGTCGCCGCCGTGGCCCGCAACGACGCGTTCGGGATGCGCGCCGTGCAGTGGGAGATCCGGGCGCAGCAGGCCCGGGCCGCCGCCGCCGACAATGAGCGCGCCCTGCTGCTCAAGCGTCTGGAAGAGGCCGGCCGCGAGGCGGATGCGTTGAGGCGCCGCGGCGCCTCGCAGAACCTCGGGAAAAACCTGGAGATTCGGGTGCTGCTTGCCAATGCCGCGGAAACCGCGGCGCGCGGCAAACGCGTCGAGGCCGCCCGCAAAGAACTGGACTACCAGCAGGCGCAGATCCGCAAGTATCTCTCCCGCGCCGAAAACGCCGCCCGCAAGGGTGACGAACTTCGCGTCCGGCTCCGGGAGACCGAAGCCGCCGACCTGGACTCCGACCACTTACCGACAAGTGATCCCCTTGGCGGCGAGTACGTTCTCGGCCGGCTGATCATGGCCAAGCGGGACGTTGTCGGTCAAATCCGCCGGAACCTGGCCGCCGAGACCGCCTGGTTCCGGCTGAACCAGGATTTGGCCGCCCGCGCCCGGCGTAACCTGGCCTGGGCCGATGCTGACCTGCGCGTTCAGGAGGCGTATGTCGCAGCGCTGAGTGCCAAGGAATTTGCCCAGGCGGCGACGACGCTTCAAACCATGAGCGTAAGCCGAGATGCAGAGTACACCACCGCCCGGAACGCGGTTGAAGTACGGCAGCAAGAGCTCGCCCGTGATTTGGCCGCCGCCGAGCAGGAGATTACCAAGGCTTTAGCAGATTTGGGACGGAGCCCTCTGTCTCTGGAAATGGTGCCTGTTCTCAAAGCCCGTTGGGAAACGGGTCTGGCCCGCAAGAGTCGCTTGGAGGCCGCAGCCGAGCTGCTCAAGGAAATTGTCTCCCTGCACAAAACGCGCGCCGCGTTTGCCCAGGAAAAAGCCGACCGCGCCGCGGACCTGGCCAAGAGCAAGCCCCTGATTGAACTGGAGGGCGACCTGCACACACTTCGGGAAAGCCTGGTCGCTTCGGCCCAATACATTGCCGGGTTCACCGCTGTGCTGCAAAAGCAGGACGGCGTCATCACTGGCCTACAGGGAGAACTGCGCCGGGATGGTGTGGATGCCGGCAAGATGGAGGCCCTTGCCCGAATGTCGGAATGCGACTGGTCTGGCGGACCTGACAATATTCTGGAATGGACCAATCCGTTGCCCCCGACGACCGTTGCGGAGCTGATCAGCCGGCTTGATCAGGACGCCGCGATGGTCAATCCGGAGCCTCCCGTCACCGCGGAGATCGCCCGCTTGTCGGCCGCACGGCGACTGGAGCTTGCGCGGGAACTTTTGCTTCGCGGCACGATGCGCGCCTTCATTCACGCTCGGCTCGAGATTTCCAAGGGATGGCAAGGGCATTCCATAATGATCGCCAATGAGTTGGAACAGCGCCTGACCAATCAGCTCTGGACCCAGCAAGACCGCCGCTTCGACGTGGGCACCATGAACCTGTTCGGGATCGCCTTTGCCGCGGCCTGGGCCGACGCCTGGTTCCTGCCGGACGAATACCGCCTGGGCACGGCGGCGGACCGGGGCTGGGCACCGTGCGGCCGCCTGCTCTTTGCGTCCGCCGGCCTGGTCCTGCTGACCCTCGCCTGCGGGTTTGCCGCCGGCCGCCTGCGGCGCCGCCACAACCGGACGGCGGAACTGCTGGCGCGCCTGACTGTCCGGGTCCTGCCCGGCCTGGCCTGGGCCGGGGCGCTGCGTTTCCTGCTGCCCGGCAACCATGCCGCGGAACTGTTGGCCGCCGTGGCGGCGGCCTGGGCGTTGTGGGAACTCGGCCGGGCCCTGTTGCCGGCGGGTGGTTGTCCCGACCGGCGCTTTCCGGGTCCGGCCACCTTCGCCGGCAGCTTGTTCGCCGCTATGAACCGGCTCTTGGCCGTTACCGCCGCCGCCGCCGCCCTGGGCTGGTTTGTCGGCCGTGGCGGAGAGGGCGCGGCGGACCTGCGGCTCCTGATCCAGCAGGCCTGGTATTTCCTGGCTTGGCTGATCCTGTGCCGTCTGCTGTTGCATCCCAGCCTGCTGGGTCGCTTCCTCAGTCGCCAGTCGCAGAACCGCGTGGTCCGCGCTTTGGGCGGCGGTGCGGCCTGGGCTTGCCTGCTGGTCGCCGCCCTGGCGGTGATGCCGTACCTGCTTTCTCTGCACAACCTGGGCATCCAGGTGCTGCGGGTCTCGGTGTCCAGCTTCTTGCTGCTGGGCCTGGGCCTGGCCGTCAACGCTGTCGCCGCCCGCGTACTGCGCCGGCCGAAAACGGAAACTGGAAACTTGAAACTTGAAACTGGGAGAGGGGGGCAATCCGAACTGGCAGAAGGCGACGGGAACGGGGCGGAACTTTCCTCCTCCAAGTTTCCAGTTTCCAGTTTCCAATCACAATTTCCCAACCCTGAACCCCGAACCCTGAACCCTGAACCCGCCCCGTCCGTCTTCAGCCTCGGCCTGCTCCAGACCGCGGTCAGCCTGGCGGTGACGGCGGCGGTCGGCTGGCTGTGGTGGCGGCTGCTCGCCGGCATCCTGCTCTCGCCGGCGGCGCCGGCGGGCGTGCAGGAATTCGTGGCGTTGCTACGGAAGGTCTGGCACGGCTGCGGTCAGGTTTGGGTTTTCCCGGTGGGCTCGGGCATGACCGTCGGCAGCATGGCCGAAGGGCTGGCGGTGTTCGCGCTGGCCTTCCCCGTGTCCCGCGTAGTCCGCGCCTTGTTCCTGGAACGGGTGCTGACTCGTACGCCCATGGATGAACCAACCCGCCAGACTTTTGTCACCATCCTCGGGTATGTGGTGATCCTGACCGGATTCCTGTTCGGCCTGAACGTGGCCGGGTCGTCGCCGAAGAACCTGGCGCTGCTCGCCGGCGCCATCACGGTCGGGCTCGGCTTCGGCTTGCAGAACATCATCAATAACTTTGTCAGCAGCCTGCTCATCCATTTCGGGCAGACTGTGCGCGTCGGCGATTATATCGATGTGGGCGGGACCAAGGGCACGGTGCGCGAGATCGGCTTGCGCCAGACCCGGATCGTCACCGACGACGGCGTCACCATCCTCGTGCCCAACGGCACCTTCATCTCCGCCAACATCATCAACTGGACCAATCCCGGCCGCGCCACCCGTCTGCATCTGCCGCTGACCCTTGGGCGGCAGGTCGACCTCGCGCTGGCGGCGCAACTGCTGACCGAGACCGCCGCGGCCAACGCCCGGATCGTGCGGCAGCCGGCGCCAACCCTGGAAGTCCGCACCGTCGCCGCCGACAAGATCAGTGTGGAACTTCTGGCCTGGACCGAGCAGCCGGAACAGCAGGCCGCCATCCTTGGCGAACTCACACTGGAGCTGGACCGCGTCGTGCGTGACCGGAACCTGGGGTGAGGCCGCGGGCCGGAGTTGGGGGTCGGGGTTCAGGGTTCAGGGTTCAGGGTTCAGGGTTCAGGGTTCAGGGTTCAGGGGTCAGGGTTCAGGGTTCAGGGGTCAGGGTTCAGGAAACGGCCATTTGGAATCAGGATCGAACCCACAGCCATTTCATGTATTCCCTTCTTTTCCCGTCTCCTGAACCCCGAACCCTGAACTCCGCC
>CAITSE010000144.1 GCA_903894975.1 uncultured Lentisphaerota bacterium
CCCTACCCCTATCACTTGTAGGAATACGGCCTTCCTCTTCGTGCCCCTTTGCGGCCTTCTGTTCAACCCGTCTTATTATTCCGCCCGGTTCATCCGGCTGGCGGCGTAGGCGGCGCCGAAGCCGTTGTCGATGTTGACCACGACCACGCCGGGCGCGCAGGAATTGAGCATGGAGAGCAGGGGGGTGATCCCTTGGAACGAGGTGCCGTACCCCACCGAGGTCGGCACGGCGATGATTGGCTTGGACACCAGGCCGCCGACCACCGACGGCAGGGCGCCTTCCATGCCGGCCACCACGATCAGCACTGCGGCGCGCTCCAGCATCTCGCGCCGTTCCAGCAGCCGGTGCAGTCCGGCCACGCCGACGTCGAAGATCCGTTCGACCTCGTTGCCCATGACCTCGGCCGTGCAGGCGGCTTCCTCGGCCACCGGGATGTCGCAGGTCCCGGCCGTGAGCACCAGCACCGGGCCGCGGCCGCGGATCGTCCGGTCCGCATGCTTCCAGATCACGCGGGCGGCTTCATTGTACTGCGCCTCCGGGCAGACGCCGCGGATGACCGCGGCCTGTTCCGGCGTGGCCCGCGTCGCCAGCACGTTCGGGTGCGCCGCGAACAGCGCCGCCGCCGCCGTGCGCAACTGCTCGTCGGATTTGCCGGGACAGTAGATAACCTCGGCAAACCCGAGCCGGCGCGCCCGGTCAAAGTCGGGAATCACATGCGAACTGCCATGGGAATGCGGGATCATAACTTATTTATCCTGAAGATGATTTAACCAGACCGATTCACGAACCGGGTTGTCCGCGAAATTCCGCGAAAGGGGTTTCGAATGGGTTATGACATCGATTAGGATAGGTTCCAAGCTCCGGAATGCAACTGGCCGGGCTTGACGTCCGGAGGCCGGCATGGTACAATTGTCCGTCCCGCCGGCCCGTGGAAGTGGAATTTCCTTCGTGGAGACGTCCGATGAATGCGCCCAGGCCGTTTCACGCGGGAGGGATTGCTGCCATCGCCGGACGGCGATGGCCGCGGCGCCATCGGGCTCGGGCTCTCTTTACTCTGATCGAGCTGCTGGTGGTAATTGCGATCATCGCCATCCTCGTCGCGCTGCTGTTGCCCAATCTGCGGAATGCCAAAGAGACGGCCAAGACCATCCACTGCCTCAATAATGTGCGGCAGATCGGCACGGCGCTCCTGGCCTATGCGGGTGACTTTGGCGACCAACTGCCGCCGGGGCACGCCCCGGGCTGGAGTTCCGACTGGCCGCGGTTGGTCAGCGACAGCATCCTCAACCAGAGCGGGCCGCCCTATGCGACCGTGCTGAAGTGCCCGTCCGCCCGGATCAACGGCGGCAATTTCCATTACAACGCCTCGTTCAAGCTTTTCCCGAACCTGGCCACCCCGGCAGTCGGGTCCGTGGAAAAATGCGGCTCGCTCCGGGAACTGGGCCTTCGCGGCGCGTCCATGGCCCTGCTCTGGGACGGCACCCAGGACGTCAACGGCGATGTTCATCCCCTGGCCTGGAACCTCAACGATTTTTATTTCTACGAGGATTGCAAGGACAATGCCCAGATCCCGGCTCTGGGCCCCAATGCCGACCTGCCCGCGCAGCAGTTCCAGATCCGCTGGCGCCACAACGCCGCGCTGACCGCCAACTTTCTCTTCGCCGACTTCCACGCCGAAACCCGTCGCTACGGCTCCCTGACCAAAGGCCATTTCCGCTGTAACCGTAACGGCAGGAAAAATTACTGGGAGTAGGGAAAGAGCGAAAGGCCGGGCGGGGGCGCATCAGGCGGAATCGGCGGGCAAGATGCCCACCTGCCTGTTTTTGCCGGGTGTGGACACCCGCCCTCCGCTGCGGAGGGAGCCGCCACGCTTGAAAACGGAAACGGGTCGAAGACCCTCGCCGGGGGTGTCGGGGGCGCGCGAATTGCGCCCCTGGCGGTTTCGCGCCGAGCTGGGGCTCGGCGTTCCCAGGGGCGGAGAGCGGTTATGGTACGGGACGGATGCCGCCGCGGTCGTGCGGCGGCCCGGTTCCGGAGCCGACCTTATGGACAGAGCCCGCGCCCGCCGTCCCGCCGCACGTCCCCGCCATCGCCGCAAGGTGAACCTGGACTTCACCACTGGCCTGCCCGGACTGGACCGCACCCTGCTCGGGCTGCGTCCCGGCGACAATGTCGTCCTGCAGGTGAACGACCTGGCGGACTACCGGCCGCTGGTAGATCCCTTCGTGGCAGCGGCCCTGCGCGAACGCAAGCCACTGGTGTACTTTCGCTTCGCGCGACACCAGCCGCTCCTGACCCGCCGCCCCGGCCTGCGCATCTGCCGCCTGCATCCGGAGGCCGGCTTCGAACGCTTCATCACCGAAATCCTGGACATCATCGAGGAGGAAGGCCGCGGCGCCTGCTACGTCTTCGACTGTCTCTCCGAACTAGCCGTGGACTGGTACTCCGACCGCATGCTCGGCAATTTCTTCATGCTCGCCTGTCCCTACCTGTTCCAATTGGACACGATCGCCTATTTCGCGCTGCTGCGCAATCATCATTCTCCCGTCGCCACCGACGCCATCACCAGCACCGCCCAGGTCGTGGTCGACATCTACCGGCACGAAGGCCGGCGCTACATCCATCCGCTCAAGGTCGACAAACGCTACTCCCCGAACCTGTACATGTTGCACCAGTGGGAGGGCGACGAATTTCGTCCCGTCACCGACAGCACCACCACCACCGGCATCCTCTCCGGCGACCCCGACACCTGGCTGCAGTTCGCCATTCACCGGCCCGGGTTCTGGGTCGAGACCTTCCAGCAGGCCAAGGAAGTGCTGGAGGAACTGCCGGCGGACGCCCGGGAACTTCCGGCGGCCGTGCGTCCGTTGCATGAACAACTGCTGCGCATGGCCATCACCCGGGACGAACGCGTTCTGGAGCTCGCCCGCCAGCATTTTACGCTCCAGGATCTGGTCGAGATCCTGCAGCGCATGATCGGCACCGGCCTGATCGGCGGCAAGTCCGTCGGCATGCTCTTGGCCCGGGCCATTCTCCGCGGCGCCGAACCCCGGCGCTGGGAGCGGATCCTGGAGACCCACGATTCCTTCTACATCGGCGCCGACGTCTTCTACACCTTTCTCGTCCTCAACGGCGGTTGGTGGCTCCGGCGCCGGCCGCGCAAGTCCAGCCTGGAGGAACTCGAGGTCCGCGCCGAACAGGCCGCGGCCAAGATGATGCGCGGCGTGTTCCCGGACGACATCCGCCACCAGTTCATGGAGATGCTGCGCTACTTCGGGCAGTCCCCGATCATCGTCCGTTCCAGTTCGCTGCTGGAGGACAACTATGGCAACGCCTTCTCCGGCAAGTACGAGAGCGTGTTCTGCGCCAACCAGGGCACGCCCGAGCAGCGGCTGGAGGAATTCATCTCCGCGGTGCGCACGGTCTACGCCAGCACCCTGCGCCGGGAGGCCCTGCACTACCGCGCCCGCCGCGGCCTGCTGGAGCAGGACGAACAGATGGCGCTGCTGGTCCAACGCGTCTCCGGCGACCACTGCGGCGATTTCTATTTCCCGCACCTGGCCGGCGTCGGGTTCTCGTTCAATCCCTATGTCTGGAACAAGGAGATCGATCCGCGTCAGGGGCTGCTGCGCATGGTGT
Organism: uncultured Lentisphaerota bacterium; assembly: GCA_903894975.1. GTDB lineage: Bacteria > Verrucomicrobiota > Lentisphaeria > Oligosphaerales > CAITYL01 > CAITSE01. The sequence goes on from CAITSE010000144.1 coordinate 3,641, forward strand.
TCGGCCTCGGCACCCGCGCCGTGGACCGCACCGAGGACGATTACACGCGCCTGGTCTCCCTCAGCGCCCCGAACCGGCGGCCGGAGGAGACCCGTTCCGACGTGCGCAAGTATTCCCAGCACCACGTCGACGTGCTCGACCTTCAGGAGAACAGCCTGCTCACCCGCGAGGTCAGCGAGGTCCTGCCCAATCTGCCCGCCGACGTCCGCGCCCGCCTCGTCCGGATCGACGACGAACTCGCCCGCCGTCTGGAGGAACAGGGGATGGCGGCCAGCCGCGCCGAGGTCCTGGATTTTGACGCGCTGCTGGCCCCGGCGCCCGGCTTTGTCTCGGCCATGCGCGACATGCTCCGCACCCTGGAGGACGCCTATCACCATCCGGTGGACATCGAATTCACCGCCAACATCATGCACGACGGCTCGCTCCGCATCAACCTTCTGCAGTGCCGGCCGTTCCAGGTCCAGGTCCAGTCCGCCGAAGTCGCCAGCCGCCCGAAGAACCTGAAGCCCCGGGACATGCTCCTGAGCACCCGCGGCCCCATCATCGGCCAGGGCGTGGCCAATGCCGTGGACCGCCTGGTCTACGTCGTGCCCGCCGCGTATTCCAAGCTGGGCGAGCAGGACCGTTACGCCGTGGCCCGGCTCATCGGCGAGATCACGCGGTCCCGGTCCCGGATCAACCACTCCCCGTACACCGTGCTCATCGCCCCCGGCCGCTGGGGTACGCAGTCGCCCTCGCTCGGCGTGCCGGTGACCTTTGCCGACATCAACCGCGCCCATGTCCTGGTCGAACTCGCCGTCATGCATGCCGGCCTGGTCCCGGACATCTCCCTGGGAACCCATTTCTTCAACGACCTGGTGGAGATCAACATGCTTTACCTCGGCGTCTTCCCCGGCAAGCCCGGCAATGCTCTGAACGAGAAACTGTTGCTGTCCACGCCGAACCGGCTCACCCGGCTGGTGCCCGGGGCCCGCCGTTGGGAAGCCGTGGTCCGCGTCCTTGACGCCCGCGAACTCACCCCCGGTTCGCGGCTTTTCATCAGCGCCGACCCCGTCGCCCAGCGCGCCGTCCTCTACTTCGCCGCCGCCCCGGACTGACGACACCGGGCGGGGGGCGCAGTTCGCGCGCCCCCCGCGCCCCCCGGCGAGGGTCTCCGACCCGTTTCCGGTGAAGGCGTGGCGAAATGCGCTGGCGAATCGTGTTCTGTCATCTCGCCAACGCTCTCAGCGCCAGCGAATTTCGCCCCGCCGGCGGCGTCCCCTGGGAGAGGGGGCGTCCCGCCCCCTTTTGGGGAAAGTGGGCATCTTGTCCACTAACCCAGGGGGGCGGGTGTCCACACCCGGCAAACCGGGCCGGCGGGTTTCCAGCCCGCCGAACTCTGTCGCCTTTTCGCTCCCCAGGCCTGTATTGCCCGGTGGGAGGCCCGATCTTCCGGAAGTATAGTTCCGGGGTCATTTACACGGCCTCAGCAGATGGAGACCAACCATGAAACCGAGAGTGTTTCGCCTGGTCGGGCTTGATCATGAACAAGCGGCATTTGATTCCGCTATCATCAGCAACAAAAGCGTTTATAAAGATAAAAGATGCAAAATATGTCGTAATGCATCTCTTATGTACGAAAAAATTACTTTGGTTCAAGGATATGATGATTTCTGTGATGCGGATTTGTCGAAAAAAGGCTTTCTGGGTTTTGATTTTACACCACTATATGGGTTTCGTGATATTATAAAAAAAGCTGTCGAAAAAATTACCGGAACCTCGTATGTAATCGTGGGGTACGCTGACTGGAACCAGCAGTCGTTTGACAAGCGTGAACGATACACACGCCTCCCGCTTTTAGGCGGACTCACCATAAAAGGCAAGCTCCAAAAAATTTTCGTGCATGGCCTCGAACCCGTCAAATGTGAAACCTGTGGAAGTTATAACGAAGAACAAAATATTGATCCCCAAGACATCATTTTAGATTACTCATCTTGGGATGGGTCTGACATGTTTACGGTTTATTATGATACAAAGTCTGGATATTTTACCTATTACATAACCGAAATTGGCCTTCGGAAACTTCACGAACTTGGGATCAAGAATCTACGGTGTGAAGAGGCTTATTGGGCGTAACGTCTTTCCGGGAAGCCATAAAGGCTGGGATTCGCGTCGAGCTGGGGCTCGGCATTCCCAGGGTGGAGCAGGAGGGCGACAGAACTCGGCGGGCTGGAAACCCGC
>CAITSE010000145.1 GCA_903894975.1 uncultured Lentisphaerota bacterium
GCCGCCCATGGACAACCCCGCCTATTACCTGCGCTACTGTAAGACCTTCAGCCGCATGGGCGGGACCATGCGCTACCTGAGCGCCGACAACCGCGACTTCCTGCTCCAGCTCCACCGACAGCTTGCCCGGCGGAGTGACGTGTGAACCCTATTCTTCGCGTCTTTGTGCCTTCTGTTAAAGCCTGGTATTATGCCCACTTTCCCCGAAAATGAGAGCGTGCTTTTCAAGCGCGGCACCCAATGGCACCGTGGCCGGGTGACCGCGGTCGTGGGGCGGAGCCGGCGCGTGGTCACGCCTTCCGGGAAGCGGCACACGGTCGCGGTGGGCGATCTGCGGCCGGCCCGGGATCGGGTCCTGATCCTGGAAACGCGGCTGGACCGGAACCTGAAGAAGAGCAAGCGCATCTACGGGCCCATGATGCAGCAGTGGCTTCAAGCCATGAACGTGGACGTGCTCTACGAACGGGTGCACACCCTGGACGACCTGCGCCAATTTCTGCGGGTGGAAGGCAAGAACGTGGCGACGCGGGTGATTCATTTCATGGGGCACGGCCGGAAAGACCTGGGCAAGGGCAATGTCTCACTGCTGCTGACCTTCGGCAAGATCAATCTCGGCGATCCCGAACACCTGGAAATTTTCCGCGGCCTGAAAGACAAAATCCTGCTGTTCTCCTGCTGCGAGGCCGGGGCGGACCCGCAGGCCATGGAAGCCGTCCGGAATGCCAGTGGCGCCGCGGCGGTGATCGCCTATCGCAAGGAGATTTACGACTGGTATACCAATCTGGCGGAAGGGATGCTGTACGAACGGCTGATGCATTCCCGGCTCAAGCCCAAAACCATTGTCAAGCGGGTTATCGCCGCAATGGAACAACTGGGCATCCGGTTGGAAGGCATGGATGCGGTGGCCCGGAAGCCGGTGCTGGTGTGCTTTTGACCGCGGGTTCCTTTTCCGGTTTGAGGTGGTACGTTTTCCTTCGTGTTTAAGCTGAAAAACGGTGCGAAAACACCCGCCTCTGACGCCGCCCATGACAGACGAACCCGTCTCATCATCCTTCTTCCGGTTTCAAGCCCGGCGCCTTCCCGCCATTTTGGCGGTGTTCCTGCTTGCCGCCGCCGCGTTGGCCTCCGCCCTGGCCGCCTTCCGGCCGTACCAGGAAACCGGCGGCGTTCCCATCTGGGGCGCGGATTGGAAAAGCCGCTATAACCAGCGTTTCGCGGGCCTCCCGGCAGCCCTGCCGGCAACCCGCATGTTCGGCTACCTCTGCGAAACGCCCCCCGGCAAGCTCGATGGCTGGGACATTGAACGGATGTATTACGTCCAATACCTGATCTTCCCGAACCTCATGGAAGGCACCGCCGATTACGAGTGGGTCATCGTCAATTTCGATTTCGGGCATTTTCAGGACCGGCATCTTTCGGCGGCGGAGAAAGCCGATCCCCGGAAGGCGACCGAAGCCTTTTTGCGGCTGCGGCGGGAGAGGCTCAAGCAGCAGCACCTGGTGTTGAAGACGGACTTTGGCGACGGCGTCCTGCTCTGCCGGCGGGAAGGTGTGGGGGGGCACAAGCGATGAACCCTCTTGACCTGCTTTTCTTTGCCGCCGCCGTGTTTCTGCCGCTGCTGCAAGGGGTTTGCCTGGTGCGCCTCCTGCTTCCGGCCATGCCGCTGCGCCTGCGTGACGGCAGCCTGCTCCTGGCCGTTTCCGCCGGGGTCGGAGCCGGCGCGGCGCTGTCTTCCATCCTGTTTTTTTTCCTGTGGTTCGCCGGGCTCAACCAACCCCTGGTGGTCATCCTCCTCGAACTGCTCTTGACTGGGCTGCTCATGCACGGCGCGCGCCGGAGTCCGCGGGAATCGCTGATTCTGGGGGAGCGTTCGCTGCCGCCCGCGCCACTCCCCGTCCGTTTTCCCGGCCGGCATTTCCTGGCGGTGGCCTGTCTCCTGGTGGTGGCCGCCGCCGCCGGGCATTTCATCCTCAAGACCATGGCCTCACCCCATGGCGACTGGGATGCGTCCACGATCTGGAACTTCCGCGCCCGCTGCCTGATCCTCGGCGACGGCCAGCCCACCCGCGTTTTCGACCCGTTCTTCGAATGGTCGCATCCGGACTATCCCGTGCTGCTGCCGGGGTTTATCGCCCGGGCCTGGTCGTTGCTCGGCAGCATGCCGGCCTGGGTGCCGCAGATGGTCGGAGCCCTGTTCACCTTTGGCGCTGCCGGGGTCGGGGCGGGCGTCCTGCGCCGGCTCCGCAGCCCGGTCCATGGCATGCTTTTTGCCCTGTTGCTGCTCGGCACCCCGTTTTATATCCATCATGGCGCCAGCCAGTACGCGGACGTCCCCCTGGGTTTCTATTTCCTGGCCGCCATTGCCTGTCTTGCCCTCCATGATGCGGCCGAACGCCATGGCGAACAGGGCGGCGGCTTCGGCTGTTTGCTCCTGGCCGGATTTTTTGCCGCCGCCGGGCTTTGGACCAAGAACGAAGGCGTCACTTTCCTCCCCCTGCTTCTGGGCGGACGGTGCGCGGCCACGCTGTTTTTCGATCGCTCCCTGCGGCGGGCTTTGGTTCAGGGGATGGCCATGCTCCTCGGCGCGGCGCCCGTGCTTGCCACCCAGATTCTCTTTAAGACGACCTTCCCTGTCCCCAACGAAATTTTTCTCTATCAGCTTGGCAACACCGATGAGGAAAAGCTCGCCGCCATCTTCACCCTGCTGCAAACTCCGGTCCGGTATTGGATTGTGGCTAAGACCATGACCGTTCAGTTTTTCACCTTTGGCCGGTGGTGGCCGGCGGGCGTGGTTGCCGCCCTGTTGCTGCTGGCGCCGCTCTGTGGTCTGCGCCGGCGCTTTCCCTGTTCCCGGACGGTTCTGGCCGCCGGCCTGGCCCTGGCGGGGCAGCTCACGGTTTATTTCATGGTGTATGTGATTACACCCCTACGGCTTGGAATGGCATTTGCGGACGTCGCTGGAGCGGTTGTTCTGCCAACTTTGGCCGGCCTTCCTGTTCACTTACCTGCTGGTGCTGTTCCCGGCGTTGGCCGGGGAGGTGGGAGCCCCCGGCGGGGAGGGAGCCCCGGCGGCTCCTCCGGAGAGTGCTCCGGAGGATCGTTCCCTGTTGGCGGAGTCAGGCCCGGTCACGGCGGCGCCGGCAGCGGCGGGACTGGCTACCGGCGGTTCCGGGATGCCCCCCCCCATCCAGCGCAAAGCCCCCGGGACCAGCACGGTCGAATTGATCCCCGCTCCGCCGCCCGCCCCGCCGCCGGGCGCCGGTCCGACCGTACCCTATCCGCTGCCGCCTGATGCGACCCAGACCAAGTACAAGTTCAAGCGGCGGGACCTTCCGCCTCCGGGAGGCTGAAGACGTTCAGGATGCGGACGATATGGCTATATTGAATACGAACGTCCAACACTCAACATTGAACATCCAACATCGAATCCGGAGGATCCTGTGGACTTCTGTGGGATTCAACGTTGAAGGTTGGATGTTGAATGTTCAATGTTCGTGAATCATTCAGGCGAAACTGTTCACAACCTTGGCCTTCCCCGGGGAGGCCTGAAAAGGCCGGTCATGCCACGCTGCCATATCCAACCCGCCTACACCCGGTCTCCGGCCGAACGCGCCGCCGGCTGGCTCCAGGAACACACCTTCCGGGTTCTGGCCGCCATGGCCGTGGCGGTCGCCTTTTGGTTCCTGTTCGCCGTGGCCGTGGATCACGTCCTCAACATTTTCGCCACCGGCGATGTGGATTCCCAGACGAACATGTTCCGCAGCGATTCACCCGTGCTGCTGCCGTTCCGTGCCGGCGGCTGCCTGCTCTTCGCCTATTTCATGCTCTTCCGTTTCCGTCTCAGCGGCGACCACTGATGCGGAGCATCTTTGGAGTGCGGTGGCTTGACACCGCTTTCCCCGGCGGCGGAGCCGCTACTCCCACGCATTGCCAACTCCCGCGCCCGGGCCGGAGGATGGCGGAGCCGTTAAGCGGGAGGCCGGTTCCACCGGCGGGAAAAAGCGGCGTCAAGCCGCCGACACTCCAAAGCGGCGGCACCGCCGCAATCCACTTCCAGGGACAGGGAAATCGGGGTCAGCCCGCGGGGGGCGGCACGGTGGTGGCGGCTTCCAGCTTCTGCACCACGGCCGCGATCTGGTCACGGTGCAGGACGCAGATGCCGTCGGCCGGGAGCAGTTCCACCGCGCCTGCGGCCGCCAGCAACCGTACGGCTTCTTCAGCGCGCGCGGCGGGGATGGCGAGATGGCGGCCGAGTTCCTGGTAGAGCCGTTCCACCGGCCAGGCCGAGGCGCCGCCGTCGCATTCGGGCAGGAGGCAGAAGAAGGCCAGTTGCCGGGCCACCGCCAGGGCGCAGTCGCCCAGGAGCAGGGGATGCACATGCTGGTTGGCCTGGCGCAACCGCCCGACGAGTGAGTTGAGCACTTTGCCGGTCCAGGGCGGCAGGCGCCGCATCTCCTCCTGAATCGCCTTGCTCGTGATCACCTCGACTTCGGTGACCTGGCTGGCGATGACGTCCGCAGAACGGGCTTCGCCGGTGAGCGCCGCCATTTCGCCGACCACGTCTCCGGTGTGCAGTGTGCCGAGCTTGACCCGGCGCTCGCCCTCGCCGCAGAATACCTCCAGCTCGCCGGAGAGGATGACGTATCCTTCCTCGCCGGGTTCTCCGGCCCGCATCAGGAATTCTCCGGCGCCGATCACCCGGCGGTTGCCCATGCCGCGGCCGGACATCAGCGCGTTCAGGTCCGCCGCGAGTTGCTGGACGGTGGGGTAGCGGTCTTTTTTCCGCGGCGCCATGGCCTTCATGATGATGCGGCAGAGCTCCTCCGGGAGCTGTTCCCGGGGACAGGCTTCCGCGGGCGGCAGAAATTCGGAGCGTTCGGCATGGAGGAGGACTTCCTCTGCCGTCTTGCCGCCGTAGGGCGGGCGCAGGGTCGCCAGGTGGTAGAGCGTGGCGCCCAGGAGAAAAATGTCGGTCAACCGGTCCACCTGGGCCGTCTGCCCCAGCGCCTGTTCGGGGGCCATGTAGGCCGGAGTGCCCTTGACGATGCCGAACTGGGTGGTCATGCCGCTGCGATCGGTCAAGATCACATGCCCGCGGTTGTCGCGCCGGAACACAGGTGGCTCGATTCGCTCATCGCCGATGTTCTTGGCCAGGCCCCAGTCCATGAGCATCACTTCGCCGAAGGCGCCGACCATGACGTTCTCGGGCTTGATGTCGCGGTGGATGATGCCGCGGGCATGGGCGTAGGCGACGGCATCGCAGATTTTATGGAAGATGACCAGGCGGTGGTGCCGGTCATAGCGGAGGGACATCTCTTCGTTGCCTTCGCGGACGGCGTTGATGATCTCGTTGAGGGGGTCGCCCTCCACCAGCTTCATGGTGAAAAACCAGCTTTGGTCAGGGGTGCGCCCCATGTCGTGGACGGGAACGATGTTCGGATGCTCGAGCTGCGCCGTGATGCAGGCCTCGGTCTCGAAACGCTTGACGTTCTCCGGGTCGCGGATGACGTAGGGCAGGGCCACCTTCATGGCGGAAATGCGGTTCAGGGAGGTGTCCCGTACGCGGTACACGATGCCCATGCCGCCGCGGCTGATGATTTCCTGGTCGCGGTAGCGCCAAAGTTCTTCCGGCTGAACCTGGCACCAGGACGCTTGCTCCAGCAGGGGGACGTGCAGTGCCTGGATGAGCTGGCGGGTTTCCAGCCAGATCCGGCGCAGGGGCGGCCGCCAGTCCCGGGGAATGCCGTCCGCCTCCACCGTCTTCGGCTGGCAGAACCGGGTTTTTCCTCCCTGTTCTTCGGGCATTGCCGCACTCCTTTTTCTACCGGGAATCCGCCACACGATGGATTTCCCTTTTTATAGCACGCGTCCGCAATTCGTCAAATGCCGATTCGCAGATCAGGTAATGGTTCAGTTACAAAAGGTCTGTGGTCTGTAGGCCTGTGGCTGGTGGTGAAGAGGAAGACGGAAAAACCGAAGGATTTGTTCCTGTCTACGCGGGTGCCGCCAACCCGGCCTCCGGGAACGGCTTTGAACAGGCCCGGCCGTTCCCGATTTGGGGCTTTAACGGGATGGACGGCCTTATTTTGCGCGGCGTACTCGCCGTCGCGAGCATCGGGGGGGGGTGAGCGCTTCTATTTCTTAAACAAATCCGAATGCGTTCCCATTCGTTCAAAGATGATGGAACGGGCCTCAATCTTATAGATAAGCAGCCAGTCGGATTCAATATGGCAATCCCGGCGGCCTTGATAATTTCCGGCAAGCTTGTGGTCTCGATGAATAGGATCGGGCGCTTGCCCTGCAATCAACGTGCAGGCAAGGATCTTGAACTTCTCTAGATTCTTTCCGCGACGCTTGCAGCGCTTGAGATCTTTCTCGAACTGTCTTGTGTAAACCGGGGTATACATTCAGATTCCCAGTTTCGTGAACATGTCTTCGGCATCCTTGCAGACAATAAGATCACGCCCTTCGTCTGTGGCGTCAAGCGTCCGCTTGGTGGTGGCGGAAGGAATGGCAACATTGAAGGGAAGCCCCTGATGGAGTTCCACCTGCCGATAGAATATCGTGATGGCCTGAGTTGAGTTCAACCCTAGACGAGCGAAGATCGCCTCCGCATGGGTCTTCAGCTCCGGCTCAAGTCGCGCCCGCAACATGGCACTCTTGCTCATAATTCATCTCCTGTGTATAATCTAAATGTAGCACAAATGGGATACAGATTCAAGTAATATTTTATTTGCCTAACTTGTTATTCGACCTTTGCTTCTGCTTCTCCGGGGGAAGGGAGGGGGAGAGCCGGGGGCCGGGGGCGGCCCTGAACACCCCGCCCTTGTCGCTCGCCGCCTGGCGGCCTCAGGCCTACAGACCAATCAATTGGAACACGCCCTTGCGCACCATCATCACCGCGATGGCGGCCAGCAGCAGGCTGGCCAGTTTGGAGGCGGCCCGCGCCCCGGCCTTGCCCAGCAGCCGGTGGATGAATTCCGCCGAGGCGAACACGGCGCCGGCCAGGGCCACGTTCACCACCAGCGCCGCGGCCGTGGGGACGAAGCCGTGCTCGTTGAGCAGGAGCAGGGAGGTCGTCAGCACCGCCGGCCCGCTGATCAGCGGCACGCCCAGCGGCACCACGCCCAGGCTGTCCGCGTCCACTTTCCGCCGCCGTTCCTCCACCGCCAGCAGGTCGTTCAGGGAATAGACGAAAAGCAGCACGCCGCCCGCGATCATGAAGTCCTGCACCAGAATGCCCAGCAGCCGGAACACGCCCCGGCCGATCAGCAGGAACGCCAGGGCCACCCCCGCCGCCGTGACCACGGACTGTCCGATCACGCGCCGCACCCGCTCCCGCGTCAACCCGTCCGTCATCCCCAGAAAGGCCGGCAGCACCCCCACCGCGTCCACCGCCACAAACAACGGCACAAAACAAAGCCAGAACGTTTTCATGCCACATGATACAGCCTCCCGCCCCGCCGCGCAACCGCGCCGCAATCGGATGAGACTTGGGCGGCAGAATCGGGGAGGTGGCGTTCTGCCCCCTCCCCGAACCCCTCCGCAGCATGCGCGTAAACTTAAGAACCCTAATCTTCGGGAAAACAACTAAATGCGAACGTCGAACATCGAACGTTCGACGTTCGTTTTTCCCTTAAATTTACGCGCAGGCCTCCGCAGAGGGGTGTCAGGGAGAGGGGAGAATGCCCTCTCTCCGACTCTTCGCCCAAGCTTTACCCGGTTTTCTTTGCGCCTTTGCGCCTTCTGTTAAACCCGCTTTCGGGATTGGCCGCGGCGGAGGAGAAAGAGGATGCCGGTGACGCCGGCGACAAGCGCGGCGGTCAGGGCGGCGCCGAGAATGCCGGACACCGAGGCGCCGGCGTCAACGGCCGGCCAAGCCGGGGTCGTCTTCGCCGGAGCTGCCGGCACGGCCTGGCGGAATCCGTAGTCCGGGAAGAGTGCTGTTTTTTCCTGAATTTTGCCGAGCCTGGCGGCCAGCCCGCCGCGTCCGGCCGGTTCTGCTCTGCCGGAAATCCGGCCGACCGCCCATTCCAGGCCGTCCGGGTGCGTCGAGGCAAACCACGCCGCCACGCCGGCGCAGAACAAGGCCGCCAGCGCGAAACCGGCGATGACCGGGCGCCACGGGGTCCGGACTGCGGCGCCCGCCCGGGCCGCGGCTTCCGTCAGGATCTCCGGCCGGGTGCGGGCGACGAAGCGCAGGACCGCGGCCGTCATCACTCCTTCCACCAGCCCGATCGGCAGATGAATCCCCGCCATCACCGGCACAAACGCGGCAAAAGGCAGTTCCGTGCGGCCGGAGAGCAGGGTTTCCACGGCTACGCCGAACGCGCCGAGTTGCAGGGAGCAGACCGCCGCCGTGACGGCCGCCACGGCCTGCCGCCGCGGCGCCGCCTTCCGTCCCGCCAGCAGCCGGTAGAGCGGCAGCCCCACGAAGCAGGGCCAAAATCCGAGGTTGACGATGTTGCAGCCCAGGGCCAGCAAGCCGCCGTCGGCGAAAAACAGGCATTGCATGAACAGCACCGCGGCCAGGGTCAGGAATCCGGCCCACGGCCCCAGCATCATCGCCAGCAGCAGGCCGCCGCCGATGTGCCCGCTGGAACCGGTGCCGGGAATCGCGAAGTTCAGCATCTGCGCGCCGAACACAAACGCCCCGAGCACGCCGGCCAGTGGAATCGTCTCCTGGTGCTGTTCCTCCCGGACGAACTGCCGCGCGGCCCACACCGCCAGCCCCGCGGCGGCGGCATCCATGCTCAGCCCGACGGCCGGTGAAAGCAGAGCGTCTGCCATGTGCATGGGGAAAATCGATCCTTCAAAAACGGTGGCCAGCCGGATTCCGCCGGGGATGTTATTACGAATTATTTAAAAATAATATCTGCTTCGGGAAAATCCACTCCAGCGAGGCCGGGGCCTTCGCCATGCGGGAGCCCCGGAGCGTGCCCGCGGTTGCACGGAACTCTGACGGAGCGGCGGTGTCAAGATGTATATAACTCATTGTTTATAACCAGGAGTCCCGATGAAATCCAGCATGCTCGCCGCGGTGCTTCACGGCGTCAACGATCTGCGCCTTGAAGAGGTGCCGGTTCCCACGCCCCGGGGCGGCGAGGTGGTGGTCAAGATCAAGTCGTGCGGCGTCTGCGCCACGGACTTCAAGGCCATCAGGGGGATTCGCCGGAATGTGATCTTTCCCTTTGTCGCTGGCCATGAGCCCTCGGGGATTGTGGCGGCCGTGGGTGCGGGCGTGAAGCATTTTAAGGAAGGGGACGAGGTCATCTGCCAGCCTTCCGGTTTTTGCGGATTCTGCAAACACTGCCGCACCGGCAACTCCCATTACTGCGAGACGGCGTTCACCACCGGCGGCGACGGACCGAAGGATGTCTGGCCGGGCGCGTTTGCCGAATACATGAAGACCATGGAGAGTTGCCTGTTCAAAAAACCGGTGGGGATTTCTTTCGACGCGGCGGCGATCACCGAACCGCTTTCCGGCGCCTGGAAAGGCATGATCCAGTACAGCGAGATGAAGATCGGCGACGACGTGGTGGTGATCGGCGTCGGCAGCATCGGGCTGCTGTGCATGATGGTGGCCAAGGCCGCCGGCGCCGGCCGGTTGATCGCCGTGGATGCCAGCGACTACGCGCTGGAGCATGCCGGAAAGCTTGGCGCCACGCATGTCGTCAATCCCGCCCGTGAAGACGCCAAGAAGCGGATTTACGAAATCATTCCGGAGGGTCCGGACCTGATCTGCGAAGCGGCCGGGCTGATCCAGGCAGTCAAGCTTATGGTCGATCTGCGCCGGCGCGGCACCCGCTGGAACGTGTTCGGCATCACCACGCACGAAACGTTTGAGCTCGACGGCGGCCTGACCCATTTCCTCGAAGGCCGCATGGACGCCAGTTTCGGCACGACCCCGCTGGCCATGAGCAAGGCCATCCGGCTGATGGAGACCGGCCTGGTGGACATTGAGAAAATCATTTCCCACCGGTTCCCGCTTGCGCAGATCGACAAAGCGATGGACGTTATGGCTGGAAAAGAACGGAATAAAGTCATTATGAATCCCTGACCTGACGCGAATAAGACTTTCATATCATACCCCACGCGCTACTATAACGAACACGCCTGTCAGCTTGGTGATGATGGGGGCGTCCCCTGGGATGTCCGTGAGGGAATATCATGAAAGCCATTGTCAATACCGGTCCGGATCGTCTGGAATTGCAAGAGGTTCCCACCCCCGAGCCGGGAAAAGAGCAGGTGCGGGTGAAGGTGCGGGCCTGCGGCATTTGCGCCACGGATTTGTGCATGATGGCGGGCTGGGCGCGCACCGGGTTCCCTGCCATCCCCGGGCATGAATGGTCCGGAATCGTGGATGCGGTGGGCGCCGGAGTCGACGCCGGCCTGGCCGGTAAGCCGTGCGTCGCCGAGAACGTTTTGCGTGACGGCGGCGAGGTCGGGTTCGAACATTCGGGCGGGTATGGCGAATACCTGATCACGGACGCGAAGAACGTGCAGGTGCTCCCCGATTCCTTGTCTGCGGTGGAGGCGGCTTTGATTGAACCGCTGGCCGTCAGTGTCCGCGCTTTGAACCGGCTGACGCTGACCCATAAAAACGGCGCGCTTATTTTCGGCGATGGCCCGATCGGGATGCTGATGCTCATGCTGTTAAGACGCGCCGGGGTTTATCCGCTGTATCTTGCCGGCGGCAGGAATGAGCGGCTTTCGCTCTGCCGCGAGCTGGGCGCCCAGGGAACCATCAACTATCATGACGCGGGGAAGACGCTTGCCGACACCATCGCCAGCGTGACCCGTACTTTTTCTTTTCCGAACCTGATTGAAGCCTCCGGGTCAGTCACGGCCATGAAAACCGCGATGGAACTCGGGGCGGCCGGCGCGAAGATCCTGGTGATTGGCGATTACGGGACTGCCACCGCGGACTTTCCCTGGAATATGCTCCTTCACAAAGAGTTAAAACTGATCGGCAGCAACGCTTCCGCCGCCGCGTGGCCTGAGGCGGTGGCCATCGCCTGCGAGCCTTCGTTCCCGTTGAAGCGGCTGGTTTCTCATGTCCTGCCGTATCCGCAATTCGCGGAAGGAATTGAGCTGGCGAAAAGCCGGCGGGGCGATGTGGTCAAGGTCGTTCTCCTCTGGGAGTAGGTCATGCCGACGGGACAAGCGCTGAGTCAGGAAATCGAGGCGACGCCGGCGCCCCGGGGGAGCTGCGCGTTCTGGTGGCTGGGGCAGATGGGGTTTGTCCTGAAGTGCGGCGACCAAGTTCTGTATGTGGATGCGTTTCTGGCGGCATACCCGGGACGGCGGATTCCCCCGCTGCTGCAACCGGCAGAGGCTGCCCATGCCAGCCTGATTTTGGGAACCCACGATCACGCGGATCATATTGACCGGGTGGTTTGGCCCGACTGGTCGCATTCGGCGGCGCGGGCGAAGTTTGTCGTCCCTGAAATTCTAAAAAAGCAGCTTTCGGCGGAACTCGGCATTCCTCCGGAACGGATGGTCGGGCTTACCGATCTGCAAACCGGCGAATGGAACGGGGTGAAAATCACTGGTATCGCGGCGGCCCATGAATTCCTTGACCGCGATGAACCGACTGGCCTGTATCCGTACCTTGGCTATGTCATTGAAGCGAACGGCTGCACCCTCTACCACAGCGGGGACTGTTGTGTGTACGAAGGCTTGCAGGCCAAGCTGTCAAAGTGGAAATTCGATGTCATGTTCCTGCCCATCAACGGCCGGGACGCGCGCCGGCTCAAGATGAATATCATCGGGAACATGACTTATCAGGAAGCTGCCGACCTTGCCGGCGCGCTCAAGCCGGGGCTCGTGGTGCCGGCCCATTTCGAAATGTTCGAACCCAACCGCGAGGACCCGCAGCTTTTTGCGGATTACATGGCCGTCAAATATCCCCGGCAGAACGTGTTGATACCCAGGCATGGCGAGCGCATGATCATCGGTGGATAGGAGCCAAAATGAAACCGGACTTCCTTGCCGGCCGGAGTTCCCCCATCGGTGCCACGCTGGAGGGAACGGGCGTCAACTTCAGCCTGTTATCCCGGTCGGCGTCGCGTGTGGAATTGCTGTTCTTCGACCGGGTGGACGACGCCCGGCCCAGCCGCTGCCTCGACCTGGACCCGCAGACCCACCGGACCTACCACTACTGGCACGTGTTCGTGCCGGGAGTGAAGGCGGGGCAGCTCTACGGCTACCGCGTCTATGGCAAGTTTGATCCCACCAAAGGTCAGCGGTTCGACTCTGAAAAAGTGCTGCTCGATCCTTACGGCCGCGGCGTGGCAGTGCCGCCGGCCTACAGCCGCGCGGCGGCGGCCCAACCCGGCGACAATGCCGCCACCGCCATGAAGAGCGTGGTGGCGGATCCGGCGGCTTATGACTGGGAGGGGGACAAGCCGCTCCGCCACCATTCGTCGCAGACCATTATTTACGAGGCGCACGTCCGCGGCTTCACCCGTCATCCCAGTTCCGGCGTGGATGGGACGAAACGCGGCACCTATGCCGGAATGATCGAGAAGATCCCGTATCTCCAGGAACTCGGCATCACTGCCGTCGAACTGTTGCCGGTGTTTCAGTTCGACCCCCAGTCGGCGCCGCCAGGTCATATCAATTACTGGGGCTACAATCCTGTGTCTTTCTTCGCGCCGCACCAGGCCTACAGCTCGCGCCAGGACCCGCTCGGGCCGCTCGATGAGTTCCGCGACCTGGTGAAGGCGCTGCACCGGGCCGGCATCGAAGTCATTCTCGACGTCGTGTTCAATCACACGGCCGAAGACAAGGCGGGCGGGCCGACGCTGTGCTTCCGCGGCATCGAGAACGACGCCTATTACATCCTGGAGCCGGACCGCGCCGTCTATGCCAATTTCAGTGGCACGGGCAACACCGTCAACGCCAATCATCCCATTGTGCGCCGCCTGATTCTGGACAGCCTCCGCTACTGGGTCGGGGAGATGCATGTCGACGGGTTCCGGTTCGACCTCGCCTCCATCCTCGCCCGCGACGCCGCCGGTCATGTGCTGCCCAACCCGCCGGTGCTGTGGGACATTGAGTCGGACCCGCTGCTGGCCGGGACCAAACTCATCGCCGAGGCCTGGGATGCCGCCGGCCTTTATCAGGTGGGCAGCTTTGTCGGTGACAGTTGGAAAGAGTGGAACGGCATGTTCCGCGACGATGCCCGCGACTTTTTCCGCGGCCAGGACGGCGCGCTCCGGCGCTTTGCCGACCGGATGATCGGCAGCCCCGAGATCTACGGGCACAAGGAGCGCGAGCCGGAGCAGAGCGTCAACTTTGTCACCGCCCACGACGGGTTTACCCTCAACGACCTGGTTTCCTACAACCAGAAGCATAACGAGGCCAACGGCGAGGACAATCGTGACGGCTCCGACGACAACCGGAGTTGGAACTGCGGCGTCGAAGGGCCCGCCGCGAATCCCGCGGAAGAGAAACTTCGCAACCGGCAGGTGAAAAACTTCCTGACGGTGACCATGCTTTCCCTGGGCGTGCCCATGATCAGCATGGGCGACGAAGTCCGGCGCACTCAGGGCGGCAATAACAACGCCTATTGCCAGGACAATGAAACCAGTTGGTTTGACTGGGCCCTGCTGGAGAAACACCCCGACGTGCTCCGGTTTTTCAAGATTCTCGCGGCCAGGCGGTTGTTGCGCGACACGAAGCGCGAACGCCAGCGAATGAGCCTGAACCGCATTATCCGGGAGGCGAACGGCTCCTGGCACGGCGTCCGCCTGCACCAGCCCGACTGGAGCGATCCGTCGCGCAGCGTGGCATTCTCCGTAGAACTCCATCAGGAGAAACTCCTGCTGCACGTGATCCTGAACGCGTATTCCGAAGCGCTCGAGTTCGAATTGCCGCCGGTCGTCAACGGCGGAGAGAGCCCGTGGCTCCGCTGGATCGACACCGCCCTGCCGGCGCCGGAGGATATTGTTTCCTGGCGCGACGGCGCGCCGGTTCCCGGTTTTACCTACCGCGCGGTGGCCCGCTCGGTCGTGGCCCTCATCGCCCCGGTGAGATGAAAGAAATTGACACGCTAACGCTAACCCAAGGCTGATCCCATGAAAGACCGATTTTCCGGAAGAGGCAGGATCCTTCTCCAGGCCGGCCGCGCGGCTGTCGCCACGGCCGCAATTTTTGCGGCGGCCGTCTCCATGCCCAAGGCGTACGCCCAGGGCGGTGTTGGTGCGAAACCGCTCTTTGACCCGGCGCTGCCGGGCGCCGACCGGCAGCTCTTGGTGACCGGCGGCAAGGAGTCCCAGGCCGTCGCGGTCGTCGGCGGGAACGGGATCGAGGTGACCGTCAAGGCCGGACCCCAGGGCTATCCCGGCGTGGCGCTGAAGCCGGCGGGCGGCGCGGTCTGGGATCTTTCGCTCTACGGCCATGCCGAGGCGAAAATTACGAACACCGGCGCGAAAAAAATCTCTCTCAGCTTGCGGGTCGACAATGAGGGCGACAGCAAGAGCCAGTCCTGGAACTGTGAGGGAAAAATTCTGGAACCGGGGCAGACCAAGACGATCCGCGTCTATTTCGGCTATTCCTACGGGTTCAAGCCGGGCTTCAAGCTGAACCCGGAAAAGGTCTCGCAGATCCTGTTCTTCACCGGCAAGACCGACGCGGACCTGTCGTTCCGCATCGAAAATATCCTGGGCGCCGGCTGGGTCGGCGAGAAGATCGGCGTGGACCCGGACCGGGTCGCGAAAAAACCGGTGCAGGGCATTCTGTTTGACGCCAGCCATCCCGTCAAGATCGAAAAACAGGTCGTGACCGCGGGCGGCGCCAAGGCCGCCCCGGGCCCGGACGGGAAGGCGCTCCAGCTCAGCTTCGCCGGCGGCAACGCGGAATCCGTCACCGTCATTCCCGCCGAGGGGCTGTGGAATCTCAATGAACAGCTCGAGGTGAAGGTCAAGGTCCGGAATGCCGGGGCGGCGCCGGTCACGCCTGCCGCGCGGCTGGAGAGCGACTCCGGGCCGTCCGACCTGATCACGGCCGCCGCGCCGCTGGCGCCGGGCGCGGAGACGGATCTCGTGATCCCGTTCGCCGCCCGCGTCCCCTGGAAGGGCCAGGTCGATCCTGAGCAGGAGAATCCGAAGAAAAAAGGGTCCTGGACCAACCAGCCCGGAACCGGCACGCTCTACCGCAGCAACCTGACCTCCGGGGTGACGGTTTTGACCGACACGACGGCCGGCGCAAAGAGCTTGCAGGTGATCTCCATCGTCGCCAGTCTGCCGCCGCTCACCCTCCCGGCCTGGCTCGGGAAACGGCCGCCCGTGGACGGCGACTGGGCCTTGACCCTGGATGAAAACTTCGACGGCGATACGATCGACCTGAAACGCTGGAGTGTGCATGCCGCCAATTGGTGGGACAAGCGCAATCATTTCTCCAAGGACCAGGTCATCGTCAAGGACGGCTTTCTTACGATCCGGACCGAGAAAAAGACCGGTTTCCATAACGATGATCCGACCGGGAAGATCAAGTATTCGGGCGCCAAGTCCGAGTACGCCACGGGTTGGGCGAACAGCTACGGCAAGTGGACGCAGCGGTACGGATATTTCGAGATCCGCGAAAAGCAGCCCACCGCCAAATGCATGTGGCCCGGCCTCTGGATGATGCCGGATCGCGGCAAAGACGCGAAGATCACCTACAAGCGCGGCGAAACCGCTTATGGCGGCATGGAGTTCGACATCACCGAGGCCCAGTCCGCCTGGGGCATCCACCGCTTCAACATCGCCATGCATTGGGACAGCTACAAGGAGGCGCACAAGTCGCTCGGCACCTCGGCCAATTATGTGCAGGCGGACAAGGACGGGTTCATCATCGTCGGGTTGCTTTGGACGCCGGGTTCGCTGGTGTTCTACGGCAACGGCAAAGAGTTCGCCCGCTGGGAAAGCCCGCGCGTCTCTGCCTTCCAGGCCGAACTGATCCTCCAGAATCTCATCGGCGGCTGGGACAATGAAGAACTCGACGACGCGCAACTGCCCGCCGACTTCGTGATCGACTACATCCGGGTCTGGCAGCGCAAAGACCTTGCTACGCCCGAGGACGGCGCGAAACCGAACAAAGGCGGCCTCGACGCCTTCGCCGAATAAGGAAGTCGGGGGGCGCAGTTCGCGCGCCCCCGAACCCCCTGGCGAGGGTCTTCGACCCGTTGCCGTTTTCGGGCGTGGCGAAATGCGCCGGCGAACGGGGTTATGTCATCTCGCCAACGTTCTCTGCGCCAACGAATTTCGCCACACCCGGCGGCACATCCGATTCAGCCGGCCCCACACCTGGGAACGCCGAGCCCCAGCTCGGCAAGTCTTCCCCCTGCGCGCCCTCGCGAATACTTGCATTTTCCCCTGGCGCCGGGTATGATACCTGTCATTGCGGCATGACCCCGATAAAATGCTGTAATATGTTTTTGGGAAACAAGTTAAAATTATACGAGCCGTTGGTGTCGCCGTCGTTCTTCTGGTCCTCGCCGGGTGCGGCAGGGAGACTTCCATGAGCAAGGAGAACAGGCACGCAGAGGCGGCGCCGGGCGTGGGGTTGCGGGAAATGATCCTCACCACGCCGCCGCAGCAATACGGTTTTGCGGCAGATGCGGAGTTCCCCAAGGTATACGGCATCCTGACCGACTGGAATGTCAGCGCGGCGACCGCCACCATCATGTCCATGCGTGATGGAACGGCAAGCCTCTATACAACGTCCACGTTCGGGATCATCGGAGGTCAGGGACATGAGCGGGTGCGGCAGGCTGCCGCGCGCTATGTCAAGCTCGCGGAACGCTACGTTGAATCCGGCAAGGTCGTGACCGAATTGCGCTTGGTTACCGAGCGGGACAAGAGCTCAACCCGCGCTTCCTGAGCGAACACCCATATGAGTTTTCCGCCACATCACCCGAAGAATCCGGCCCCGCCCGGGCGCTCCCGTTTTCTCGTGCCGCTCGAAGAAGTGCTCATGCCGCTCGTGTTCCTCGCGGCGTCCGCGCCGCTTTGGAGTGCCGGCGGCTGGAC
>CAITSE010000146.1 GCA_903894975.1 uncultured Lentisphaerota bacterium
CCAGTTGACCTTGGCCTTGGTGGTGATCTCGCCGGAGATGACGACCAGGTCGGTGGTGGCCAGGCATTCGCAGGCCACGCGGCTTTCCGGATCCTGGTTCAGGCAGGCGTCGAGTACGGCGTCGGAAATCTGGTCGCACACCTTGTCGGGATGCCCCTCGGAAACAGATTCTGAGGTGAACACATGGCGGCTCTTGATCTTGCTCATGGGCGGGGGTTTCCTATAGGCTAGGGGTGGGACTCTAATCTCAACCTTCCCGCCCCGTCCACGCGACGCGGGATGACAGCAAAAGCCATAAAATATAAAGCCATTCCTTCCGGCTGCAATACCTTGCCGCGGTTGCGGCGGATGGTATGCTATCATGCCCCCGTTCCCCAATCCCGTTATGGCGTCGTTTATGCTTTTCACTTCCGTCCATATTCACGATATCGCCTGCGCGCTGCCCGAGGAAGTGATCTCCTCGGCGGAGTTGGAGCAACGCCTCGGCCCGCTTTATGAACGGTTGCGTCTGCCCACGGGCCGACTGGAGTTGATGACCGGGATCCGGGAACGCCGGGTCTGGCCGGCCGGCATGCTCCCAAGCGAGGCCTCCGCCCTGGCCGGCCAGGCGGTGCTGGAACGGACAGGATTCGATCCGGCGCGCATCGGCGCGCTCTTTCACTGCGGCGTCTGCCGCGACTGCCTGGAACCGGCCACCGCCACCGCCGTCCACCGCCGTCTGGGCCTCTCCCCGGAAGTGCTCAATTTTGACATTTCCAACGCCTGCCTGGGGGTTCTTTCCGCCATGCTTACCGCCGGCGCCATGATCGACCAGGGGGCCATCCAGGCTGCGCTGGTGGTCACGGGCGAACAATCGCGCCCCCTGCTCGACGCCACGCTCCAGCATCTCCTGCACGACCCCGCCATTACCCGGCAATCCAGCAAGAACGCCTTCGCCTCCCTCACCATCGGGTCCGCCGCCGCCGCCGTTCTCCTGACCCATGCCAGCGTCGCCCCCGGCCACCGCCTGCTCGGCGGCGCCAGCCTGGCCAACACCCGCTTCAACGACCTCTGCCGCGGCACCGCCGACCAGGGCATGGACGGCGGCGCCCGCCCGCTCATGCAAACCGACTCAGAGGAACTGCTCCTGCGCGGTGTAGAAACCGCCCGCGACACCTGGGCCGCATTCAAGCGGAAGCTGGGCTGGAATGAAACCACGCCGGACGTGGTCTGCACCCACCAGGTCGGCCGCATCCACCGGGAACGGCTTTACCAGGCCATCGGCATCGATCCGGCCCGGGATTTTTCCACCATTGAGACTCTCGGCAACTGCGGTTCCGCCTCCCTTCCCGCCACCGTGGCCCTGGCCGAAACCGCCGGCCGCCTGCGCCCCGGCATGCGCCTGGCCATGCTCGGCATCGGCAGCGGCATCAACTGCACCATGCTCGGGCTGGAATGGTAGGAAGGACTCTACCATGAACATTGAACATTCGCAGCCAGATAGTACTCAACTCCATCCCCGTTCTTCATGAATAGATCAGGCTAAGGTCCGCAAGCATGCCGTCCCCGGCTCCCCAATTCGGCATCCTCGGCACCACTCCAACCACGGCCGTTTGGAGCGCCGCCGCCGCCGGCCTGCCCGGTCTCCGGATCACCGGAGTCTGGCCCGATGCCACGGCGGCGCTGACCGACCTGCGCCGGGCGGCAACAGCCGGCGCTACGCCCGCCGGACTCCTTTTCCTCGACCTTCCCGGCGGCGCCGCCGCGCTCCTGATCCCGGAACTCCGCGGCCTGGCCCGCGGCGTGATGCTCCAGCCCGACGCCGCCCGCGACGGCCGGGATGCCGACCGCCTCCGGCGTCTGGCGAAGAAAGCCGGGCTCGCGGCCTTTGTCGCCAACACGCTCTGCTTCGCCCCGGCTTTTGCCCGCGTGGCCGAGCTGGTCACCGCCGGCATCCTCGGCTCACCGCTCCGGGCCACCCTCACCCTCCGCGGGGAAACCCCGGCGGCGCCGCGCCCCCTCCGCCTGAACGGAGGCGCCCTGCTCCACAGCCTCGGGAACATTCCGGAATGCCTTCTGCAATGGCAGACCCGAACCGATCATGGCGACAGCGACGCCGAACTCCTGGTTCAAGGCGACGCTGGCACCGTCACCGCCCGCCTGGCCGGCGCCGCCGGACTTCCGGAGCCCGTTCACTACACGACCCCGGCCGGCTACCATCGCCAATTCCCGGTTCCGCCCGGCCAGCCCACCCTCCTCTGCCTCGCCGCCGCCCTGACCTGCCTGCGCCGCGGCGAAACCCTGTCTTTCCTCGACCTCAAACCCTGGGCTGACCGGCTTGCCGCCGGCGGAGCCTGACTTGGCCGGCGCCACCCGTTCTCTCCAGAACGGCCTTTCCCAAAGGAAACCATCCCATGCAACAGGACAACAGCCTCTCCGCCGCCGCGGAAAAAATGATCCGCCAACTCGCCGAAAACGAAAAGTCCGTGGCCGTCCTCTATGCCCGCTACGCCGAGATTTTCCCTGAAGCCCAAAGCCTGTGGTCTTTTCTGGCACGTGAGGAAAAAGGTCATGCGGAATTACTGGATAACCTGCTGAAACCGGGAAACGCGGCCGAAATCGACATGCCGCTGGAAGGCGTCCGCCTGGCCGAAGCCATCAAAATCGGCGAATTCGTCGCCGAACTGCGAAAGCAGGCCAAACCCGGCAGCCGGCTCACCCTGGCCAGGGCCCTGACCAATGCCGTCGGCATCGAGTCGAACATTCTGGAAGCCAAACTGCTCGAAGGCGAAACGCTGTTCGCCACAGAGTGGACGTTCCAAAGCGTTTCCACGGTTCTCTTCATGGAAACCCAAAACCACCTCACCCTGGTCGAAAAGGCCCTGGAGGAGGTCAAGCGGAAACTGGCTCTTCCCAAACCGGACCCGGCGGTGAATGATGAGATCAAGTCGCCCGCGCCGGCGGAACAGGACACGCTCTGATGAAAGTCGTAGCCTTTGATCCGGTGACGGGCGCTTCCGGCGACATGATTTTGGGCGCCCTGTTCGACATCGGCGCCTCACCCGCGGCCGTGGACGCCGCCCTGCGCCGGCTGGGCCTGGACGGATTCCGCCTCGAATTCCGCCACATCGACGGCCTCCACCACGTCCGCTACGGCCGCTGCGAAGTCCTCCTCAACGATGACACCCCAGCGCCGCCGCCGGGGCACGATCATGATCATGGCCACGATCATACGCACAAGCATGATTCTGACCACGGACAGGAACCCGGGCACAAGCACGACCACGAACCCTCACACCCCCACCATCACGCCGGGTTCCGCACTCTCACAGACATTCGAAAACTGCTCGCGCATCCGTCCCTGCCGCCCCGGGTCCGCGACCAGGCCGACCGCATTTTCCAACGCCTGGCCGAAGCCGAGGCGTTCGTTCATGGTACCACGGTGGAGCAAGTGCATTTTCATGAGGTCGGGGCCGTAGATTCCGTCGCCGACATCGTCGGCAGTTGCCTGGCCCTGGAAGAACTTGGCGTGGAACGGGTTTACTGCGCGCCGCTCAAGGTCGGAACCGGCACCATCCGCTGCGCCCACGGCGTCCTGCCCAATCCCGCGCCGGCGACCGCCCGCCTGCTGGAGGGCTTTCCGGTTGTGCGCCTGGAAATTCCCTTCGAACTGACCACTCCCACCGGCGCGGCCATCCTCACTACCTTGAGCGAAGGCAACTGGAGCGGGCGCCCCCTGCGCTGGCTGCGCACCGGCGCCGGCCACGGCGGCAGAACCCTGGAGGAAGGCCCCAACATCCTGCGCGCCATCCTGGCCGAGGAAGACTCCGTCCCCGCGCCGGCGGCTCTCCCCGCCAATCCGCACGTGCGCCATGAAGATGTGACCATTCTGGAAACCGACATTGACGACCAGAACCCCGAACTCACCGCCGCCCTGCCCGACCTGCTCCGGGCCCGCGGCGCCTGTGACGCCACGCTGACCCCGCTGATCATGAAAAAAGGGCGTCCCGGCGTCCGCCTCACCGTTCTGGCCCCGCCCGCCCTGGCCGAGACCCTGGCGGAACTCATTCTCCAGCAAAGCAGCAGCATCGGCGTGCGGCTGTGGCCGGCCGCAAGACGGATTCTGGATCGCTCCGCCGCCACACTGCCCACTCCCTGGGGCGAAGTCCGAGCCAAGCGCATCGTCCGCCCGGACGGCCGCGCCGAGGTCGCCCCCGAATACGAATCCTGCCGCGAACTCGCCGCGCACTCCGGCCGCACCGTGCGCGAAGTCATGACCGCCGCCATCCTCCCCCCGTCAGCGTGACCCGCAGGAAAAATCCGGGCACGATGAGGGACCGTCACAAAATGTCCACAACGTCCATCCCGTCCATATCGTCCACAGAAGTCAAATCTCGCCGGCGCAAGGCGATCGAAGGCCGCAGATTGCCGCATCTTTCCCCGCCGGCTATAGTTCCAGCGTATCCCAGAGCGCGAACGCATTGGTCCGGGCATTTCCTTTTACTAAAAAAAGGCTGAAACCCTCATGAAAATCCTCAAGAAAATTCTGCTTGGTCTGGCCATCCTGTTCGTGCTGATGATCGGCGCCGGGATACTGGTCTACATCAACCTGAACACCGTGATCCGCAAAACCGTCACCACCGCCGGCCCCCTGGCCCTCGGCGTCCCCGTCACCCTGGAAAAAGTCTCGTTCCGGCCGTTCCGCGGCTACCTGGAACTGGACAACCTGGTCGTCGGCAATCCCGCAGGCTGCAAGACGCCCAGCGCCTTCTCCCTGGGCAAAATTATCATCCAGATGGAACCCGCCACCGTCTTTTCCAACACTATCCACGTTCAGCAGGTGCTGATCGAAAAGCCCCAGATCACTTTCGAGAGCGACTTCAGCAAGGGCAGCAATCTCGCCCGGATTCAGAAACACCTGGACGACTTCCTCGGCGCCAAGAAAAAAGCCGAGGCGGAAAAGTCCGCCGAAACCAAGCCCGCCAAGCCGGGCAAGAAGGTGGTCATCGACGACCTGCAGGTCAACGGAACCCGGCTCAACGTGTCCATCCTCGGCATTCCCGCAGCGCCCATCCCGCTGCCCAGCATCGCCATGAAGGACATCGGCAAGGACAAGGGCGGCGTCAGCATGGGCGATGCGGTCAAGCAAGTGTTCAGCGAGATCATGTCCGGCATCTCCAAGTGCGTCACCGTCACGGGCGGCGCCGTCGGCGATGCCGCCAAAGGCACCGGCAAGGCCGTCTCGGACGGGGCCGGCAGTCTGATCAAGGGCGTCAAAGGCCTGTTCGGCGGCACCAGCACGAGCAAACCTGCCAAGTGAACAAGGGGAAAACGGCCGTGACTTTGCGCGTGGCCATTTGCGGCCGGAACCTTCCGGACCTGCGCCGGATCCTGCGCCGGCAGCCCGTCACCCTCGTAGAGTCCAAGCCTGACTTGGTCATCTCCTACGGCGGCGACGGCGCCCTGCTCGGCGCCGAGCGCGACTGGCCCGGCGTGCCCAAACTGCCGCTGCGCGACCGCCGCAGCAACCCCAAGTGCCCGGAGCATCAGGAAGAAGTCATCCTCGACCAACTCCGGGCCGGCACGCTCCGGGAATCGCGCATCATCAAACTCGCGGCCAGCCCCCGGGGCCATGAACTCACCGCCATCAACGACATTGTGGTTCACAACAAGATCACCACCAGCGCGGTGCGCTACCGGATCTGGCTCAACGGCGAACTCTACGCCAACCGCGTCATCGGCGACGGCCTGGTCGTGGCCACCCCCTTCGGCAGCACCGGCTATTACCGCAGCATCACCCACAGCCTGTTCAAGATCGGCATCGGCCTGGCCTTCAACAATTCCACCGAGCCCACCGACCATCTGGTCATCCCGGACGACACCGTCATCCGCGTCGAAATCCTCCGCGGCCCCGCCGTGGCCCTGGCCGACAATGCCCAGGCCCGCGTTCCCCTGCTCCACGGCGAAAGCATGGAAATCCGCAAGAGCAACGCCTTCGCCCGCCTCCTGGGCATCGACCTTTTCCGCTGCCCCGCCTGCTGCCGCCTGCGCCAGGAAAACCCCGGCGCGGCATAGCCGGAGCCAATTGAACAGAAGGCGCAAAGACGCGAAGAATACGGTAGAGACATGGAAATCATCGCCCACCGCGGCGCCTCCGCCGACGCGCCCGAGAACACCCTGGCCGCCTTCAACCTCGGCTGGCGGCACCAGGCCGATGCCGGCGAGTTGGACACCCGGCTCTCCCGCGACGGCCAGGCCGTGGTAATCCACGACGCCGGCACCAAACGCACCGCCGGCTTCGACAAGCCCGTCGCCGAACAGACCCTGGCCGAACTGCGGAGCCTGGACGCAGGCGTCTGGAAAGGCCCGCAGTGGCAGGGCGAAAAAATCCCGATCCTCGCCGAGGCGCTGGCCACCATCCCCGACGGCAAGCGGATGTTCATCGAGATCAAGTGCGGCCCGGAAATCCTGCCCGAACTGAAGCGCGTCATCCACGCCTCCGGCAAAACGCCGGGGCAACTCCCGATCATCACCTTCAATTACGAGGTGGCGAAACAGGCCAAGGAGCGCTTCCCCTGCCATGAAGTTTCCCTGCTCCATGACTGGAAAGCCGACAAGGAGGCCGGCCGCCCCCTGTCCGTGAACGACCTGATCACGAGGACCCAAGCCGCCAACCTCGACGGTGTAGACGTCAAAGCCGATCCCGCCCTGGACAAGGCGATCGTGCAAAAGGTTCAGGCCGCCGGCCTGAAATTCTACGTCTGGACCGTGGACGACGCCGAAACCGCGCAACGCCTCGCCGCCGCCGGCGTGGACGGCATCACCACCAACCGCCCGCAGTGGCTCCGGGAATTGCTGCGGCGCGCCGTTGATCCGTCCCTGTAGCCACGGGCGTGCCGCCCGTGCTCCCGCCGCGCCGCTCCAAGCCGCGACACGGGAAAATGCCTTCCGCGGGGCAGCCCGGACCGTTCAACGTAACAGCCGCAGGCAACGTCGCGGAATCGTGGTGCAACCACGTTGCTACAAGTGTGCGGTTATATTGGCGGACACAAGTTCCCGCGCCAGCGGGCCATCCCCAGGTTTTCCCATGCCATCCAGCCCCGCCTCCGAAGTCACTGTCCGCTTCGAACCCACAGGCCGCACCATCCGCGTGCTGCCCGGAACACTGCTGCTGGAGGCCGCCGCCCGCGCCGGCCAGATCATCCAGACCCCCTGCGGCGGCAACGGCACCTGCGGCAAATGCGCCGTACGCATAGTCGAGGGCCGCCTGGAACCGACAGCCGTCACCGTACATTATTTCTCCGCCCCGCAGGCGCAAAAAGGCTGGCGCCTCGCCTGCCAGGACCGGGTCCAAGACGACGTCACCATCGAGATCCCGGCGGCGGCCCGTTTCGACAGCCGCACCAAGATTCTGACCACCTCCACCGGCCGGCACCTCCCGGTCAAACCCGCCGTCTGGAAACAGTACGTTGAGATGCCCCTGCCCGCCCAGGAACGGCCGGAAGCGGACGTGGAACGGCTCGAAGCCGCGCTCGGCCGCAAACTGCGCGTCCCGCTCCGCCTCGTCAAGCGTCTGCCGAACCTGTTCCGCGAAAACGGGTTCAAGGGCACCGCCGTGGGACGCGACGGCGAACTCATCGGCTTTGAGCCGGGCGACACCTCCGGCATGCTCTTCGGCGTCGCCTTCGACCTGGGCACCACCACCATCGTCGGCACCCTGCTGGAACTGCACACCGGCAAGGAACTGGCCGTGGCCGCCGTCATGAACCCCCAGGTCGCCATCGGCGACGACGTCATCAGCCGCATCAGCCGCGTCCGCGAACATGCCGTGGCCCTGCGGGATTTGCAGGAACGGGCCGTGGGAGCACTGCGCATGATCCTGGAGGATCTCTGGTCCCAGAGCGGCGTGCGTCAGGACCAGATCTACAGCCTGACCCTGGCCGGCAACAGCACCATGCAGCACCTGCTCTGCGGCATCACCCCGGCGGCCCTGGGCGAAATTCCCTTCGCCCCGGCGCACAATCACGCGCTGGCCTTCCGGCCCGCCGAAATCGGCCTGGAAGTCAATGACGCTGCCATCCTCTACGTCTTCCCCAGTATCGGCAGCTTTGTCGGCGGCGACACCGTCGCCGGCATCCTCGCCACCAATCTCAAGGGCGCCGCCAAACCACACCTGCTCGTGGACATCGGCACCAACGGCGAGATCGTCCTCAGCCATAACGGCCGCCTCACCGCCTGCTCCACCGCCGCCGGCCCCGCCTTCGAGGGCGCCCGCATCCACGCCGGCATGCGCGCCGCCGACGGCGCCATCGACAAGTTCCTCATCGCCGACGGCGACCTCCGCTTCAGCGTCATCGGCGACGGCACCCCTGCCGGCCTCTGCGGCTCCGCCCTCATCGACCTTATCGCCCTCCTGCTCGACGCCGGCGTCATCGACAGCACCGGCCGCATCCAGCCCACCGACGAACTCCCCGCCAACCTGTCCCCCGCCCTGCGCGCCCGGATCCGGGAGGACGGCCACGCCGCCAGCGTCCTCCTCGCCCCCGCCGCCGCCAGCCGCACCGGCGCCGACATCGTCCTCACCCAACGCGACGTCCGCGAACTCCAACTCGCCGCCGCCGCCATCCGCGCCGGCATCCTCATCCTGCTCAAGCACGCCGGCCTGACCACGGCCGACCTGGACGCCGTGCTCCTGGCCGGTGGCTTCGGCAATTTCATCCGCCGCAACCACGCCCTGCGCATCGGCCTGCTCCCGGACGTGCCCCATGACCGCATCCGTTTCGTGGGCAACACCTCGCTCATGGGCGCCAAGGCCGCCCTGCTCTCCCTCGACGAATGCCGCGAAGCCGAACGCCTCGCCGTCGAGACCACCCACATCGACCTCTCCCTCGACCCCGAGTTCCAAATGGAATTCGGCAACGCCATGCTCTTCCCAGAGCCCGCCTGAACAGCCGGTTTTTCCGGACGTGGACGCCCTCCCTCCCCTCCCGCCAAATCACGCCCCCACAAATTATTTGGCGTCCGCCGCGGGCGCCAAATAAGCGGGCTGGCGGTTGTGGTAATGGGTGTGCAGCAGTTCGTGGCTGCGCGCGCCCAGGGGTTCGCCCAGAAATTCGCGGTAGAGCGCCTGCACTGCCGGGTTCAGGTGCGACTTGCGCAAGGGCCGACTCTCGTCCTCGGCGTAAATCCCCTTGATCCGGGCTTCGCACACGGCTTGGTCCACCGGCCGCGGCTGGCCGCCGCCGCCGATGCAGCCGCCGGGACAGCACATAACCTCGATGAAATGCCAGCCATGCGGGTTGCCGTTCTTTACCGATTCGCAAATCTTGCGGGCATTGGCCAGGCTGTGGGAAACCGCAACCTTGACCGTGACGCCTTCCAGGAAGGACCAGTCCTTGACCACGCCGGTCAGGGTCACCGACGCCTCTTTCACCCCCTGCAACCCCATCACCGGGGCGACGTGCAGTTTGGGCATGGGCAGTTCGCGGCCGGTGACGAGCTCGTAGACGGTGCGCAACGCGGCTTCCATGACGCCGCCGGTGTTGGCAAAGATGTCGGCCGCGCCGGTGGAGATGCCCAGGGGCGCGTCCATCTGGCCGTCGGGCAGGTTCTTGAAGTCGATGCCGGCTTCGGTGATCATGCGGCCAAGTTCGCGGGTGGTCAGGACCACGTCCACGTCACGTACGCCGGAATCCTTCATCTCCTCGCGGACGCACTCAAACTTTTTGGCGGTGCAGGGCATGATCGAGACGACCACGATGTCCTCGGCCTTGACGCCGATCTTCTGGGCGTAATAGGTCTTGGCGATGGCGCCGAACATCTGTTGCGGCGACTTGCAGGTCGAAAGATTCGGAATCAGTTCCGGGGCAAACTGTTCCAGCCAGTTGATCCAGCCGGGCGAGCAACTCGTGAACATGGGCAGCGGCCCGGGGGCGTGTTCGCCGTGGGCGTCGGCGCCCTCCCCTTTTTTCTTTCCCAGCCCCCCGGTCAGCGCCTGCTTCACCCGGGTCAGCAGTTCGGCGCCCTCCTCCAGGATGGTCAGGTCCGCGGTGAAATCGGTATCGAACACGGCATCGAACCCGAGCCGGCGCAGGGCGCTCACCATCTTGCCGGTGACGCGGGTGCCCGGCGGCATGCCGAAACATTCGCCGAGAGCGACGCGCACGGCCGGCGCGGTCTGGACGATCACGGTCTTGGCCGAATCGTCAAGCGCGGCCCAGACCCGCGGCGTGTCGTCCTTTTCGGCAATGGCCCCGACCGGACAGACCAGGGCGCATTGCCCGCACTGGACGCAGACGGCGCCGGCCAGGGTGTCGGAGTCGCCGGGCACGATCTCGGTGTCGAAGCCGCGGGCCCGCGGCGCCAGGGTGCCAACGCCCTGGACCTCGCTGCACACGGCGAGGCAACGCCGACAGAGAATGCATTTGCTCATGTCCCGGACCAGCGCCGGGGTGGACAGATCCGGCGGCGGCATCCGCACCGGCAGTTCAAAGCGGGTTTCGCGGATGCCGAGGCTTTCCGCCAGTCGCTGCAGATCGCAGGTGCCGTTGCGCACGCAACTCGTGCAGTTGCCGTTGTGCGCCGCCAGCATCAGCTCCACGGAGAGCCGGCGGGACTCGCGCGCCTTTTTGGTGGAGGTCTTCACCACCATGCCCTCGCGGACCTGGGTCACGCAGGCCGGCTGCAGGGTGCGCATCCCCTCAATCTCGACCACGCAGACGCGGCAGGTTCCGGGGTCGCCCACGCCGGGGATGTGGCACAGCGTCGGCACGGTCACGCCCGCGGCGCGGGCGGCCTCCAGCAGGGTGACGCCCTCGGGAACTTCCACCGGGATGCGGTCAACAGTCAGATGCACGCTCATG
Organism: uncultured Lentisphaerota bacterium; assembly: GCA_903894975.1. Classification (GTDB taxonomy): domain Bacteria; phylum Verrucomicrobiota; class Lentisphaeria; order Oligosphaerales; family CAITYL01; genus CAITSE01. The sequence continues at coordinate 10,842 of CAITSE010000146.1, forward strand.
ATGGGTACCTCGGAACAAACGGATGTTTAGACGGAAAGATTCACCACAAAGTCACGAAGAACACGAAGTTTGATCGAAGTTGATAGGAAGGGTCTGAATGAAGAATCCGCTTACTGACGTGCGCGGTTCTGACGTACAGGAGACCGGCCGGTCAGAAGCGCGTGTGTAACAAGCGGACCAGCTGGGGGCTCGTCAGAACCGCGCACGTCAGTAAGCGGACTCTCTGTTGGTTTGTCACCCCTGTCATTTTTTCGTCTCTTCCCGGTAATCGCAGCGGAGGCAGCGCGAAGCTTCGCGGCAGGCCTCGGCGCGGGTAACAGTGCGTTCAACTTCCACGGAGATAAGGCGTTCCCCGGCCTGGAGCAGTGGCGGCGGCATCGGCGCCTGATCGATAATCTCATGATCCGGGCTCACCGGAATGTCCGGATGTTTCAGGTCTTCCCACGGGTAGAGACGTTTCAGCTCCGGGAACAGAAACCGGTCCACGGATCTGGCGGCGCGCTGGCCGGCGCCGATGGCCTCGACCACGGTGGCGGCGCCGGAAACCAGGTCGCCGCCGGCAAAGACATAGGGCAGCGAGGTGGCGCCGGTGGCCTCATCGGCCTTGAGGCCGCTGCGGCCGTCGCCCTCAAGGCCGGGCGCGCTTTGGATGAGATGGTGCACGTCCGCCTGCTGGCCGATGGCGAGGATGACATTGTCAACCTGCCGAGTTTCCGCTTCGCCGGGGATTTCCTCGGGCCGGCGCCGGCCGGACTTGTCGAACGCGCCGAGACGCAACTGCCGCGTGCCCACATTGAGACGTCCGTCCTTAAGCTGAATGGATTCGACGGCGACCAGGAATTCGACCTTAACACCTTCGACTTCGGCCTCATGGATCTCAATGGGGTTGGTCGGCATCTCGGCGCGGGTGCGACGGTAGAGGATGGTGATGTTTTTCGCACCGAGGCGGTAGGCGATGCGCGAGGCGTCAATGGCGCTGTCGCCGCCGCCAATCACCACCACGTCATGGCCGATGGCGATTTTTTCGCCCTTGGCGGCGCGTTCGAGGAACTCAATGCCGGTGAAAACGCCGGGCAGGCGCGCGCCGGGAATGTCGGGCCGGATCTCACGGCCGCAGCCGCAGGCCAGGACAATGGCATCCATCCCCTCGTCGCGCAGAGAGGGAATGGCCAGTTCACGGCCGCCCTCGACGCCGAGCCGGATCTTGACCCCGAGCCGTTCCAGTCCCTGAATCTCTTTTTCAATGACGGCCTTGGGCAGGCGGTAGTCGGGGATGGCGTAGCGCAGCATGCCCCCCGCTTCCGGCTGTTTTTCGTAAACCGTGACATCATAACCCAGCAGCACCAGGAAATAGGCCGCGGTCAGACCGCACGGCCCGGCGCCGAGCACCGCCACCTTCTTCCCGTTCGTCGGGAGTTTGGCGGGATAGTAGCCTTCGTAGTCGCCGAAGTGGTCGCCCATGAACCGCTTGACCAAGCGCACCGCCAACGGCCCTTCCAGATCGGCCCGGCGGCATTTCTGAGCGCACCACTGCGGGCAGACGCGGCCGCAGATGGACGGGAACGGGTTGGCCTTGAGATGCTCACGCAACGCGTCTTCCATCCGGTCATGCGCCACATAGGCCATGTACGCCGGCACATTCACGCAGGCCGGACAGGCATTGGCACAGGGCGCGTAAACCAGGTCCGGACAGACCCCGGCCCGGCAGTGCTTCTGGTGGATGTGCTCCTCGTATTCGTGGCGGAAGTAGCGCAGGGTCGAGAGCACCGGGTTCGGCGCGGTCTGGCCGAGCCCGCACAACGCGCTCTGCTGCAAGTATTCGCACAAGGTCTGCAATTGGGTCAGGTCTTCGGGCGTGCCCTGGCCCTTGCAGATGCGCTCCAGCAGGTTGAGCATGACCTTGGTGCCGAGGCGGCAGGGAGTGCACTTGCCGCAGGACTCGTCCTGGATGAACTCAAGGAAGTAGCGGGCGAGGTCAACCATGCAGGTGTCCTCGTCCATAACGATCATGCCGCCGGAGCCCATGATGGCGCCGGCTTTGGGCAGGGATTCGTAGGTGACCGGGGTGTTCAGGTGTTCCTGGGGCAGGCAGCCGCCGGAGGGGCCGCCGATCTGGACCGCCTTGAACTTTTTGCCGTGGGGAATGCCGCCGCCGATGTCGAACACGATGTCGCCCAGGGGAATGCCCATGGGCACTTCGACCAGGCCGGTGTTGACCACGTCACCGGCCAGGGCAAACACCTTGGTGCCGGGGCTCTGCTGCGTGCCCAGGCCGCGGTAATGCTCAGCGCCTTCCAGGATGATGTACGGGATGTTGGCGAAGGTCTCGACGTTGTTGAGCACGGTTGGCTTGTCGAACAGCCCGCGTTCGGCCGGGAACGGCGGCTTCGGCCGCGGCTCGCCCCGGCGTCCCTCGATGGAATGCATGAGCGCGGTTTCCTCTCCGCAGACAAAGGCCCCGGCGCCCATGCGGATCTCCAGGGTGAAGCCGAACTTGCCGCCGAGGATACCCTTGCCGAGATACCCGGCCGTCGTGGCGTCGACGATAGCCTTGCCCAGACGTTCGATAGCCAGCGGATATTCGGCACGGACATAGACGTAACCTTCTTGCGCACCAATGGTATAGCCGCAGATGATCATGGCCTCGATAACGCTGTGCGGGTCGCCCTCCAACACCGACCGGTCCATGAACGCGCCGGGGTCACCCTCGTCCGCATTGCAGACCACGTACTTGACGTCGCCGGGGAACTTGGCAGCCGCCGCCCATTTCAGGCCGGTCGGGAAGCCGGCGCCGCCGCGGCCGCGCAGGCCGGACCGGGTGACCACGTCGAGCACTTCCTCCGGCTTCATGCCGTCCAGAACCTTGCGCAGCGCCTGGTAGCCTCCGCGCTCCTCGTACTCCGGCAGGCTCAGCGGATCGATCAGGCCGCAGTTGCGCAGCACGATCTTATGCTGGCGCCGGAAAAAATCCATCTGCCCCATGGCCGGCATCGCCTCGCCCGTCATCGGGTGGGTATAAAGCAGGCGCGTGACAATCTTGCCGCCCTTGAGATGTTCGCGAACGATCTCGTCCAGGTCTTCCGCCTTCACATGCTGGTAGAAGACGCCCTCGGGATTGACCACCAACAGCGGCCCGGCGGCGCACAGCCCCATGCAACCGACCATGGTCACCTGCACCTTCGCCTTCAGCCGGTGCGCGCCCAGCGCCCGGTCCAGCGCCTCGCGCACGGACGTGGCGCCGGAGGACAGACAGCCGCCGCCGGCACACAGAAGGAGATGAAACTTCGCGGTCTTCTCACTCATGGTCGTTTCTCCGGAAGAGAGCCTTGCGTCAAAAGCTGAATGCGCTTTGAACAGAAGACACAAAGGCTCAAAGAAATCGTTTTCTTCGTGCCTTTGCGCCTTCTGTTCAAACTCAGGTGTATTTTTCCAAAATACCGGCCAGTTTCTTCGGGGAGACCCGACTGTGGACGTCCTTGTCAATCATCACCACCGGGGCCAGGCCGCAGGCGCCGAAACAGCGCTGGCTGCACAGGGAGAAGCGCAGATCCGCCGTAGTGCCGCCCAGCTCGATGTTAAGTTCCTGGCGCAACGCTTCCAGCACTTTCTTGGCGCCGCGCACATAACAGGCCGTGCCAAGGCAGATATTAACCGTGTGCCGGCCCCGCGGCTGGGTGCTGAAATAATGATAGAACGTTACCACTCCGCCGACCTCGCCCGGGGTTAGCCCAAGCGCGCCGGCCACATGCCGCTGCACCTCCTGCGGCAGGTAACCGAACAGTTCCTGTGCCTTCTGCAGGACAGGGATGAGGACCGTCCGGGTCCGCAACTCCGCGGCAAAGTGCGCGATATAGGCGTCCAGTTCCCGGTAGAACGCCGCGGTGTCCGCGGCGGGCGGCGGCAGGCAGGCTTCAGCCATGGCGTCATCCTCGCATGTGTCGGGCCGGTGGTGTTCCCGGCCAGCCGACCCATGCGCCACCGCCGCCCCGATTCGGGGAAAGCGACAACCCGTGCCGAACTTGCCGGTGTGCGGTCCGGATTTTCCCGCCGGCGCTACCGCCGGCCCCGGACCCGCGCTTCACAACCTATTACCGCAGCCGGATTTCAAACGTGACCCGGACGGCGGATATAGCCAACATCAAACAAGACGGACATTCGCAATGATCACACTACGGAATAGATAGTATATGGCGTCCCGGCATTCGGCAAGCCCCGACAGAAAATTTTCCTCATTTCCGATGATATCGCCCCAGACCGCCCCAGCCTCTCAATCCACCTCTCCCTTGGGCTCTCAATTGCGCGGCAGGCGCCAGGGGTCAGGGGTGAACCTCCGTTCGGTTTCCGGGCCGGTCTCACCCGGCCGCGGGCATCTTACTTCCGGGGCCGGGGGGCTTCGGCTTCCGCGACGTGGCGTTCTTCCAACTCGGCCACTTCCCGGGTCACGGTCAGATCCAGGGCGTGCTCGCCGTGCGCCACGGTGCCGTCGTCCAGGACATTGACTTTTTCCTCGTTGAGACGTTGGAAAAAGATCCGCATGTCGTGCCAGCAGCCGATGGTGAACCAGACCGTGGTCCCGGCGCCGATGATCAGCGGCAGATAGATGCCGGTGATCAGGTAATACGTGGCCCAGTAGCCGTTGAGATCGCTGTCATGCCCGCTGCGGCGGACCAGCAGGTACAGGATCGTGCCCGCGATAAAGACAAAGAACCAGAACATCGACCACCAGAAGATGCTCAGGGTGATGATGCGGTCCATGCGGTTGTACTGCGCATCGATGCCGAGGACCCGATGAACCCAGGGGGGGCGCTGGCCTTTGGCCGCCGGAGCATCGGCCGGGCCCTGGGGTTCGACGGAATAAGCGCCGCGGTGCAGCAGTTTGTCCATATTGAACTTCTCCCGACAGGTGAGCAGCGACACCACGCCGTAGGCCAAACACGCCGCGATTCCCGAGAAGAAACTCACCTGGACGCCGTTAAGGAGGAAGGCCTGTTTCCCTTCTTCGCTGAGTTGGATGCCGAAGACGATCCATTCCTGGCCGACCGGCAGGATTTTCCGGCAGTACAGATCTGCCAGAATGCCGCCGACGGCCATGGACGACCCGACGAACAGGCCCGACCAGGCGCCGTACACGGTGCCGCGGTTCCAATACAGGCCGCCGACCACCGCGACGCCCGCGCCGCCGATGAAGATGGCCTCGGTGACCGCCCACCAGAACTGCACATACTTGGTCTGGGGGAAGATGGCGCCGAAACAGAAGGCCCACAGAGCCACGCCCACGATCGAGAAGCGCAGCAGGGTCAGGTGCTGCTTCGGCGTGAGCGGCTTGCGGCGGAACGGCATGATGACATCCTGAATCAGGATACTGCCCCAGGAGTGCAGGTGGATGCCGTCGCCGGAGATGATGCCCATCACGCAGATTGAGAGCAGCATGCCCTTGATGCCGATCGGGAGGAACAGGGAAAGCGCGGTGGGCATGCGCATCTGGTCCTGAGTGGCCGTATCTTTGATGCCGTCGAGCACGAGCTGCACCGCGGTGCGGCCCTCGTCATTGTGCAGGTAGGTCATGGCGCAGACCGCCAGCAGCGTCACCATCACGCCCTGGGCAAACCCGCGCCAGCGGCCCAGGACGCCGCCCATCCGGGCCTCATGCGGCGAGGCGCCGGAGGAGTTGAAGGCATGGCTGTTCTGCCAGGCGATGGTGCGGTAGAAGTTGCCGCTGACAATGCCCATCAGCACCATCCAGATGTTGAAATCCTTGATGCCAAAGGCGTCGAAGGGGTTGACCAACGACTTGCCGGGGGCCGTGTCCAGGAGCATCGCCCGGGTGGCGTCCCATTTGAAATAGGCGAACAGCACGACCACGCCGATGATGGTGTAGAAAAGCTGCGAGAACATGCCTTCAGCGCAATCGGTCAGCAGCACACTGATCTGCCCGCCGGTCGTGGTGGTGAGCACGCACAGGCTGAGGAAAATCGCCATAAGCGTCAGGTCGGTCGGAATGGTATAGGACAGGAAGGTATGTTGCTGGGACAGTTCCATCAGCGACGGCAAGAACGAACCGGGAAGGAAGGAAGAAGCCAAGGACAGTAACGTGTATTGCAGAGGCAGGCCCAGCAGGTAGACCATGCACTTGGCGCCCACGATCGGGATGATGCCGAAATTGACGATGCCGGCGAAAAAGCCCAGCACCCCGGTGAACAGGCGGAACTTGCGGCTGTAGCGCATCTCGAAGAACTGGCCGAGGGTGAGTGCGCGGGTTTCGCGGTAGCGGTAGATCACATACCCGGTGGTCATGAGCAGCAGCCCGACCGGGACGGCGATGTTGCCCCACCAATTCAGGCTGAACCCGCATTGGTAGAAGCCCTGGAACGTGGCGACGAAGACCACTGCCCCCGCGCCCTGCTCGCTGCGGGCCGTGCTGATGAGGAAACGGCCGGCGTTGCGCCCGCCCGCCATGAAGTCCGCCACGCTCTTGACATACTTTCGTGAATAGATGGCAATTCCGGTGCAGATGATCAGCGGCAGCAGCATAATCAGCCAGTCCACAAGATGCATTTTCATGAGATCGGTTCCGGGGCTGGGTTTGGATTGGCCGACACGCCCGTTGCTTTCCCGCAACGGGTTGAAAGTGTATCAGAAAAGCCGGATACTATAAGTCACAACGCCGGTTTGACACGGGAAACCGCCGGACGTTCCGCACCGGCTCTGTTACGGAGGGAAACGGCGGAGCCGCCCCCCGGGAACGCCGATCTCCCGATCGGCGAGTCTCGGTCTCCGCGCCACAAACGGGGAAAATGAACCTTTAACCCCGAGGCCGGTTCCACCGGCGGGAAAAAGCGGCGTCCAGCCGCCGCACTCCAAAGCGGCGCAGACGCCGCAGTAAATACCCGTAACAATTTAATTATAATGCAGATCTGTGCGTAACATAACGAGGAGGCCCCGACTCTTGCCGGCCGAGGTTCAGGGCTCCGGCATCGGCTCCGGCTTTTGGACCTTCCCCGACGTGATGAGCGCCGCGAGTTTCTGCTTGTCCGCTTCGGGAATCTGATCGGATTTCAAAAACGCGGTGACCGTCGTAAAAAAATCGTCTTTGCGTGGATGTTTTGCGATCGATTCGATCAACACCGGGACAACCTCTTTGCACGGAAAGGATTCAAAGTATCCGAGAGCGTAGTCGCAGGCGGTGGGACGAATCGTCATCGGGCCTTCTTCGGGATACAGGGCAATTTCCAGCATCATCTGCCGGGCATCGGGGATCCGGCATTGGCTCATCGCGGAGGCGTAAGCTATAAGAAGTTTTTCATCAGCCACCAGATCCCTGAAACGGTACTGGTCGAAAAGAATCTTGCCGGCCTTGGGGTTGCGACTGTGGGCGTAGGCAATAGCATTAATCAGGTCAATGGTGTCTTGCGGGTCTTTGACGCGAAGTCGTTCCGCCAGGACTGAAACCGCGGCATCGGAACCGTTATCGCTCAACACCCAGAACGCGGCAGAGCGGACCTGGAAGGCTTTGTCGTTTACCAGCGCACTGGCGGTGCGGATCGCCTCGGGATGGTACATATACCGCAGTCCGGGATTCAGCGCCGAGTACCGGATATCCTCGGCTTCGGTTGTATCCATGGCTATGGCGCTGAGGGCCGGGATGGCTTCCTTAAACGACCCGTTTCCCAAGGCCTTAATCGCTTTGAGCCGGAGTCCGTGCGGTTGCTCCCTGGTCAGGAATGGCAGCAGAAACGCGGCGGCCCGCTTCGGATCAAGCTCACGAAGTCGTTGACCATCCTGACCACCATCCATTGCAGCGTCGGCCGGCCCGGTGACAAAATCGTGCGTCACTTCATCCCATGACCGTTTGTCCGGAGACGCGACAGAAGCGGCGGCAATCGCCGTGCCGAGGACGAACGCGGCGGCAAAGGCAAGCTGTCTGCGCATGGTGCATTCCTTTCCCGGGTCTGGGCAGTTCCGCACCCGGACGTCAGCCGTCCATGTCGAAGAGCATGGGCTGCGGCGGGGGCGGCTCGGCCGCGGCAGGGGATGGCGGCGGGACGACGGCGGAAGCGCTGGCAGCCGGGGCTTTGGCCGGCGCGGGCCGGGCCTTGCGGTGGCGCGCGAGCCGGGGCTGGCCGGCGTCGTTGACGGCGTTGCCCTCCAGGTTTTCCAAAATCTCGCGGGCCCGGCCCAGGACCGGCCGCGGCAACCCCGCCAGCCGCGCGACCTGGATGCCGTAGCTCTGGTCGGCGCCGCCGGGGACGATCTTGCGCAGGAAAATGATTTTGTCTTCCCAGTCGCGCACGGCCACGTTGTAGTTCTTGACGCCCGGCTTGGTCAGGGCGAGTTCGGTGAGTTCGTGGTAGTGCGTGGCGAACAGGGTACGGGCCTTGCAGGCCGCGGTGTCGTGCAGGAACTCGGCGATGGCCCAGGCCAGGCTCAGGCCATCGAACGTGCTGGTGCCGCGGCCGACCTCGTCGAGCACGATCAGACTCTGCGGCGTGGCGTTGTTGAGGATGTTGGCGGTCTCGACCATCTCGACCATAAACGTGGACTGGCCGCGGGAAATGTCGTCCGCCGCGCCAATGCGGGTGAAGATGCGGTCCACCACGCCGATGCTAGCGCCGGCCGCCGGCACGAAGCTACCCATCTGCGCCAGAATCACCAGCAGCGCGACCTGGCGGATGTAGGTGCTCTTGCCGGCCATGTTCGGCCCGGTGATGATGGCGAGCTGGTTGGTCTCGGTGTCGAGCTGGGTGTCATTGGGGACGAAGCGCTGCTCCTTCATGAGCGCGTCCAGCACCGGGTGCCGGCCGTCGCGGATGTCGATGATCGTGTCGTCGGTGAGCCGCGGCCGGACATAGCGTTGCGATACCGCCACATCCGCCAGCGCGGCAATGACGTCCAGCACGGCAAGCGCCCGGGCGATGCCCTGGATCGGCGCGGTCTCGCGCACCACGGCGTCGCGCAGTTCCTGGAACAGCTCGTACTCCAGCGCCTTGCTCTTTTCCTCGGCCCCGAGGATCTTGTCCTCGATCTCTTTCAGTTCCGGGGTGATGAAGCGCTCGGCATTGGCCGTGGTCTGTTTGCGGATGTAGTCCTGCGGCGCCTGCGCCAGGTTGGACTTGGTGATCTCGATATAATAGCCGAAGACCTGGTTGAAGCGGACCTTGAGCGACTTGATGCCGGTGCGCTCG
>CAITSE010000147.1 GCA_903894975.1 uncultured Lentisphaerota bacterium
CCCCTACTTCGTGACCAACGCGGAGACCATGGAGTGCTCGCTTGAGAACGCCTACATCCTCATCAACGAAAAGAAGGTCAGCAACCTCAAGGACATGCTGCCCCTGCTTGAGAAGGTCGCCCGCTCCGGCAAGCCCCTCCTCATCATTGCTGAAGACGTTGAAGGCGAAGCGCTTGCAACCCTCGTGGTCAACAAGCTGCGCGGCACCCTCAACATCGTCGCCGTCAAGGCTCCTGGCTTTGGCGATCGCCGCAAGGCCATGCTCGAAGACATTGCCATCCTCACCGGCGGCAAGTGCGTCACCGACGACCTCGGCATCAAGCTCGAGAACGTCACGGCGGACATGCTCGGCAAGGCCAAGCGCATCACGGTCGACAAGGAAAATACCACGATCGTCGAAGGCGCCGGCAAGGCCTCCGACATCGCCGGCCGCGTCAAACAGATCAAGCGCCAGATCGAAGAAACCACCTCCGACTACGACCGCGAGAAGCTCCAGGAGCGCCTCGCCAAGCTCGCCGGCGGTGTGGCCGTCATCCATGTCGGCGCCGCCACCGAAACCGAGATGAAGGAAAAGAAAGCCCGCGTCGAAGACGCCCTGCACGCCACCCGTGCGGCCGTGGAAGAAGGCATTGTCGCCGGCGGCGGCGTGGCCATCATCCGCGCCGCGGCGGCGTCGCTGAACAAGCTCGATGTCACGGGCGACGAGAAGATCGGCGTCGAGATCATCCGCAAGGCGGTTGAAGAACCCCTGCGCCAGATCGCCAACAACGCCGGCGTCGAAGGCTCCGTCGTGGTCAACGAAGTCAAGGGCCGCAAGGGCAACGTTGGCTATGACGCCGCCACCGGCGAGTACGTCGACATGATCAAGGCCGGCATCATCGACCCGACCAAGGTCGAGCGCGCCGCCCTGCAGAATGCCGCGTCTGTCGCCGGCCTCCTGCTCACCACCGAATGCCTGGTCACCGAAGTTCCGGAGAAGAAAGAAGCTCCGGGCGGTGGTCATGGCGGCGGCATGGGTGGGATGGGTGGCATGGGCGGCATGGACGGCATGGACATGTAATCTGAACGTTGCGGAAGCCGCAACGTTCATCCGCAAACGGGCGCCGGAACCTTTCGGCGCCCGTTTTTTTACTTTGGCGGAAGCGTTCGGCCCATAGCCATCAGGGTAAGCGTTTGTCCTCATTACCCTATAACCTGATGGCTATGGGCGTCCGGCCCCTTGCCTGGGAAAGCGGGCTACATTATTCCTTTTTCCCTCCACGCGAACCCCGGCGTATTTTCATGAGTTCCTTCAAGCCTACTACCCAGCTTCTTCAGGCCCGCGCCGGAACGGTCACCGCCGCCATGCGCGCCGTGGCCGCCGCCGAACGCCTGGACCCCGAAACCGTCCGCGCCAAGGTCGCCGCCGGCCGCATCGTGATCTGCGCCAACCCGGCCCACGCCAATCTCCGCCCCTGCGGCGTCGGCGAACGCTGTGCAGTCAAGGTCAATGCCAATCTCGGCAACTCCGCCCTTACCAGCTGCGCCGGGGACGAACTAGCCAAGCTCCAGGCTGCCCTGATGGCCGGCGCGGACATGGTCATGGATCTGAGCACCGGCACGGATGCGGAAGAAATCCGCGGCAAGATCCTTGCTGCCTGCCCGGTCCCCCTCGGCACCGTACCGATCTACGGCGCTGTGGCCCAGATCGAAGACGCCATGGACCTGACCCCGGAATTGCTGCTGAATGTGATCCGGCGTCAGGCGGAGCAGGGGGTGGATTTCATGACGGTCCACGCCGGCCTGCTGCGGGAGCATCTCCCGGCGGCCGACCGGCGCCTGCTCGGCATTGTCAGCCGCGGCGGTGCGCTGCTGGCGGCCTGGATGAAAAAACACGGGAAGGAAAACCCGGCGTACACCCATTTCGACCCAATCCTGGAAATCTGCCGCGAGCATGACGTCACGCTCTCCCTCGGCGACGGTCTGCGTCCGGGCTGTCTGGCCGACGCCTCCGACGAAGCGCAGTTCGGCGAACTCGACGTGCTCGCCCGTCTGGTGACCCGCTGCCGCGAGGCTGGCGTCCAGGTCATGGTCGAAGGTCCGGGGCATGTGCCGCTGGACCAGATTCAGATGAACATGGAACGGCAGGCGGAACTGTGTGACGGCGCGCCGTTCTACATTCTCGGGCCGGTGGTGGCCGATTGCGCGCCCGGCTACGACCACATCACCGCGGCCATCGGCGGCGCCCTCGGCGCGTTTCATGGCGCGGCCCTGCTCTGTTACGTCACGCCCAAGGAACACCTCGGCCTGCCTAACGCCCGGGATGTGCACGAAGGCGTCGTCGCCTTCAAGATCGCTGCGCATGCCGCCAATGTCGGCCGGCATTTGCCCGGCGCCCGCGACCGGGACGACGCCATCTCCCGCGCCCGTGCCGATTTCAACTGGGAAAAGCAGTTTGATCTCGCCCTGGATCCCGTCCGGGCCCGCGAACTCCGCGCCGAAGCCCTGCGGGAAACCGGGGCCGACCAGGCCAAGGACGCCGAAGGCGGCCACTATTGCACCATGTGCGGCCCCAAGTTCTGCGCCATGCGGATTACTCAGGAAGCCAAAAAACAGCACGGTTGAACCGGCTGTGGCCGGTTCAATCGCGGTACGGCGCCCAATCGGGTTCGTTGGCGAAGACCCAACGATAGTAATCCCGGTTCTGGAGAGTGGCCGCGGCGGCTTCGTCCGTGATCACTTGGCAGCACGGATGCAGTTGCAGCGCCGAGGCCGTGACCATGGACGTGATCGGGCCTTCCACGGCGCGGGCCAGGATTTCCGCCTTGGTCGCGCCCGTGGCCAGGAGCAGGCAGCGCCGGACTTCCAAAATCGTGCCGACGCCCATGGTCAGGGCGCGCCGCGGCATGTTCTCCATGCCGCCGCAGAGCGGGGCGTTCTGGGCCAGGGTCTCGGGGGTCAGCATCTTGTCGCGGGTCCGCGACATCAGCGACGAGGCGGGCTCGTTGAAACCGATGTGCCCGTCGGCGCCAAGGCCGAGGAGTTGGAGGTCGATGCCACCCGCGGCGCGGATCTGTGCCTCGTACTCACGGCAAGCGGCCTTGATGTCGGCGGCCATGCCGTCCGGCAAGTGTGTGGCAGTTAAGGGCAGGTTGACGCGGCCGAACAGGTGCCGGTTCATGTAATGGCGGTAGGAGCGCGGGTCGGCTGGCGGCACCCCGATGTATTCGTCCAGGTTGAAGGTGCGACAGCGGGCGAAGTCCAGCCCCGCCTCGCGGTGCTGCCGCGCCAGCTCGTCATAGACCCGTTCCATGGTGCGCCCGGTGGCCAGCCCCAGCACCAGGCCCGGCCGGGCGCCCAAAGCGTCGGTGATCAACCGCGCGGCCAGCCGCGCCGCCCGCTCCGCATCCGGTAGAATGATGACTTCCATGGCGCCTCTTCAACGTTTCGGCCGGGCCGATCTCCGGACCCGCCGGTGCTCTCACTATACCGCAAATGGACACAAAAACAACACAGAGGGCGTGAAGGGGCGAGAGCCGTCGCGGGCCATCGCGGGCTTGCGAGAGCTCCCGAAAGCTCTCGATGGTTCTCGAAAAATGCCGGAACCGGTCGAACGCGCTTCTTTGTCATCGGTTGCGTCGCGCCGGTTTTAAGCTAAAGTAACACACTATCAACACAATGATTAACCCATCCACCAATCAACCCGCGGGGCGGTCGCGGCGGCGGCAGGCGGCGCAGCGGCATCTGGAACGGCTGTTGCTGGCCCGCCACCCTGGCGAACCACTGCCGCCCATCCGCGAACTGATGCGCGAGACCGGCCTGGGCCGGCTCGCCCTGGAGCACGCCCTGGCCGGCCTGGCCGCGGCCGGTGCCGTGGAACGGCGGCCCCGGCGCGGTTTATTCCGCACCGCCGTGCCGCTGCCGCGCGCCGCCCTGGCCGCCGTGGATCTGGTGCTGTGCAGCGCCTCCGGACGCATCGCTTTCGCGGATGAATTTTTCGGTGAATTCCTGGCGGTCTTTGCTGACGCGCTCACAGGCGGCGGCTACAGCCTGCGCCTGCACGGCCTGGCCGATGCCGAACCGGCAGCCGCGCTGGAAGAACGGCTGCGCCGGGCCGAGGCCGCCGCGGTGGTGCTTTACGCGCCGGCGTCGGCGGAAACGGTTCGGGCCGCGGCCCGGGCCTGCCCGCGTTGGGCGGCGGCTTATCCGCGGACGTTGCTTGCCGATCCGCGGGTGATGCAGGACAACCCCGACATGGTGCCGTTGCAGCTCGGCCATCTTTTCAGCTTGGGCCATCGGCGCATCGGCTACCTGGACCAGACCGATCCGCAGGCCCCGGCCGCGGTGGCCCGGGAGCGGCGCGAGGCCTTTTACCGGCTCATGGCCGGCCGCGGCCTGCGGGTGCGCCCGGAGTGGGTCGGGTACGGTGGTTTCACGGAAGCGGGAATTTTCGCCGCGTTGACCGCCATGTTCCGCCCCCGCCCGCCGCCCACTGCCGTGATCTGCGCCGACATGCAACTGCCTGCCGTCTACAGATTTTTGGAACGCCGCGGGCTGCGGCCCGGCGCGGACTGCGCCGTGGTCGCCACCGACGACCTGCGGCTGGCCGCCCGCATGGACCCGCCCGCCACCTCCGTCACCAATGACCGCGCCGGCGCCGCCCGGTTGCTGCTGCGGTTGCTGGAAACCGGCCCGGCCGCCGAAACCGGCCCGGCCGTTGCGCCGCTGACCTTGACCGTGCGCGCCTCCACCGGCCCAGTCCTGAAACCCGGCCAATCCAGAACGGTTCGCCACAAAGAACACAAAGAACACAAAAAAGTGAACAGCCCCCACTGAAGTGGGAACTCCCAACCCGGGCCGTCCAGGTTCGGAGTTCCGTCTTCAGGCGGTGCCGGTTTCACGCTCCGTCGCTTCTTCATACCCCGTAAAAGTGAGCTGGAATTCTCTTGGTGATCTTTGCGAGTTTCTGTTCAAAAGGGTTTTTCATGATCGCCGTTCATCCCCGCCAGGTGCCGCCGCTGGATCCCGGTTTTGTGCCGGCCGTGCTTTGGAATCGTGCTTATGAGCGACTCGTCGCGGACGACCCTGGCCGCCGGCCGTTGCGGCTGGTCGTGCAGCGGGCCAACGGCGCCTGTTTTCATCAGGCCACCGAGATCCTGCCCCAGGCCGGCGCCGGGGCCGCGCTGAATCTGCGGCACGTTGAACGGTTGCTGAAGTTCCTGCTCTGGCAGAAGGGCGGTTCCCGCGTGTTCGTCGCCGGCTGCGACCTGTTGGCGGCCGAACTCGCCCGGATCTATGCTCCCGGTGGCGAACGCGCTTTTGACGCGGAATTGGCCGGCCGGATGTTCCTGGAACCGCTCACGGTACACGCCTGCACCGAAGCGGAACTTCCGGCGCCCGCAGAACCCGCCGTGCCGCTCGGCCGCCGCCTGGACGGCTGCCGCATCGGCTTCGACCTCGGCGGCAGCGACCGCAAGTGCGCCGCCGTCATCGACGGCCGCGTCGTTTTCACCGCGGAAGTGCCTTGGAATCCTTATTTCGAGCCCGACCCTGCCTATCATCTCGCCGGCATCCGCGACAGCCTGCGCCAGGCCGCCGCGCACTTGCCGCGGGTGGACGCCATCGGCGGCAGCGCCGCCGGTGTGTATGTGGACAACGAGGTGCGGGTCGCCTCCCTGTTCCGCGGCGTGCCACCGGCGGTGTTCGAGACGCGCGTCCGGCATCTGTTCGCCGAACTGCGGCGGGAGTGGGGCGGCATCCCGTTCGAGGTCGCCAACGACGGCGAGGTAACCGCCCTGGCCGGCTCGATGTCGCTCGGACGCAACGCGTTGCTCGGCATCTCTCTGGGCACGAGCATGGCCGCCGGCTGGTGCGATCGCGCTGGCCGGATCACGGTCTGGCTTAATGAACTGGCCTTTGCCCCGGTGGATTTCCGGGAGGACGCCCCGGTCGACGAATGGTCCGGCGACCGCGGTTGCGGCGTGCAGTATTTCTCCCAGCAGGCCGTCGACCGGTTGCTCCCCGCCGCTGGTATCGCCGTCCCTGCGGACATGCCGCTTCCGGAAAAATTGATTGCGGTGCAAAACCTTATGGCCTCGGATGATCCTCGCGCCCGGCGCGTCTACGAAACCCTCGGCGTCTACCTCGGCTATGCCATCGCGCACTACGCGGACTTCTACGACCTGGAGAATCTGCTTATTCTCGGCCGCGTCACCACCGGCGCCGGCGGCGCCGTGATCCTGGATCGGGCCCGGGCCGTGCTCCGGGATGAGTTCCCCGCGCTGTCCGCCCGGCTCGGCCTGTTTACCCCGGACGAGCAGGACAAGCGCCTCGGCCAAGCTGTCGCCGCCGCCAGCCTTCCGGCCCTGCCGCCGCGGTAATGGCAATCGTCCGGTTGCCCCGGGGTTTTCGAGGGCTCTCGACAGCCCTCGAGTGCCCTCGATAGCTCTCGGAGAACCCGGCCCGCCCGGGGCCGGAGCGTTGTTATAGTATGGGAAATCGTTTGTTCGGCCGACGTCGACGGCAACAGGCCTTATCCCCTTGGAGAAAATCATGCGCGACCCGAACTGGCATGTGGCGGAACTGATGCGGCGCTTCCCGGTGTTGGAGCCGCTGCGGGCGGATCTGGAACGGGCCGCGGCGCGGATCGGGGATGCGCTGGAGCAGGGCGGCACGCTCTTTCTTTGCGGCAACGGCGGCAGCGCGGCGGACTGCGAGCACATCGCCGGCGAACTGCTGAAGGGTTTCCTGCTGAAACGCGCGCTGCCGGAGACGGAGGCCGCGGCGCTGCGCGGACGCGGGCCGGACGGCGAGTATCTGGCCGGCAAGCTCCAACGCGGGTTGCGCGCCGTGACCCTTACCGGGCACCCCGCCCTGAGCTCGGCCGTGATCAATGACAACGGCGGCGATCTGGCTTTCGCCCAGCAGCTTTGGGCGTTGGCCCGGCCCGGCGATGTGCTGCTGGCCATTTCCACGTCCGGCAACGCCAGGAATGTGGTTTTGACCGCCCTGGCCGGCCGCGCCCGGGGCGTCACGGTGATCGGCCTGACCGGCGCGGGTGGCGGCCGGTTGCGGGAGTTGGCCGACCTCTGCCTGGGTGTGCCCGACCGGGAAACCTTCCGCGTCCAGGAGCTGCACCTGCCGCTGTACCACGCCTTGTGCGCTATGTTGGAAAGCCGGTTCTTCGGGAATGACGAAGGGGCGTGAAGCGCTCCAAATTTTTCATTCGCAGCTCATTTTCGCGGGAAGAGGGTGTACTTTCCCTGAAAACAGGTCTCCAAACGCCGCGACTCCGTTCCCTGAAGTTTCACCTTTTCACACAGGTTGGCCATGATCACGATTCCGGGTCTCGGTGCGTTTGCGGATGACGCGGGGCTGGTGCCGCTGACCGCGTGCAGCGACGGCATTTTCAGGGCCGGCGTTAACGGTGTGTGCGCCATCGCCGCGACCGGCGACCGCAAGGTCGAGTTCATTTCTTTTACGGACCATGCGCTGGCCTATGTCAAGTCCGCCATGGACTATCCGGCGTACTACCCGGTGCACCCGGTCCACATCGAACGCCCGGTCAAGGCGGTGCTGATGGATCTGGACGGCACCAGCGTGCGCAGCGAGAGCTTCTGGATCTGGATCATTCAATTGACCGTGGCCAGCCTGCTCGAAAACCCGAAGTTCGAGTTGGAGGAGTCCGACCTTCCGTTCGTGTCCGGGCACAGTGTGTCCGAGCACCTCAAGTACTGCACCCAGAAATACTGTCCGCACCAGACCGTGGAACAGGCGCGCCACTTTTACTTCGAGCACACCCATCGCGAGATGCAGGCGATCATGGCCGGCCGCGGCCGCAAGAACGCTTTTGTGCCGACCCCCGGGCTGAAGGAATTTCTTTATGAGCTGAAGGCCATGAAGATCAAGATTGGCCTGGTCACTTCCGGGCTGTACGAAAAGGCCTGGCCGGAGATTCTGTCCGCCTTCCAAACCCTGGACATGGGCGATCCCAAGGACTTCTACGACGCCGTGATCACCGCCGGTTTCCCCTTGCGCAAGGGCGAGCCCGGCACCCTCGGCGAGCTGTCGCCCAAGCCGCATCCGTGGCTGTACGCCGAAACTTGCCGCGTCGGCTTGGGCATTGAATTCAGCGACCGCAACTCCGTCATCGGCATTGAAGACAGCGGCGCCGGCGTCTGCTCCATCCGTCTGGCCGGGTATCCGACCATCGGCATCGCAGACGGCAACATCATTGAGAGCGGCACCCGCGCGTTGTGCGAAAGCTACTGCCAGAACTTCGCGGAAATCCTCAAAGTCATCAAAGGATAGGCTGTAGCGGGTTAGACTGATCTCTTCATGAAGTGATCCCACTAATCGGCCCCGCCCTTTCTTTCCCGTGCCCCTGTGCCTCTGTGAGATAACCTTCTCGGTCCGTTCCCTCTGTTTGCGGGGTTGCGGCCTGTTGGTTCGGAAGTACTGTTTCTCACGTCTGGCAGATGTTATTTCCGTTCCCATCTTCATTTTTCAGGGCAGGTCGTTATTATGGGCAAGCTTTTTCTCGGCTTGGATTCCAGCACGCAGAGCCTGAGCGCTGTGGTCATTGATCTGGCCTCCGGCGGACGTATCAAGGAAATCAGTCTCAATTTCGGCCGGGAGTTTCCCGAGTTCGATTCGCCCTCCGGCTTTTTGGAAAATCCGGATGCGTTGGTGCGCCAGAGCAATCCGCTGCTGTGGTGCGCCGCGCTGGACCGGCTCTGCGCCGAATTGCCGAAGTACGGCATCAATCCCGCCGCCATCGCCGGCATCAGCGGCAGCGGCCAGCAGCACGGCTCGGTCTATCTCGATGCGGAGTTCGCGAAGAACGGACTCCGGGCTGATCCCGCCCGCGACCTGGCCGCCGCCGTGGCTCCGCGCCTGACCCGCGCCGTCGCGCCTATCTGGATGGACAGCTCGACCTCGGCCGAGTGCGCCGAGATCACCGCGGCCGCCGGTGGCGTGGACCGGGTCCGGAGCCTCAGCGGTTCCGCGGCCGTTGAGCGCTTTACCGGCCCCCAGATCCGCCGCTTTTTCAAGACCGAACCGGACGCCTACCGCCGCACCGGCGTCATCCACCTGGTCAGTTCGTTTCTGGCTTCGCTGCTGACTGGCCGGAACGCGCACATTGACCTCGGCGACGGCGCCGGCATGAACCTGCTCGACCTGGCCCGGGGCGACTGGTCTCAGCTCCTGCTCGACGCCACCGCGCCGGAGCTGCGGGCCAAGTTGCCCCTGCCCATGGCCTCCGCCACCCAGATCGGCGCGGTTTCGGACTATTTTGTGAAAAAATACGGATTTGCGGCCGGGACTCCGGTCGTGGCCTGGTCCGGCGATAATCCGTGCAGCCTGATCGGCGTCGGCGGCTGGCGGCCGGGCACGGTGGTGGTCTCGCTGGGCACCAGCCACACCCTGTTCGCGGCCATGCCCAGGCCGGTGGTGGACCCGGACGGCTGCGGCCATGTCTTCGGCAATCCCGCCGGCGGCTTCATGAGCCTGATCTGCTTCAAGAACGGCGCGCTGGCGTTGGCAGCGGCCAAGGACGAATGCGGCATGACCTGGCCCCAGGTCGAGGCCGCGCTGGCCGTCACCCCCGCCGGCAATCACGGCAACCTGATCCTGCCCTATTACGTGCCGGAAATCACGCCGCTGGTGCTGAAGCCGGGCGTGGTCCGCAAAGGCACGCCGGCATTTATGGCCGGCCGCGACAAGGCGGAGACCCTCCGCGCCGTGGTCGAGGCGCAGGCGTTGCGTCTGGCGCTGCACTCCGCCTGGATGGGCGTGACGCCCGATTGCCTCCGGGTCACTGGCGGCGCCTCGGTCAACCGCGGTTTCTGCCAGATCCTGGCCGACGTCTTCAATGCCCGCGTCGAACGGCTGGCCACCGGCAATTCCGCCGCGCTCGGCGCCGCCCTGCGCGCCGCCCAGGCCGTGGCCGGCGCGGATTGGGCCAGTCTGACCGCAACCTTCTGCAAGCCCTCCGCCGAAGCTGAGATCGTCCCCGACCCGTCCCATGCCGAAGTCTACGCCGCCCTGCGCGCTGAATACGCCGCATTTGCTAAGAGCCGTTTAGGCTGAATGGGTTACCATAAAGTCATCGAAAACGCAAAGGATCGTGAAACCGGCACCGCCTGAAGGCGGAACTCCGAACTCGGACAGCCCGGCTCACGTTGGGAGTTCCCACTTCAGTGGGGGCTGTTCTTCGGTTTTGAAAGTTTTGCCGTTTCATGCTTATCTTAAAAATGGTACCTGCGATGTGGACAATCCGGACATGACCGCCCTCGTTCTTCCCATTGCCCCAGTCGCAATTCCGCCGGCGGCCGAGCCACTGCCGCCGCCGGACACGCCGCGGGCGCGGCTCTGGCGGGCGCTGCGGCGCCGGCCGGCGGCCATGGCCTCGCTGGTGGCGCTCCTGCTCTATGCCGTGGCGGCCACGGGCGTCTGGAGCTACCAGGCCGGCTGCCGGCTCTCCGGCCATGAATCCATCACCGAACGGCGCAACCTGGAACAGCGCCTGCAGCCGCCCAGCCTGGCCCATCCCTGCGGCACGGATTATCTCGGCCGCGATGTGCTTTGGCGCACCGTGTTTGGCGTCAAGACCGCCTTTTATGTGGGGCTGCTGGCGGGCGGCATCAGCCTGTTGGCCGGCGTCACCCTGGGCGCGCTCGGCGGCTATTTCGGCGGCTGGACGGATGCCGTGGTGGTGTGGATCTACAGCACCTTCGCGGCCATGCCGACGCTGCTGTTCATCCTGGCCTTTGCCTTGCTGATCGGCCGCGGCATCGCCGCGGTCTACATCGGCATCGGCCTGACCAGCTGGGTCGGGCTCTGCCGGGTCGTGCGCTCCGAGTGCATGCGGCTGCGGGACTTGCCGTACATGCAGGCGGCCAGGGTTCAGGGTATCGGCCAATTCCGCCTGATCTGGAAACATCTTCTGCCGAACACGATGCATTTGGTCATCGTCTTCTTCACCCTGCGTTTCAGCCTGGCGGTTATGACCGAGGTCATCGTCTCGTTCCTGGGGCTCGGCGTGCAGATGGAGCCGAGCTGGGGCGTGATGATCTCCGAGGCGCGGGAGACACTCTGGCAGGGAGTCTGGTGGGAAATGACCTTCGCTACGCTGGCCATGTTCGGACTGGTGCTCGCCCTGAACCTGCTCGGCGACGCCCTGCGCGACATCCTCGACCCGCGCCTGGAAGGCCTGGGGTGAAGAGCATGGACGAAATGGACTGAATGGACGCGATGGACTGACGCGGACGATCCATGAAGTCCATGCCGTCCATCTCGTCCATTTTCGCGCCGCGGCCCGGGCGCCCGGCTCAGGATGCGGGCGGAGTCGTCGGGGATGGGGCGGCCGGCGCCGGCGGTGCGGCCGTCTTGGCCCGGGCCGGTCTGGCCAGAATTTCGAGTTCCCAGACCAGCTCCCAGGCCTGGCGGTAGTCGGCCAGGGTGCCGAGGTGCCGGGCGATGCCGGTCCGGCCGGCCTGCGGGATCATGGGTTCGGCCTCGCTGAGGGCGAGGTAGGCCACGCCCAAATCGCTGCCGGAGAGGCGGCCGCCCGTATTCTGTTCGAACTTGGAGAGCTCGACCACCGTGCTGCCAAGCGCATCGTACAGCATGGAGCCGAGGCGGAAGAAATGTTCGAGGTTCAGCGTGTGCAGCCGTTCCGCGCCCTGGTCGACATCGCCGAGGGCGAGGATTTCCAAGCCGAGGCTGATCCAGCGGCGGACCTTGTCCACGACCTCACGCTGCTTCTTGACGTCGCCCAGGTCCACCTGGTCGGCAACCATGACTTTGTTGGCGACCTCGACCAGTTCCGCTTCCCAGCGCGAGGCCAGGTGTTCGTCCGGCTGGGCTTTGTCCACGAGGTGATGAATCACCCGTTGCAGGAAGAGGTAGTCACGGCCGCCGGGGCGCACCACCGGGGTGGCATCCGCGGGGGGCGGGGCCGCCGGGGCGGGGACAGTCCAGCTTTTCCGCCAGCCGTCGAGCATGCCCTTGACGTCGAATTCCACCGGGTAATAGACGGTGATGGCCAGGCTCGGGGAGGGAATGCCCAGACCGCGGAGACGGCTTTCACGCCCCTCGATGGCATCCGCCTCGATGGTGCCCTTGCTGTGCATGCGGACCCAGCCCAGGAGACGGATCCACAGGTTCGGATCCAGTGCGTACAGGCGATCCAGGAACATCTGGACCACGGGGTTGGCGCCCTTGACCCAGTCGGGGTCGAGGTAATAGGTGTCCTGGATCATGAAATCCTTCTCGAACTTGACGTGCTTTTTGAGCGCCAGGGCGAGAAGGTCGGCGTTGATCGCGGTCAGGATGCGGAAGATCTGGGATTCGTCACATTCGAGGAATAGCTGGAGCCAGTCGGTGAACTTGCGTCCGTCCAGGGACTCGCCGCGCCAGCAATCATGGTCGAGCATGAAATTGATTTGGTTTTCGGTGGCGACCTCGACGATTTCCTGGGACTCCCACTTGCCGGCGCAGAGGACGGTGCGGTGGAGTTCGAGTTCGGGCAGGGACTGGACCAGGGAGGTGTGGTCTTCGGGCAGGAGCAGCAAGTCCAGGCGCCGGTCCAGCGGGGCGCAGAGGACGACTTCCGTCTGTTCGCCGAGGGGGAGGGTGCGGAAGAGGGCTTCAGCCTTGGGCGCGGCGGCCTTGATCAGGCCGAGCAACAGCTCGGCGCGGGCGGTTGGCGTCGCGGCCTGGAGCCAGGCGGGCGGGGAGTCCGCGGAAAGCGTGCTGGAAATGGTGTCGCCGAGGGGCGAATCCGCTTCCTGCCAGCTGGTTTGGATGTGGTCGGAGTTCATGCGAAAGATTTACTGTAGGGGTGGGGTAGGTTTTGTCAACCGGCGGCCAGGGGCGTGATTGCAAAGTGGACGGAAACGGATACATTGAGCCCCGCTTTTTACTGTGGCGGGATAGCTCAGTTGGTTAGAGCAATGGAATCATAATCCATTGGTCGTCGGTTCGAATCCGACTCCCGCTACCATTTTTTTCCTTGGAAACAAGCCTGTTACGGCGATATTCCCGGAAAATGAAACCTCGGGAAACCCCCTGAAAAACCGGGGTGTAAAAGCGCAAATCCGCCACACTTTCCGCTACTCAGCGGTGAGTTCGACGGCTTCACGCGGCTGACGGAGACGGTGCGCGTCATCGAACGAATGATCCGTGCCGAACAGTTCCTGCCCAATGACCGGGGGTTCGCCTGCGGTGACTGTCCCTGCCTGGCGGCATGATCCGTCTCAGGTTAGTGGCTGAGATAGCGTAGAACAAAGGGGCCGGGTTTCAGGAATTCAATCTCCTGATACCCGGCGGCCTTCAGCAGATGCTTGTCGCCGCTCACGATCCGTTTCGCTCCGGAACTGACGGCGCACGCGAAAAACTTGTTGTCATCCGGGTCTTCACAGACCGGACCTCGCAATTTGGTGTCCAGAATGACCTTCATCAGCGGTTCCGGACGGCTCGGATTGCCTTGGCCACGTCAGCCCGCTTCATTCCCGCCTGCTGTGCCTGCTGCCGGGCGTCCGTCAACAGCGTGGCAAACTCCTCCGCGGCTGGCGGCGTCAGTCGTTTGAACACCACGAAGTTCCGGTCGGCAACCACGACGAACTCTGCGCCGGTCCCCAGCCCCAGCCGCTTCCGGACCTCTTCCGGAATCACGACCTGACCCTTGGATGACATTCGAGTTGTGGCTACGGCCTGCATGGCGGATTCCTTGTTCGCGTATCTGTTCTTACTGGTAAGAGTATGCCACTTGCCGCGTTTGTCGCCAATGTTCCTGCAACCCATCCAGCTCTGACGAATTT
The DNA here is from genome assembly GCA_903894975.1 of uncultured Lentisphaerota bacterium. GTDB lineage: Bacteria > Verrucomicrobiota > Lentisphaeria > Oligosphaerales > CAITYL01 > CAITSE01. Next base: position 13,806 of record CAITSE010000147.1, read on the forward strand.
CCTCTGATTTTGCCGCGGGCGTCGGGCCGCACAGCCTGCACGAGACTACCGTTTCGTCCAAACCTTGCCTGTGCCGTTGCAGAAGGTGCAGGGTTTGTCGAACCTGATGCCTGTGCCCGAACACCAGGAACACTTGACCGCGACCTCACCGGCCATGATGGCGGTGCATAGGGCGAAGAACCAGGTGATAACAAGTAAGCGCGTCTTCATACCAGCAGAACGTACCATGCCGGCGGGGACATTGCTCGGGGTGGTACACTTTTCGCCGGCGCCCGCAAGGGCCTTCATCACCGATCCAATAACGGTCCGATCTGCTGCCAGGGAAGCCGGCGGTATCCTGCTAGCGGACTAACATCCGTTCTCCCATGCATGATCACGCCGCGGGTCGGCCGGCCGCTCCATTCCGCCAGGGCCGCCGTCAGCAAGCGACCAGCATCGGGACGCACACTCATCATGACCGTCCGTCCACTCGTCTCCAATGACCCCCGGTATTACTTATCGGGCGCGGCCGGGGCGGCGAACGTCGTCTGTGGTGAAGGCGTTGGGGTAGTGACGGAGGTCGTGCGGGCGACGGCCGTCCAGGAGGACTTCGATGATGTCGAAGCGGTAGGGTACGGGCGGGAATCCTGCTTCGCGCAGGTATTGATGGGCTGCGCGCACCAGATTCCGGCGTTTTTCCCGGCCGACCGCCGCTGCCGGGCGGGCGCGGCCGATACGGTGCCGGGTCTTGACCTCGACGAAGCAGAGGACGCCGCCGTCACGGGCGACGAGGTCGAGTTCGCCGTGGGTGCAGCGGCAGTTCCGGGCGAGGAGGTCAAAGCCGAGTTCCGCCAAAAGCCTGCCCGCCAACCGTTCGCCCCGCCGGCCCAGGCGCAGGTGCGCGGCCCGGCGCCCGGCAAAGCTCCCGGCCATGCCGCGAAACGCGGCTAACCACCGCCATAAGTCCTTCAGCCACTTCCGCATTTGTCCTCCCCCGCGGCTGCGCCCCCGTCCCGAGAGGCTCTGCCCCTGAACATCAGGAAATCTAACTCCACTTCAAGACAACAGCCTGTTTGTCCGCGAAATTACGCGAAAGTGCGCGAAAGAAATCTTGAATTCTTTTCCGCGAACTCCGCGGCCCCGGCCACTTCCCGCACCAGCGTCACCCAGCGGGTCAGGCGGGTCGCGTCGTTATCCTTGCGTGATTTCACGCGTTTTCTTACCTTTATTTCATCGCCCGGATAACCACGTTATGCGCAACGGGTTGGTTCGCCGCATAGAGCGCCGCGAACGATTGCTCCACGGCCTGGCGGAACTCAGCCTCGCGGGGCAGGGCTTTTTGCGCATTGGCCATGTGGGATCGGTAGACGACGTGTTTGTAATCAGTTTTGAGCGGGCCGTTCAAATCTTCAAAGTATGCGGCGAGTTCGCCTTCCTTGGCAGGATCGCGTCCGGCAACCTTGGCGCCAAGTTCCATTTTTACGATGTCGCGCAGCGACTTTTCCGCCAGCATACGCTTGTAGTTGAGGTCATGCACTTTCATC
>CAITSE010000148.1 GCA_903894975.1 uncultured Lentisphaerota bacterium
ACCATCGTGGTGCGCGTGGACCGGCGCATGATTCATCCCAAGTACCACAAGGTGCTGACCCGCTGGAAACATTACTACGCCCATGACGAAAAGGGCGAAGCCAAGGCTGGCGACCGCGTCGAGATCATCGAGACGCGTCCGTTGAGCAAGTTGAAGCGCTGGCGGCTGGTGTCCGTCGTGCAAGCGGCGGCCCGCTGACGAGCCTTCAGGAGGATTTCGCAAATGATTCAGATGCAAAGCAGCATGGATGTGGCGGATAACACCGGCGCCAAACGCCTGGTGATGATCCGCGCCAAAGGCCATGTCCGCCGCACCGCCGCCATCGGCGAAGTGATCAAGGCGACGGTGAAGGAAGCGGCGCCCCGCGGCCTGGTCCGCAAAGGTGAAGTGGTCTTCGCCGTGATCGTGCGCACCGCCTTCCCGATCCGCCGTCCCGACGGTTCATTCTTGCGGTTTGACCGCAACGCGGCCGTGATTGTCGACGAAGAGAACAATCCCCGCGGTACGCGCATTTTCGGACCGGTGGCCCGCGAATTGCGCGAAATGAGCTTCATGAAGATTGTGTCGCTGGCTCCGGAGGTGCTCTGACCATGGCACAGGCAGCAGTGAAAAAAGAAGTGGAAGTCCGGGTGATCAGCGGTGCCCACAAGGGCAAGACCGGCTCGATCCTCCGCGTCGACCGCGAAAAGGAACGGGTCTGGGTGAAGGGCGTCAACGTCGGCAAGAAGGCCGTCCGCCGTTCCCAGGCCAACCCCCAGGGCGGCTTGATCGAGTCTGAGCGCCCGGTGCATATCTCGAACGTGATGCCGGTGGAGCGTTGGAACGCCCGCCAGGCGAAAAAAGCCGCCAAGGCTGACGGGAGCGCGAAGCCATGAGTGTGAGCGAGCTTCAAGTCTTTTATAAAGACGCGGTCATACCCAAGCTGATGGAAAAGCACGGGTACACCAACCGTCTGCAGGTGCCGCGTCTGACCAAAATTGTGGTCAACACCGGCATCAACAGCAGCCGCGAGAAAGAAGTGCAGCAGGAAGCGGCCAAGGTTCTCGCCACCATCACCGGGCAGAAACCGGTGATGACCAAGTCGAAGAAGAGCATCTCCAACTTCAAGCTGCGCGAAGGAATGACGGTCGGCTCCTGCGTGACCCTGCGCGGCGCGAAGATGATGAACTTCTTCTACCGGCTGGTGAACGTCACCCTGCCCCGCGTCCGCGACTTCCGCGGCGTCAACGCCCGCGGGTTTGACGGCGCCGGCAACTACAATCTCGGCATCACCGAGCAGAACGTGTTCACCGAAGTCGAGCTGGACAAGATCAAGCACAGCCTCGGCATGAACATCACCATCGTGACGACGGCCCACACAGATGCGGAGGCGAAAGACCTCCTCTCCCTGTTGGGCATGCCGTTCAGCCATTAAGCAAAGGGAGCGCACCGTGGCGAAGAAGTGCCAAGTTATCAAAGCGCAGCGCCCGCCCAAGTTCAAGGTTCGGGCGTATCACCGGTGCGGCCGCTGCGGCCGCCGCCGTGCCCACATGAGTAAGTTCAACCTCTGCCGCATCTGTTTCCGCGAACTGGCCGCCACCGGCCAGATCCCGGGCGTGATGAAGGCCAGCTGGTAAGCGAAGGAAGGGATCCCCATGTCGGTTAGCGATCCAATTAGTGACATGTTGACCCGCATCCGCAATGCCGGCGCGGCGAAACATCCTGTGGTGGCCATGCCGTCCTCGCGGATGAAGGTGGCCTTGGCGGAAGTGCTGCAGCAGGCCGGATACATCGGCGGCTACAAGGTTGAGGGCGACGTCCCCAAGACGCTGTCCCTGGATCTGAAGTACCAGGACAAGACCCTGGTGATCGAAGGGCTCAAGCGCGTCAGCACCCCCTCCTGCCGGATCTACGTCGGTTGCGACGAGATTCCCCGGGTCATGGGTGGCATGGGCGTTGCCGTGCTCTCCACGTCAAAAGGTATGATGACCGACCGGCAGGCGCGCCAAGCGCGTCTCGGCGGAGAAATTGTCTGCTACGTCTGGTAACTCCGGACGGGGCTAAGGAAAGGGCGAACGCGTCATGTCTCGCATTGGGAAAAAACCAGTCCTTCTGACCGGCGCCACAGTGGTCGTGAACGGTCGGTCGGTGCAGATTTCCGGGCCGAAAGGCAAGCTGGAGATGCAACTTCCGTCCGGCGTCACCATGGAAGCCGATAAAGACCAGATGCAGTTGGGCGCGGATGTGGCCACGGCCGAGGGCCGCCGCTTCCTGGGCCTGGCTCGCAGCCTGATTCAAGGCATGGTGACGGGTGTCACCCTCGGCTACAAGAAAAACCTGGAGATCCAGGGCGTCGGCTTCCGCGGCACGTTGAGCGGCACCAAGCTCAACCTCAGCCTCGGGTTCTCGCACCCCGTGATCTTTGAGGTTCCGGCCGGGATCAAGCTGACCATGCCGGACCAGACCCACATCAGCATCGAAGGTTCGGACAAACAGCTCGTCGGCGAAGTCGCCGCGTGCATTCGCCGGTTCCATCCCCCGGATTCTTACAAGGGCAAAGGGGTTCGTTACGCCGGCGAGCAGGTGACTCTGAAGGAAGGCAAGACGGTCGGGTAAGGCCCGGCGCCAAAGAAGTTTTGAAAGGCCGCGATCCTGCCTGAGTGCAGGACCGGGGCCGGGATTCAGATGCCAGGAGTGCGGTGAGCATGTCCACGAAGAACAAAAAACAATTGCGCCAGATCCGTCATGTGCGTCTGCGCAAGACGGTGACCGGTACGACCGAGCGTCCCCGCTTGAGCGTCTGCTGCACCAGCAAGCATATGTACGTGCAGGTGATCGACGACAGCCACGGCCACACGCTGGCGGCGGTGTCGACGGTTGACAAGGCCTTCCGCGAAGGCGGGAACAAGGCCAACCTCGCCGGCGCCACGGCGCTGGGGAAGCTGGTGGCCGAACGGGCCAAAGCGGCCCAGGTCGCAGCGTGGTGTTTGACCGCGGCGGTTTCCGTTTCCATGGCCGGGTCAAGGCGATCGCGGAAGCGGCGCGCGAGGCCGGCTTACAGTTCTGAAGGAATGGCGCGGAGGCCCGGCGGCCCCGGCGAAGCAAGTTCAGTTCGAAGGAGAAAGATCCCCGTGACGGACGAAAAAAGACGGAATCCAGGACGGCGCCCGGCGCCCGAAGGCGGCGCCGGCGAGCTTGAAGAGCGGGTGGTCTGCATCAACCGCAGCGCCAAGGTGGTAAAGGGCGGCCGCAACTTCAGCTTCAGCGCGTTGATCGTGGTGGGTGACCGCCGCGGCCGTGTCGGAGTCGGGTTCGGCAAAGCGAACGAAGTGTCTGACGCCATCCGCAAGGGTGGTGAAAAGGCGCGGAAATCGCTGGTGACCGTGCCTATGCGCGGCACGACCCTGCCCCATCCGGTGAACGCCAAGTTCAGCGCCAGCTTGGTCATCATCCGCCCGGCGGCGGAAGGCACGGGCCTGATTGCCGGCGGCGGAGTACGTACGGTTTTGGAGTTGGCAGGCGTGCGTGACGTCCTGGCCAAGTCGCTGGGTTCCAGCAACCCGGTGAACGTCGTCAAGGCGACCATGGAAGGCATCAGCCGTCTCCGGACTCTGGCTCAGATCAAGAGCAAGCGCGCCGCGCAGACGGTCTAACGGTTTTGCAGGGCAAGTTGAGGAAACAGCCATGAAGCTGCATGATTTGCATAACACGGTAAAACGTCCGGCCCGCAAGCGCGTCGGTCGCGGCGATGCCTCGGGTCAGGGCCGCACGGCCGGCCGCGGCGAAAAGGGCGCAGCCGCCCGTTCCGGATTCGCCTGGCGCCCGCACTATGAAGGCGGCCAGATGCCGCTCTTCCGGCGTATGCCGAAGCGCGGGTTCACAAATCCGAACCACCAAGAGTTCACGGTGGTCAACGTCGGTGCCTTGGAGAAGCATTTCGAGGCGGGCGCGGAAGTTTCCGCCACCGTTCTCGGGACCAAGGGGCTGATCGGCCGTTTGGAATCGGCCGGGCTCAAGATTCTCGGCGACGGCGCGCTGACTAAGGCCGTCAACGTGAAGGCCCAGAAGTTCTCCGCCACCGCCCGGCAGAAGATCGAAGCCGCCGGCGGCACGTGCGTCATCGTCGGCGCCTGACCTGATGCTGGCGTCCCGGCTGCGGCCGGAGACGCCGGCCGCAGAGCCGCCCGGCCGGAGGGGCCGGAGGTCCAACCCCCGTTGAAGGACATGCGGACATGATCTCAGCGTACGTGAATTGCTTCAAGATTCCGGAACTGCGCCAGCGGATACTCTTTACGCTCGGGATTATTGTCCTGTGCCGGCTGGCCTGTACAATTCCCGTGCCCGGGGTGGATCCCGCGGAGCTGGCCCGGATGTTTGACGCCATGAACAAGGGCGCGGCCGGCGGCCTGGTCGGCATGTTCGACATGTTCAGCGGCGGCGCCCTGCAAAAGTTCGCCGTGGGCGCGCTGGGCATCATGCCCTACATCTCCGCGTCCATTGTCATTCAGCTCATGACCCCGGTGATTCCGCAGTTGGAGAAACTGGTGCGCGAGGGTGAGACCGGCCGCCAGAAGATCAGCCAGTACACGCGCTACCTGACCTTGGTCATCTGCGTGATCCAGGGCGGCATGCTCGCCAAGACCATGCTTAATCCGTCGATGATGGGTTTCGCGGGCGATTACAAGCTGGTGCTGTCCCCCGGCATCCCCTTCCTGCTCATCACCACCCTGCTCCTCACCGCCGGCACCATCTTCATGATGTGGCTGGGCGAACAGATCACCGAGCGCGGCATCGGCAACGGCGCTTCGATCATCATCACCGTGGGCATCGTCGACCGCATGCCGAAAGCGTTGCAGGACATGTTCAACAACCTGCTCATCGGCGGCGACCTGGCCGGCAGCTCGAACTTCACCCTGGTGCATTTTGTCGGCCTGCTGGTCATGTTCTTCGCCTGCTGCGCCGCCACGGTCCTGCTGACCCAGGGCGTGCGCAAAATCCCGGTCAAGTATGCCCGGGCGAGCATGGGCCGTCAAGGTGCCGCCGGCCAGACGAGTTACATGCCGCTGCGCGTCAATTTCTCGGGCGTCATGCCGTTGATCTTCGGCAGCGCCGTACTCATGTTCCCCCCCTTGTTGCTGCAGGGGCTGGTGAAGCTTTTCTCCAAGAGCGCGCCAGGAGTGAGCACCCTGATCATGGGCTGGGCGCCGTATTTCAGCCACGGCAGCACGACCTATCTTGTGCTGTACGGCTCGACCATTGTCCTGTTCTCGTTCTTCTGGGTGGCCAACCAGTTCAATCCGGTGCAGATCGCCGATGACCTGCAGAAGCACGGCGGCTTCATCCCCGGCGTCCGCCCCGGCCAGCCCACGTCCGAGTTCCTCGACCAGTCCATGACCCGCATCACCTTTGCCGGCTCGCTCTTCCTGGTGGGTCTGGCGATCCTGCCCATGATCGTCACCGATTCGTTTAAAATTTCCTACTCCATCTCCCAGTTCTTCGGCGGCACCAGTCTGATCATTACCGTGGGCGTGATGCTGGACACCATGCGCCAGATCGAGACCTACCTCCTCAACCATCACTATGATGGCTTCCTCTCCAAGGGGCACCTGCGCAGCCGCCGCGGCGGTTCCTGAAGCCTGAGGCGGGCGCAAACCGGGGGAGCGCGTTTAACCTGACCGGGGAGCGGATAATGAACCGGCGCGAAACGGACATTGCTTGGGGATGGATCGTCCTGCTGCTGTCCGGGTTGCTGTTGGCCAACGGTTGCGCCACCGCCCCGGCTCCGGCACCCGGCCGGGAAGTTCTGTACCAGGTTTCCACCTTACAGGCGCTGCTTGACGGCGTTTATGACGGAGCCGCCACCTGCGGTCAGCTCCGCCGCAACGGCGACCTTGGCATCGGCACGTTCGAGGGACTGGACGGGGAATTGATCCTGCTCGACGGCCGCGTCTGGCAGGCGGCCGCCGACGGCCGCATCCGCGCCATGCCGGACTCCGCCCCCATCCCCTTCGCCTGCGCCACGTTTTTCGATTCCGACCGCTCCGCCGTGCTGCGCGCTTTGCCGGACGCCGTGTCCCTGCGCCAGCAACTGGACGCTCTGCGCGCCGGCCCGAACCGGTTCTGCGCCGTCCGCGTGGACGGGCGTTTCGCCAAGGTCAAGGTCCGCAGCGTGCCGAAACAGGCCAAGCCCTATCCGCCTCTGGCCGAGGTCACCAAGACCCAGCCGGTGTTCGAGTTTGAAAACGTCGAGGGTACGCTGGTCGGGTTCTGGTTTCCCGCATGGTGCGCCGGCGTCAATTTGCCGGGCTGGCATCTGCACTTCCTGGCCAAAGACGGCCGCGGCGGCGGCCATCTTCTGGAGTGCGCCTTGACAGAGGGAGTGGCGCAGGCGGATGACACGCTGGAATTGCGCCTGGAGCTGCCGGGGGGGGAGTCGTTCCGTGATGCCCGCCTGGAGGGCCGTGCCGCCGAGGCGCACGCCGCGGAACAGACGCCGACAGCCAAATGACCGGCCGGCCGGAACATCGAACGTCGAACATTCAACGTTGAACGTCCAACGTCGAATCCAGATTTAAACGACGTTCAATGTTCGATGTTCAACGTTCAACGTTCGCATTCACTCCGTAAGGGATCCCTCATGAACCCCGCCACCGGCCCGATCAAGGCTTGGATTTTCGACTTGGACGGCGTCATCGTCTCCACCGACGAGTATCACTACCTCGGCTGGAAACGGCTGGCCGATGAGGAAGGCGTCGATTTCGACCGGCACGTCAATGAGCGCCTGCGCGGCGTCAGCCGCATGGAAAGTCTGGGAATTCTCCTGGAAAAAAGCCCGCGCGCCTACACCTCGGACGAAAAAACCGCGTTGGCGACGCGCAAGAACGGCTACTACAAGGAACTTCTCCTGACCCGGCTCCGGCCGGAAGACATCCTGCCCGGCGTCCTGTCGCTGCTCCGGCAACTCCGCGTCCGGGGCATCAAGCTGGCCATCGGCTCCTCAAGCCGGAACTCGCCGACCATCCTGGAGCGCATCGGCCTGGCCGGCTATTTCGACGCCGAAGCCGACGGCAATCACATCACCCGCAGCAAGCCCGATCCCGAAGTCTTCCTGCTGGCCGCCCGGAAACTCGGCCTTCAGCCGGCCGACTGCCTGGTCGTGGAAGACGCCGCGGCCGGAGTCGAGGCGGCCGTGGCCGGCGGCATGCCGGTCCTGGCCGTCGGCTCTGCCGGCAGTGATCCCCGCGCCACCCTGCGCGCCGCCGATCTCCAACTCGTCGCCCGCCTCTTCTGACGCGCCGGGGAGGGTTTGTCGCCACCGCGAGTTTGTGCGGCGCGTCGGAACACGGGCGGCACGCCCGTGGCTACATCTTTCCTCATTCCCTGGAACGAAAAGTTCACTTGAGTGAACTTTTGTTCAATCCTTTGATGACAAACTGATTACATCGTAAAAAAAACGCGCCATCGGGCCGTCACACCGTCATACCGGCCTCCCGCTGGACGGCTTCCCATTCTTCCAGGATAGCGAGGACTGTGGCGGGATTGGAACCGGCGGAGACCTCGAACTGCACAATCACGCCGCCGGCCGGATCGAAGAAGTGCCGGGCGTACTCGCGGACCGCGTTCCGCCCCACCGCCGGATCCGGCGAGGGCAAAACCTGCTGCCGGTCGATCTCGCCCCAGAACGTGAGCTTGCCCTTGGCCCGGCGCGCCAGATCCGCCATGTCCATGCAGAAGACCTGGGCGTTGAGCGCATTCACGCCGACCTCGACCAGGTCGTCGAAGATTTCGGCCGTGTGCCCGTCGGAATGCATGAACGCAAACTTGCCGTGGCTCCGGGCCAGGTCGCAGTAGTCCCGGTACATCGGCTTGAACAACTCCCGCCAGATCCGCGGCGGGATTAGCAGTTGCCGCTGCGAACCCCAGTCGTCCATGAAATTCAACGCGTCCACGTCGGTGCCGGCCCAGAACTCGAATTCGCGCAGGTGATGCTCGTGTATGCGGCGAAGGATGCCGAGCACCCGTTCGTCCGGATCCATCATGTCCATCATCGCATTTTCCGTGCCGCGCAGGAATTGGTAGCGTTCCCAGGGGCGCGGGCAGCAGCCGGCGGTGACGAACTTGGTGGTGGCCGCGCAGCCGCGGTTGACCAGATCCCGCGCCGCCGCCGGATTTTCCGGCAGCGTTTCGACGGGCGGCCGGACCAACCGGTCCCAGTCGTCGAGTTCCGTCACGAGTGGAGACTTGACCTCGCCGATTACACCTGCCTGGAGATTGGTGAACTCGCAACCCCACTCGTCCACATACAGACCGACGTCATGCTGCCGGCCCCGGGTCCGCGCGGAGGGCCGGTACGGACTGGGCACACCGCTGAAATCCCCCGGCCAGCGCCGGTTCAGCTCAACCTTGAGCTGCGGCAGGTGCAGGTCGACCCAGGGCAGCATCCAGAGATTGACGGGCAGCCGCTCCGGCCAGGTGAAGGTCAGGGCGCGGCGGACAAGTTCGCGGGAGGTCTGGGACATGGGAAATTTCTCCTGTCAGAAACGTGTTACAGGGAATCAGGAATGGCTTGAACAGAAGGCCGCGAAGTTCACGAAGTGTCTGCGGCCGAAAACCCGTTGTGTGCGTGAAAGCTACCCTATCCCAATAATTTTGTCTTGCGTTCAATCTGATATGCAATTGAGATCTGTTTTCTCGCCGAGGGCATGCAGACCTACCGGCTCCACGGCCGCGAGCATGTTCTTAGGTGCTTTTATCTGCCGTAAGATGGATTACGGTATGGGATTTACCGGTTGCCGGAACGGAGTGGCCTGTTCCGGGTCGCGGTTGAGGGAACTTTCAGGAGACCGTCCGACCATGTCTTTTTTCCTCCGTCAGTGGCTCCGCCTTGGCGCGGTGGCCGCCATTCTCGGCACGGCCCAGGCCTCCGTCATCGAGCGTATTGTCCTCGAATCCACCGTGACCGGCGTTCCCGTCTCCCAGGAACAGGTCAACCAGTGCCTGGTCAGTGCGCCCCGGAGCACGTTCGACCCGGCCATCCTTTCCGAGGACATCAAGCGCCTGTTCCAGAGCGGCAATTACGAAGACGTGCAGAAGAGGTGACGTCGCTGCCCGGGGACAAGGTGCAGATCCTGCTCCGCCTCACCCCGCAGCGGTCCGTACGCACCGTCACCGTCACCGGCAACGACCTGGTCAAGACCAAGAAGCTCACCGAGGTGATCAAGCAGACCCAGGGTGCGCTGCTGGACATGAAGGTGGTCAACGAGGACGTCAACTCCATCCGCAAGATTTACCAGGACAAGGGGTACTACAAGACGGAAGTGACGGCCGACGTGGTCCCGGCCAAGGACCGCCACGAGTCCACCGTCACCTACCGCGTCGTGGAGGAGCTGCGCTACAAGATTGACGACATCACCTTCACGGGCAACACCGCGTTCACGGCCAAGGAACTCAAGAAAAAGGTCGAGACCAAGTTTTCCGTCTGGAGTTTGGTTTTCCCCGCGAATTTCTACAACTTCGAGCAGCTCAAAACCGATTTGGACGTGCTGACCGAGCTTTACACCGGCAAGGGTTACTTTGACGTCAAGGTCAGTCATGACGAGAAAACCGGCTGCACCATCAGCGCCAACGGGAAATGGGTGACGCTGCAGGTGGACATCCGCGAGGGCGTCGCCTACAAGGTGGCGTCGGTCAACCTCCTCGGGGCCAAGCGTTTTCCCGCCGAGGAACTGCTGGCCCGGCCGAAAAACAAAAAAGGTGTGCTCCTCCCCAACGCCCTCATGCTGGAACCCGGCAAGGCGTATGACATCCAGGCCGAGCGCGCCATGGCTGACCGCGTCCGCGCCAAGTACGATCCGGAAGGCTACATCGACCTCAAGGTCTATCCCCGCCACCTGTATGACGCCGCCGCCCACACGGTGGCCATATCCTTCGAGGTGATCGAGGGCAAGCCCTGCACCATCCGCGACATCCTCATCACCGGCAACCAGGTCACCCAGGACCGGGTCATCCGCCGTGAAATCGCCGCCAACCCCGGCGGCATCAATCCCGAAGACAAGGCTGACGGCGGCAAGATCCGCGCCGCCAAGCAGCGGCTCAAGAACCTCAACTACTTCGAAGATCCGATCGAAATCACGCCCATGGCCACCGAACGCGACGACCAGAAAGACCTGGAAGTCGCGCTCAAAGAAAAGCGGACCGGCAACCTCATGCTCGGCGTCGGCTATTCCACCGACGACTCCTTTGTCGGCATGGTGGAGATCTCCCAGTCCAACTTCGACATCAGCAACTGGCCGAAATTTACCGGCGCCGGGCAGCGCGCCAGCCTGCGCCTGGCCCTGGGCACCCAACGCCAGGACGTAACCCTCGGCTTCACCGAACCCTGGTTCATGGACCGGCGCCTGCGCCTGGATTGGGAATTGTACGCCCGCGAACGCGATCAAGACTATTACACCCAGACCGACATGGGCACCCAGGTGATGCTCACCAAGAAGCTGTTCGAGAACGCCCCCGAGGAGAGCGAGGAACAATATTGGAACCATTCCGTCGGCTACCGCTTTGATCGTGCTGGGCTCAAGGAATTTGACTCCGGCACGGCAACATTCATCACAGACCAAGAAGGCAATTACAACAACAGCACCTTGATCTACCGCATCCAGCGGATGACCATCGACGACGTCAAACGCCCGACCCGCGGCTCCAAGGTCCAGTTCACCTCCGAACTCAGCCCGCAATGGCTCGGCTCCTACAGCGACATCTACCGGCTCAACCTGATCGGCACCAAATTCTTCCCGATCAAGAAATGCGTACTGAAACTGGAGGCCGAAGCCGGCGTGGTCGACAATCTCTCCGGGGATCAACCGGTTCTCTTCGACCGCTACTTCGCCGGCGGCCAGAACTCAATCCGCGGCTTCAAGCGCCGCCAGGTCGGCCCCGTCGACGTCAATGACAACCCCTACGGCGGCGAATCGCTGCTGCGCGGCACCGTCGAGTTCATCTACCCCATCATCGACATGATCCGCGGCAGCGTCTGGACCGATTTCGGCAATGTCTGGGTGGACTCCTACAGGCAAGATCCCTCCGACGTCAACATCAGCATCGGTGTCGGCCTGCAATTGGATCTGCCCATCGGCCCGATCCGGCTTGACTACGGCTTTCCCGTCGTCACCAAAGAGAGTGACCTCGGCAAGTCCGGCCGCTTCCACTTCGGCGTGAATTACGTCTTCTGAGAACGATGCGGATACTCAACCTCTACATCGCCCGCAAACTGCTTTTCACCACCCTGGCCGCCACGGGGGTGTTGACCTTTGTGATGATCGCCGGCAGCCTGTACCGGCTCTTTGACTTGCTCTCCCGCGGCGTTTCTCCGGCGAGCCTGGTGTCGCTGCTGCTGCTGCTCGTCCCCATCGCCCTCAAGTTCACCCTGCCCTTTTCCGTGCTCTGCGCCGTGATCCTGGTGTTCAGCCGCCTGTCGGCCGACAACGAGATCACCGCCATGCGCGCCACCGGCACCGGCCTCTGGCAAATCGTCACCCCCGCCCTGCTCCTCGGCATCCTGCTCAGCGTCTTCTGTGCCTGGCTGCAACTGGACCTGGCCCCGCGCTGCCGCTGGAAGCTGGACATGATCAAGGACAGCGAAGGCGCCCGCACCCCCCTGGCCCTGATCGAACCCGGGCGCCCCGTCTCCCTGCCCGGTTATATCATCTACACCAGCAGCCGCGACCAAAACCGCCTTTATGACCTGCGTGTCTATGTGATGGGCAAGGACCACCGGCTCGCCCAGGACATCACCGCCCGCTACGGTGACGTCCGCGTCAACGAAGACCTGCAGATCATCGAGTTCCTCCTCCACGACGCCCAGGTTTCCGCCGCCGACCCCGCCGCCCCCCGGGAATCCGCCCGTCAGCAGCGCGCCGCCGGCAAAACCATGTTCCTGCCCGTGGATTACGGCGACCAGCTCAACCGCAAGGATGTCACCCGCCGGGGCAAGTATCAGGACACCAGCGGCCTCATCGGCCTGATCCAGGTCTACAGCGATCTGGGCTGGGAAAAAGAAATCGGCCAACTCCGGATGGAACTGCACAAACGCCTTTCCATGTCCCTTTCCCCGTTCGCCTTTATTCTGATCGGCATTCCGTTCGGCATCCGCACCCGGCGCAGCGAGGCCGCCGTCGGCATGGTCCTCTCTCTGATCCTGGCCACCATCTTCTATGCCTTTCTGATCGCCGCGGACGAACTCAAGAACCGCTACCAGGTCACCGGAGAGATCCTGGTCTGGCTGCCGAACCTCCTCTACCAGGTCGGCGGGCTCTGGGCCCTGTATCGCCTGGCGAAGCATTGAAATGGGTTGTGGGTTTGAAGACGGTGGGAAGACGACGGTCTCCTTTGTGATCCAGCGATACCCATCGATAGCCCTCGACGGCACCCGATGGCTCTCGACCAATCCCCTCCGCCAGCCCTGCCGGCCGGCCACCGCACATGCCGGAAGCCGCAACGGCCGCTCAGCTCCGGCGAGACGCTCGCCCGGGGCCTCCGCCATTTCGTCACCGGGAACCTGGCGATGCCGTAATCAAGCGCGGCCGGCGTTGTCTTCAACGATGGGGGCCGCGTTCATGACGTCGGGGATGACGGGATATTCGCCGTCGAAACAGGCGCAGCAGTAGTCTTTGGCGGGATGGGCCGTGACACAACTGAGCATGCCTTCCTGGGAGAGGTAGGCCAGGCTGTCGAGCTGGAGCTGGCGGGCCATTTCGGCCAGGAATTCGGCGCCAGTGCCGCCGACCTTGTTGGCCATGAGCTTTTCGCGGTCGGGGAAGTCGATGCCGAAATAGCAGCCGTGGCGGTGCGGCGGGCAGGTGACGCGCATGTGGATTTCCCGAGCGCCGGCTTCGCGCAAGGTGTGGATGCGCGCCTTGCTGGTGGAACCGCGGACAATGCTGTCCTCGATCAGACAGATGCGTTTGCCCTTGAGCGCCTCGACGATGGGCTGCATCTTGCGCTGGACAAGCTTGCGCCGGGAGGAGAGCCCGGGGTCAATGAAGGTGCGTCCGACATAGTGGTTGCGGCTCAGTCCCATGTCGAAGGGAACGCCGGATTGTTCGGCATAGCCCAGGGCGGCGTAGGTGCCGCTGTCGGGGACCGGCATAACCACGTCCACATCCGCCGGGGATTCGATGGCCAGGCGGCGGCCCATGGCCTTGCGGACCTCGTAGACACTGTCGCCGAAGACATAGCTGCCGGGCCGGGCGAAATAGACATGCTCGAAAATACAGTGCGCCCGGCGCGGGCTTTCGGCAAAGCGGCGGCTGACCATGGAGCCATCTTTCTCCCAGAAAATGATCTCGCCCGGTTCGACTTCGCGGACGTATTCGGCCCCGGCCACGCTCAGTGCGATACTTTCGCTGGCCACCATCCAGCCACCGTCCTTGAACCGACCCAGGCAGAGCGGGCGGAACCCGAGAGGATCACGCACCGCGGTCATCCGCCCCTTGGAGAGGAGTAGCAGGCAGAACGCGCCCTTGAGACGCCCCAGCGCCTCGACCAGCGCCTCGCGGTAGTCATGATTGTGCCGGTGCAGGCAGCGTGCCATGAGATGGAGCACGAGTTCGGTGTCGGTGGTGGTTTGGAAAATAGCGCCTTCGGCCTGGAGTTCCGAGCGCAGGGTGCCGGCGTTGCAGATGGTGCCGTTGTGGGCGACGCCGACGAACTCGCCGTTGATGTTAGCCATGAGCGGCTGGGCGTTGACCACGGTGGAGGCGCCGGCGGTGGAGTATCGGACATGGGAGATGGCGTGGCTGATCGTGGCCTTACGCCAGGCGGCGGGCAGGGTCGCAAACACCTCGTCCACCAGCCCCGCCCCCTTGTGCAGATGACAGGTGCCGTCGAAGGCGGCCATCACGCCCGCCGCCTCCTGACCGCGGTGCTGAAGCGAGTGCAGCCCCAAATGGGTCAGATCCAGAATCCCTTCGGATCCCGTACAGCCGCACAGGCCGCAATATTCACGCGGTTTCTCGGAAATCATATATCACCCGAACTTGCAGGGGTTGATGAAAAGCCGGAACGCGTCACACCGTCACACCGGACGCCGCGCGCTGCTTCGCCGCGCCGACAAAGCCGCGGAACAGCGGATGCGCCGCCAGCGGCCGGGACTTGAACTCCGGGTGGAACTGGCAGGCGACAAACCACGGGTGCCCAGGAAGTTCCACCATTTCCACCAGGCTGTCATCCGGCGCCGTGCCGGCGATGAGCAGGCCCTTGGCCGCCAACTCCACCCGGTAGCGGTTGCTGAACTCGTAGCGGTGACGGTGCCGTTCGGAAATACTTTCGGTGCCGTACAACGCCCGGGCCCGGCTCTGCGGATTGAGCCGGCAGGGATAGGCGCCCAGGCGCATGGTGCCGCCCTTGCTGGTCACGCCGCGCTGGGTTTCCATCAGGTCGATCACCGAAGCCGGCCCGTTCTCCGCAAACTCGCTGCTGTTGGCGCCCTGGAGACCGCAGACGTTGCGGGCAAACTCGATCACCGCGCACTGCATCCCCAGGCAGATGCCGAAGAAAGGAATGCCGTTCTCGCGGGCGTACCGGATGGCGGCAATCTTGCCTTCAATGCCGCGGTTGCCGAACCCGCCGGGAACCAGAATGCCGTTGACGCCGTCCAGGAACTTGGCCGCACCGTCGCGCTCAATCTCTTCAGACTCGATCTGGCGGATCTTCAGATCCACATGGTTGGCATATCCGCCGTGACTCAAGGCTTCGTAGATGCTCTTATAGGCGTCGCGCAAGCTGATGTACTTGCCGACAACAGCAACTTCGACGGTGGGCTTATTCTTGTCCAGCACCCGGCCGATGAACTCGTTCCAGGCGTGCAGATCCAGATCCTTGACGTGCAGTTGCAGAAGTTCCAGGATGTACTTGTCCACGTCCTGCTTGGCCAGTTCTACCGGCACTTCGTAAATGGTGTTGGCCACGTCGCACTCTTCAAAGACCAGATGTGGCTCGACGTTGCAGAACAGTGACAGCTTATCCTTGTGCTCCTGCTGCATGGGACGTTCGCAGCGGCAGATGAGGAGGTCGGGGATGATGCCAATCTCACGCAGCAGACTGACGGACTGTTGCGAGGGCTTGGTCTTCATCTCGCCCGCGGCCTTGATATACGGCACCAGGGTCAGGTGGATGAACAGACCGTTGGTGCGCCCGATCTCATGCCGGAACTGGCGGATGGCCTCCAAAAAGGGCATGGACTCGATGTCGCCCGCGGTGCCGCCGATCTCGGTGATGGCGATGTCCACCTCCGGGCTGTCCAGAGAACGGATGGCGTCTTTGATCTCGTCGGTGATATGCGGAATCACCTGGACGGTCTTGCCCAGGTATTCGCCGCGGCGTTCCCGGGCGATGACACTGCTGTAGATGCGGCCGCTGGTATAATTGCTGGCCCGGGAGCAGGAAATGTCGGCAAAACGCTCGTAATGCCCCAGGTCCAGGTCGGTTTCGGCCCCGTCGTCGGTGACGAAAACCTCCCCGTGCTGGTACGGGGACATGGTGCCGGGGTCCACATTCAGGTAGGGATCCAGCTTCTGCATGGCGACGCGGTAGCCGCGGCGCTTGAGCAGCAGGGCCAGAGAGGCCGCCGTGATACCCTTGCCCAGGGAGGAGACCACGCCGCCAGTGACGAAGAGATGCTTGGTCCGGGCCGGTTTGGAGGAAAACATGCAGGACCTCAAAAAAACCCAACGCGCGGGGATTCACGCGGGGAAACGGCACAACAAATCACTATAACCCTTGCCCCCGCGCCGGTGACCCCGGCGCCAGTGATTTTTACCCCTTTTCCCGACACAATTTTGTGGCACAACTGGCTCATTATGACACACAAAAAGTCGGGTGTTAAGGTCGACGTTTAGGTTTTTTTTTATTGACGGGTAATGAGTTATGGTTTTACCCGGATGGCTTTGGCGCGCGCTCGGTTAAAAAACCGGCGGATACGGCCTCAAAAAGCGGGTCGTCCCAAATACTCTTGGGACCCAACCCGGATTCCCAACCAAGCCGCCCCAGGAGGAAACCATCATGAGGCGGTTCTTTTGGGATATGGATCAGACACTTGCTGCCGAGTCGTTCCGTTCTTCCGTTTTCCATCGTTCCGTTTAGGACCGGGCCGAAATTCGCCGATCCGGAGATCGGCGTTCCCGGGGGGAGTCAGCCCGGTTTGTCCGCCGGCTTGTCCGGGGAGGACGAAGTGCTCTTGCCGGCGTCTTTGGCGGACTTGGCCTTGTTCTCTTCCGACATGTCCTCGATCAGGCCGTCCTTGGCCTTCTTGAACTCATTGATGCCCTTGCCCAGACCGCGCGCAATTTCCGGGATCTTCTTCGCGCCGAAGATCAGCAGGACGATCAGGAAGATGACCAACAATTCCGGTAAGCCGATATTACTCATCTGACACCGCCTTCCGTTTTTCGCGTTTGTGAGCGTACCATGTACTTACTTCGTAGAAAAACCACATCGGCATCCCCACCATGCACTGGGTGAAGATGTCCGGCGTGGGCGTGATAAAGGCGGCCAGCACAAAAATGCCCACCACGGCATAGGGCCGGGCCTTGGACAGCTGGGCCGCCTTGAGCACGCCCAGCTGCACCAGGGCGATGAGCACCACCGGCAATTCGAAAGACAACCCCACGGCCAGCATCAGATGCACACAGAAGCTCAGGTAGGTGTTCAACGGCCAAAGCTGTTTGACCCCGGAAAAACTGAACCCGATGAACATCGGCAGCGCGGGAAAAAGCATGGCATACCCCGCAACCACGCCGCCCAGGAAAAAGACCGCACCCGCCAGGATCGCCAGGCGCGCCACCTTCCGTTCGTGGGCATACAGCGCCGGCCGGATGAACCCCGCCAGAAACCACAACACCAGCGGCGCCGCCAACACACAGCCGACCAGCGCCGCCAGTTGGAGCCGGCTCATGAACGCCGCCATGGGCGCGTCAAAGAACAGATCCACCTTCCCTTCCACCCCGGCCAGCGGCCGCATCATCAGCTTCAGGACCAGGTCCAGCGTAAACCACCCCACCACGGTGCCGGCCGCCAACGCCGCGACACAGCGGAAGATCACCCACCGCAGTTCTTCCAAATGATCCCATAGCGACATGCCCGGCGTCTCGTCCCCGGCAGGCGCGTCATCCCCGTCCGCCCCGGACGCCGCCGCGGCAGGCTGTGTCACCCCCGCCGGCGCCAAACCGGAGGATTCTTCCCGCAACTCGGGATACGGTTGTTCGGAATCTTCGCTCACGATGCCGCCAATATACCCCGTCCCGCCTCACGCCAAATGCCGAGCCCCTTAACCGAAGCGCCTTTTCACCTCCGACTCAGGATATATTGCTCCGTTCCCACAACTCGCAACCCGCAACGCCTTCCTCCCCTCCTTCTCTCCTTCCCCCCACAGACCACAGACCCACAAGCCACAGGCCTTTCCCCCTCCCCCCCAACCCATGAGCTGCCACGCCGCCTTGGAACTTGATCACCACGGCCGCGGCGCCAGTCCCGTTCACGGACTGGATCCGCTGGCCAAGCTGCTGGCCGCGGCAGGGGTGACGCTGGCGGCGATCTCGTTCCCCAAGCATGCCACCGGCGAACTGCTGCCGCTTTTCCTCTTCCCCGCGCTGCTGATGGCCCTCGGACAGGTGCCGCTCCGGCCGTTCTTCCGCCTGCTGCTCATCGGCCTGCCCTTTGCCGTCATGGCCGGGGTCTGGAACATCTTCCTGGACCCGGCCCGGGTGCGGCTTCCGAGCGGCGTGGAATTCTCCGCCGGCTGGCTCTCCTTCCTCTCGATCCTGCTGCGCTACCTGCTGACCGCCGGAACCGTGCTGGCCCTCATCGGCACAACCTCGTTCCCGCGCCTGCTCCAGGCGTTCATCCGGCTGCATGCGCCGCACGCCTTTGTCCAGCTCCTGAACCTGCTCTACCGCTACATCTTCGTGCTGACCGAGGAAGGCCGCGCCCTGACCCATGCCTGGCAACTCCGCTGTCCGCAGCGACGCCTCCCGGACCCCGCCGTCGCCGCCGGCCTGGCCGGCAACCTCTTCCTCCGCACCGAGGCGCGCTCCCGCCGCATCTACCGCGCCATGACCCTGCGCGGCTACGACGGCACCCTGCCCTTCCGCACCCATGAAGGCTGGACCCGCCGCGACCTGCTCTTCCTCCTGCTCGTCCTGGCCGCCACCGCCGCCGTACGCCTCCTGCCCCTGACCCAATGGCTCGGGGGAGCCGCCCTGAAATTCCCCGGAGTACAGTAGCAAAATCCTTTTTGTGTCAGCCCTTCCGTCAGAACCGCGCACGTAAGTAAGCGGACTCTCCATTCACAGGAAAAGCGCCTCACAAACAAAGAACTTTTTTCAACCCAAACCCTTCATGACCTTCGTGCCCTTCTGTTCAAATTCCGGTGACTTGATTCAGGATCCAACCTCCTGTTTGAGGATGTTATGCCCGAGCCCGCCATCCAGATCGAAAAACTCACCTTCGGCTACCACGCCGGCGAAAAGGCCCTGGACGCCCTGGACCTGGAAGTCCGCGACGGCGAGTGCCTGGGCATCGTCGGCCCCAACGGCGCCGGCAAGACCACCCTGGTCCTGACCCTGGCCGGGTTCTGCATGCCGGACTCCGGCAGTGTCCGCATCCTCGGTCAGGACTTGCGCCGCGAAAACCTGGCCGGCATCCGCGCCCGCATGGGTTTTGTCCTCCAGAACCTGGACGACCAGCTCTTCATGCCGACCGTGCTGGAGGACGTCACCATCGGCCCGCTCAAGGTCGGCCTGCCGCCGGCCGAGGCCGAGGCCAAAGCCATCCATCTTCTGGAGCGCATGGGCTTGGCGCCGCTTGCCAACGAGTTCCCCGGCCATCTCTCGGCCGGTCAGAAACGGCTGTCCACCCTGGCCACCGCGCTCATTCAGGACCCGGAACTGCTGATCCTGGACGAGCCCACGCTCTACCTCGATCCCTACGCCCGCCGCATCTTCATCGAACAGGTCCGGCCCCTGCCCCACACCCGGCTTGTCATCTCCCATGATTTGGAGATGGTCCTGGAACTCTGCACCCGCATCGTCATCCTCGACCACGGCCGCATCGCCGCCGCCGGCCTCCCCAACGCACTCCTCGCCGACCCCGCCCTCATGGCCGCCCACCGACTCGAAGTCCCGCACTCGCTCCGGCGGCCAAACGCAACCGCAATGCATTGAACAGAAGGCGCAAAGACGCAAAGGAATTCGTTTGCTTTGCGCCTTGGCGAGAGAAAAATTCTTCTTCGCGCCTTTGCGCCTTCTGTTCAATTTGGATTCCTCTTCATGCCTCCCGATCTGATTATCTCCAACGCCCAGATCCCGGACTTTGAACACCGCGTCTGGGTCTCTGCCGACTTGGCCATCCGTGACGGCCGCATTGAAAGCGTGGCGCCGGCCGGCTCGCTCGCCGCCGCGGCCGCAACGGACCGACTCGATGCCGGCGGCGAGTGCATCGTCCCGGGGTTCATGGACGCGCACTGTCATATCGAGAGCTCGATGCTCACGCCCGAGGTGTTCGCCGAGGCCGTGTTCGCCCGCGGCACCACCGCCGTGTTCGCCGATCCGCATGAGATAGCCAATGTCTGCGGACCGGATGGGGTCCGCTATTTTCTCGCCACCGCCGCCCGCACGCCGCTGGACCTATTCCTGGGCGTGCCGTCCTGTGTCCCAGCCCTGGACACGGAGGAAAGCTGCGGCCGGATCTCGCTCGATGACATTCGCGCCTTGCTCCCGGACCCGGGCATTTTCGGCCTGGCGGAAATAATGAATTTCCCCGGGATCATCCACGGCTTCGGCGACGCCCGGGCCAGGGTCGAGGCCGCCCTGGCCACCGGCAAGCTCGTCGACGGCCACTGCCCGGGCGTTACCGGCCGCGATCTCCAAGCCTACATCAGCAACGGCCACATGGACGGCGTGGTCCGGATCTCCAGCGATCATGAGGCCATCACCGCGGACGAGACCCTGGAAAAGGCCGCGGCCGGCATGACGGTCATGCTCCGGTTCGGCAGCGCCTCGCGGGATCTGGACCGGCTCCTGCCGGAACTGCTCCGCCGCGGCGCAAACCTGGACGAGCATTTCGTGCTCTGCTCGGACGATCTCGATGCCGGAGACCTGCTGCGAGACGGGCACGTCGACCGGATCCTGCGGCGGGCCTGTGAATGGTTTACTGCCGCCAGGGTGCCGCGGGCGGAAGCCGCGCTCCGGGCGCTGGCTCTGGCCACGCGCGCCCCGGGCCGGCATTTCGCACTGTTCTTCCGCGGCACCAACCGCGCGCCCCGCGGCGAAGTCGCCCCCGGCTTCCAAGCCGACCTGGTCGCCCTCGCCGGCGACCCCGCCAATTTCACCGTCGCGTGGACCATGAAGGCTGGAAGCTTGTCAGGGGATGGCGTTCTCCCATCCCCCGACACCCCCTGGAGAGTGGCAGCGGCCACGTTACCATTTGGAAAGAGAGGAGTTGCGAAGTCCGCCGGCGGTTCCACGCGTGGTCAACTTGCCACCGCCTCATCCGCCGGCGCACTTCGCAACTCCCGGCTGTTCAAAACGGAAACGGGTCGAAGACCCTCTCAGGGGGATTCAGGGGGGCGGAGAACGCGCCCCCCTGACTCTTCGGATCCAGCGTTTGCGCCGTTCCTGAACACGGTGCGGTTGGCGACGGGGGATGTGCGGCCGGAGCGTTTTTTTGTGCCGGCGCCGGCGGGGTGCGGGGCGCGCGTCCGGGTCCGGATCATCGAGTTGGTGGCGGACAGTCTGGTCACACATGAGGGTGAGGCGGAGCTGCCGGTCCGTGACGGCTTCATCCTGCCCGATCCGGAACAGGATATTGTGCGGCTGGCGGTGGTGGAACGGCACCGCGGCACGGGGCATGTCGGACTCGGGTTTGTCCGCGGCCTGGGGCTGCGCCGGGGCGTGCTGGCGACCACGGTCAGCCACGACAGCCACAATCTGATCCTGGCCGGGCTTGACCCGACGCAACTGGCCGCGGCCGCGGCGCGCCTGGCCGAACTCGGCGGCGGCATGCTCGCGCTCGACGATGACGGCACCGGCACCGAACTCCCGCTGCCCGTGGCCGGACTCATGACCGGGCTCGGTCTGGAGGCGACCGCCCGCGGCAAGGCCGCCCTGCTCGCCGGCGCGGCCAGGCTCGGGTCGCCCCTGCGCAACCCGTTCATGACCCTGAGCTTCCTGGCGCTCCCGGTCATTCCCGACCTCAAACTCACCACCCGCGGCCTATTCGACGCGCGCCAGTTCCAGAACGTCCCGCTGTGTTTAGACTGATTTTGGATTGAGGGGAATTTTAACAGAAGACGCAAAGACGCGAAGTTAAATCAAAGTTGACTCTCTCATGACGAATTTTCCGCAAAAAATTGCAACGAACGCACAAAACCGGGATCTCCCAACTCTATGTGTTCTTTGTGTTCTTTTGTGGCAAAAATGGCATTCTTCCCAATCCAAAATCAAAAATCCAAAATCCAAAATTCTCCCCTGTCTCCTTCTTCTCCTGGCTCTGCTCTCGCGTCCTTGTCCCGCCGCCGATTCCCCCTATGACGGACTGGGCGAGGCGCGGCTGGAGAACCTCACCCTGCGCTATTCACCGGAAGCAGACAAGGTGGCGGGGCCGCTCGGCCGTTACCTGGACAAGCTGATGCCCCAGTTCGGTGAATATCTTCGCGACAATCTGCGCAAAGCCGGCGCGGACGCCGTCGGGCACGAAACGGAGGACGTCACCTGGATCGCCCGCGAACTGGCGCTGCCGGGATCGACGCCGCGCATGACGGAAGTCTACCGCCATTTCAGCCGCCAGTGGTATGAATCCCTGGGCGCGCTCCTGGATTTCCACCGGGCCGTGATCTGGACGGACACGGACTTGGACCGCCGCGTCCGCGCCGGCGAACCCACGCCCGGCGCCGCCTGGGATCCCGCCCGCCGCGCCTGGCGACCGTCCTGGTTCTTCCATGTCCAGGGACATGTCGAAGGCCAAAAGCAGACACTGGACTTCCTCCCCGCCAGTCCGGGTGCGACCCTGGAATTTGTACCGACCCTGATTTTCACCGCAAACGAGCTTAAGGATTCGGTCACGGCCGTGAGCCAGGGGCGGGGCATGATCCGATTGATCCTGGGCCAGGTCACCGACCCGGCGGGACCGCAAAACCTGTTCGCCGCGCAGATGCTGACCATGACCTGCCACGAAACCGCCGAGTCCGCTCTGGTTGAAAACCGCGTTTCCGGGCCGGGCCGGCGCTGGATCGCCGAAGGCCTCGCCACCTGGCTCGGCCTGCGCCGGGTCGGGGATCGACTGGGACCGGAGATGAGCGACCGTTCCTGGCAGCTCTCCCACAACCCCGCCGCCATGAACCGCGAACTGCCCCGCGTCGATCTTCTAGGCTGGCCCTCCGTCGAGGACGAAACCGCCACGGCGCCCAAAGGCGACCTGTTACTGGCCCATTACTATCTTGCGACCGAGATCATCCGCGAGGCCGCCAGACGTCATGGTGACGACGTCTTCCGCCAGACCTTCGCCGCCCTGCCCAGCGCCGCCCCGGACGCCCCAGGCAAGCGTGATTCCCCCGAAACCTTCCTCCGCGTTTTCCAGAAAATCACCGGCACCGACCTGCGTTCGTACATCGAACCCGTCCGCCAACAACTCCTGGCCGGCCCGCCGACGCCGGCGGCCGCTCCGGCCGCGCCTGGGCCGTGAGTGTTTCCTGTCGGGCAAAAACATGATCCGTCAGATCCGTCAGATCCGACTGATCCGACGGATCTGGCCACCATCGTTGCCTAGCACCACCAACCCGGTTCCGGCTTGGCCGGGCTAAGGATTTCCAACCTCCGGCGGGGGGGTTATAGTATCCCTTCCCTCGGATCGGCAACCCTGTGCAGAGAGGCCGCAATGGCGGCCGGAATCTGGAGCCATGAACGATTCGGAGCGCATTGTCATCACCGGCATCGGCCTGGCCTCACCCAACGGCAATAACCTGGACGAATTCCGGGCCAACCTGCTGGCCGGGGTTTCCGGCGTGGAAAAATACACCATCCGGCACGTCGGCGAAACCCTGGCCGGCGTCTGCCATTTCGACCCGCTCAAGTACCAGAAGCGCAAAGACCTGCGCACCGGAACTCGCGCCGGATCCATCGCCGTCTACACCGCCAACGAAGCGGTGCGCGACGCGCGACTGGACTGGCCCGGGCTCGACAAGACCCGCGTCGGCGTCTTCCTCGGCATCACCGAACACGGCAATGTCGAAACCGAAAACGAAATCCACCAGCTCAGCCAGTTCAACTACGACATCAAATACTGGTCGCACTACCACAACCCCCGCACCGTGGCCAACAACCCCGCCGGCGAGGTGACCATCAATCTCGGGATCACCGGCCCCCACTACACCATCGGCGCCGCCTGTGCCGCCGGCAACCTGGGCTGCATCCAGGGGCTCCAGCAGCTCCTGCTCGGCGAGGTGGACGTGGCCCTGAGCGGCGGCGTCTCGGAAAGCATCCACACCTTCGGCATCTTCGCCAGCTTCAAAAGCCAGGGCGCCCTGGCCGAACACGCCGACCCGACCAAGGCCAGCCGCCCCTTCGATCTCAAGCGCAACGGCATCGTCATCGCCGAGGGCGGCGGCGTCTTTGTCATGGAACGGCTGTCCGACGCCAAGCGCCGCGACGCCAAGATCTACGGCGAGATCGCCGGCTACTCCGTCATGTCCGACGCCACCGATTTCGTCCTGCCCAACCCCGAGCGCCAGGCCCAGTGCATGCAGCATGCCATCCGCCGCGCCAAGCTCGAACCGCGGGACATCCACCTGGTCAACACCCATGCCACCGGCACCAAAATGGGGGACATCCAGGAGTGCCAGGCCATCCGCACCGTGTTCGGCCCGGACTGCGTCAACACCTATTACAACAACACCAAGGGCTACATCGGCCACGCCATGGGCGCCGCCGGCGTCCTGGAACTCGCGGGCAACCTCCCGGCCTTCTACGACAACATTGTCCACCCCGCCATCAATGTGGACGAACTCGACCCCGAGTGCGCGCTGCCCAACCTGGTCCTCAACCACCCCCGCCGCGTCGACCGGGTCGACACGATCCTCAACAACTCCTTCGGCATGGTCGGCATCAACTCCGTCCTGGTCGTTCGCCGCTACGTCCCCTAGCCCGGCCAAGCCGGAACTGCGGATGATGAGAGGGGATTGCCCGCTCCATCACTGTCGCGGCTCGGATGGTCCGTCAGAGCCGCGACAGTAATGGCGCGGGCCGTCTGACGGAGAGCCGGGTCTGATGGTAGTTTGACTCGGATCTGTCATGAATCGATCAGGCTAACCCCCGTTCGACGTTGGACGTTCAACGTTCGATGTTCAACGTTCGTTTTTTCTTCACCCATGAAAACCGTTGCCATCCTGATTTTCCTGGTCAGTTACGCCGGCATTGCCTTCGGCGCGCTGCCGCGGTTGGCCCTGGACCGGACCGGGTTCGCGCTCCTCGGCGCCATCGCCATGGTCGCCGCCGGGGTGCTGCCGGTTGACACCGCACTCCACGCCATCGACACCTCGACCATCCTCCTGCTCTACGGCCTGATGGTCGTCTCCTCCCAGTTCCGCCTCGGCGGCTTTTACACCTGGACGGCGTGGCGCATCACCCGGCACATGGACAAGCCGGAGCGCTTCCTCCTGCTGCTGATGGCGGTGAGCGCCGGTCTCTCCGCCGTGCTGGCCAATGACATCGTCTGCCTGGCCTTCACCCCGATCCTGGCCGTCGCCCTGCTGCGGGCGGGACTGAACCCCGTCCCCTTCCTGCTCGGCCTGGCCATCTCCAGCAACATCGGTTCGGCGGCGACCATCATCGGCAATCCCCAGAACATGCTGATCGGCCAGAAACTACACCTGGACTTCGGCCTCTTCCTGCTCTGGTGCCTGCCGCCCGCCCTGGTCAGCCTGGCCCTGGCCTACGGCATCCTGCTCTGGAACTACCGCGGCGGCCGCCTGCGGACGGCGCAACCCGGCACGGTCGCGGCCGGGGCCGGAACCCCGGCGGCGGACTGGCCGGAACTAAACCGGCACCAGACCGCCAAGGGCATCGCCGTCACCGTCTGCCTGATCCTGCTCTTCTTCACCGGGGTGCCGCGGGAAGTGACCGCCCTGGCCGCCGCCGGGTTCCTGCTCTGCAGCCGGCAGATGAAGAGCCGGTCGCTGCTGGGACTGGTCGACTGGCACCTGATCACCCTGTTCTGCGGCCTGTTCATCATCATCTGCGGCTTCAACGCCACAGGCGTGCCGCAGCAGTTCATCGACTCGCTCGCGAAGCACGGCTGGAAGCTCGGGGCGCCGCACGTGCTAGCCTGGGTGTCCCTGGGCCTGAGCAATCTGGTGAGCAATGTGCCGGCGGTCATGCTGCTGGTGCACGCCATGAATCCGCAGATGCCGGTTCAGGGCTATGTCCTGGCTCTGTCCAGCACGTTCGCCGGCAACCTGATCCTGCTGGGCAGCATCGCCAACCTGATCGTGGTCGAGCAGGCCCGGGCCTTCGGCATCACCATCAGTTTCAAGGAGCACGCCAAAACCGGCGTGATGGTGACCCTGGCCTCCATGGCCGTCCTGCTCCTCTGGCTGCGCTTCGCGCCGTATTGAGATTGCCCGGGGGTGGGCGTTTTCATCCCAAACAAATGCCAGCCGCGCGGCCGGCGGGTGCTCAGAGCCGCAATGCTTGTACCGTGCTTGGAGGAGAACATCCCGAAGGGATATCAGCCGGTAGCCGGTGGTTGAGCGAAGCCTGGCGAGTGACACCACCGGTTGGACGCCCCCCGACGTTTGCACCCCGGCAGGGGTGCCAGAAAGAAGGCCGCCACTCCGCGACGCCACGGCCGTCTCCCGGACCGCTGGCACCCCTGCCGGGGTGCGGACATTCTTCTCCGGATGACCGGTGGTGTCGCTGCGCTCAACCACCGGCTACAGGCGTTGACACCTCCGGTGTCATCAAGAACCGAAAAATCCTTGCCGCCATGCAAAGACCGTAAAGCCGACCAACGGCAACTGCAGCAAAATGCCGCCGACAATAAACACCATCCGCGGAGCCACCACATGCACCAAGGAGTCGAAATTGTCGCCGCGCACCCCCCGGAGCAGCAACCACAAGCCCCAGAAGGAACAGAGGCCGAACGCGATGAATCCTCCGCCCATCGCTTCCCGGGCCGTACTGGCTACAGCCTAACCACCTGCTTCCCCCCCCCGTTTCCGCCCGACAAAAAACCCGGGCCGCGGTGAGGCGGTCCGGGTTTTGTGGGTTCCCAAGCCCGGCGTTGCGGCCGGGCTGGGGAGGCGCGGACGGATCAGCGCTTGGAGAACTGGAAGCGGCGGCGGGCGCCGGGCTGACCGTATTTCTTACGTTCCTTGACACGCGCATCGCGGGTCAGGAGACCGGCGGTCTTGAGCGTTGCGCGGAGCTCGGCCTGAACCAGCAGCAGGGCGCGGGAGATGCCATGACGCAGGGCGAAGGCCTGACCCATCTGGCCACCGCCGGCGATGTTGGCGACCACGTCGTACTTATCGGTCGTGCCGGTGATGACCTGCGGCTGCAAGACATAGTGCCGGAGCACATCGGTCGGGAAGTAGTTTTCCAGCTTCCGGCCATTGATTTCGATCTTGCCGGAACCAGGGCGGAGGCGAACGCGGGCGGAAGCCTCTTTGCGGCGGCCGATCGCGCAAAACTCTTCAATCGTCTTAGTAGCCATCAGAAGGAATCCTCACACCACAGTTGCATTTACGAAAGCGTCAGGGTCGCGGGCTGCTGGGCCGTGTGCGGGTGTTCCGCGCCGGCGTAGACCTTGAGTTTGCGGTACTGGGCCCGGCCGAGACGGCCCTTGGGGAGCATGCCCCAAACGGCTTCTTCGACCAAGCGCGCCGGCTTGCGAGCCCGCACTTGCGCCGCCGTCTGTTCGCGGAGGCCGCCGGGATGACCGGAATAGGTCTGGTAAATCTTGCCCGATTCCTTCTGGCCGGTGAGCTTCACCTTTTCGGCGTTGATCACCACCACGAAACCGCCCGTGTCCAGGTGCGGCGTGAAGGTTGGCAGGTTCTTACCGCGCAGAACGTCGGCGATCTTCACCGCCATCCGGCCCAGAATCTGGCCTTCGGCGTCGATCACCCACCACTTGCGGTCAATGCTGTCCACTTTCGGCAGAAAAGTCTTCATGGAACCGGATCCCGAGTTGGGCTGTGGACGCGGCCTGGCGGCACCGCCGTCCTCTTGCTGGTATCTTTGTCGCAAAACGAACGGATAAAATAGGCACTTTTTCCCGCAAGTCAAACCGCCGCGGTGAAGATTTCAGGCTACACTATGCTTAGCCCGGCCAAACCGGAATGAAGTTTGTGGCGCTAGGCAACCGTTGCGGCCGGCTTGCCCGGGCTACGGGTTTTCTCTGTTCACGGGTAAATCCGTATTCGAAAATAAATCAGGATCTTGCAAAAATGCACAAGGATTCAGGGTTCAGGCGGGCAGGGTCAGGAAACAGAAGATAGGGACATGCAACACAAGAGAGACCTCTTCGTCCATCCCGAACCCTGAACCCTAAACCCATAGCTGCCAGAAGGCGGTCATGACCGATCTTTCCCCTGCCACTCCCCCCGCCCCCCCGCCCGCCAACGCCGACGCAACCGCCCGGCTTCTGGACGGGCTGCGCGAACTCCGCTGCCTCAATCCCGACCTGGCCAGCCGCCGCGAAGCGGATCTGCTCCGCCTCGCCGACGCCGCCGGCCCCGAAACCTTTCCCGAGGCCGCCGCGCTGGCCCTGGAACTGGTGACAGCCTATGAGAGCAGTCCCTGGAAACAGTCCGAGCGCACCACCATCGCCGACTACCTGCGCCGGCTGGAACACGCCGCCCGCCGCCTGCCCTCCGGCGACACCGCGGCAGAACCGGCCTCCGGCGACACCGCCACCGTCGCCCTGGTCCCGGTCCGCGCCTGTTCCCCCCTGGACTGGTGCCGCCTGCTCGCCGGGGCCGGAGTCTCCCAGGCCATGCTCAATGCCATGGAAGCCGCGCGCAACCGCAACCGCCTGGTCGGCACCGTGCTGGAAACCACATTCCGCATCCTGCGCCGGCTCGATCCCGCCGCCGCCACGGCCTGGGAACGGGAACTGCTCGAAACCCGCCGCGGCCACCTGGATCCCGAACTGGCCCGCGACCTTCTCCGCGTCTGGTTGGACGCACCCCGGCTCCCCGCCGAACTCCAGGCCTGGCCCCTGCGCTGGAGCGCCGATGAAAATCTCGCCCGCCAGTGGCCCGCCGTCACCGAGGCCGCCGACAATCTCCTGCGCCGCGACGCCCTCCGCGGCTGGGAGGCGCAAGCCCCCGCCGCCGGCGCCGCCGCCCTCCTCCGCCGCCGCATCCGCGAAGGCCGCACCGAAGAGGACGAACTCCTGCATTGGCTCACCCTGGCCGTCGCCGAAGTCGGCGGGTCCGCGCGCTTCTTCACCGGCCTGGCCCAACACACCGCCGCCGACGCCGGCGCGTCGCCGGATTGGGTGAGTGGTGCGCTGCTGCGCGAGGCCCGGCGCGTCGCCAGCCTGTTCCTGCCGCTCCTGCTCCTGGCCGATCTGCTCCTGCGCCACGCCGGCGGCGCCCACCGCTTCGCCATGGCCGTATTCGGCCTGGACCGCGCCGGCCGCGGCGAATGGCGACGCGCCTTGGAAGAACGCGCCCGCGGCAACGTCCGCCGCCTTTTCCTCTTCGGCCTCCGCGCCGGCACGCCCCCGGAACAGACCATCCGCCGCCTCTGCTTCGGCGACGCCGCCCTGTTCGAACGGCTCCGCGGCGAACTCGGCCTGCCCGACCGCCATTTCGATTCCGTCCGCCAACTCGACAAAGTCGTGGACAGCCTCACCGTCCACTACGCCAACCACCGGGAAGAGCCGCTGCTCACCCAGGAAATCCGCCGCCGCTACCACAATCTCATGCGCGTTCTCCACGAGGACAGCCTGCGCCTCCGGCTTGGCCCGGAAGGACTGGAACAACTTGCCGCGGAGCGCGACATTCTGACCGAGATCCTCGCCATCGCCGCCGCCGCCCGCCGTTTCCTGGCCCTCCGCCGCAACTTGGCCGGCGAACTCGAAGAACGGGTGGCCGCCGACCTCGAATTCACCCAGGGCATCCGCCGCCGCCGCCTCCAGCACCTGCGCCGGCTCCTAGCCGCAGAATGATGACCGCCGAACAGGGCATGCCAATCCTTTATGGTTCCAACTATCATGACCAGCTCCGCCCGCAGCCTCCTCCGCGCCATCGTCCTCGCCGGCGCCGCCCTGCTTTCGGCCCCGAACGCGCCCGCCGCGGACTCCGCCGCCGCGCCCGCCGGCTTCGCCCGGCGCTGGGTGTATATCTCCTGCAATTTTCAGGTCGATGCCAAGGTGGATGAAATCCTTGCCGTGCTCCGGCGCGCCGCCGCCGCCGGCTACAACGGCGCCGTCATCACCGACTCCAAGTTCGGCCGCCTCCAGGAACGCCCGGCCAATTATTACGCCAATCTCGACCGCCTCCGCCGCACCGCCGACGAATTGAAACTGGAACTCATCCCCTGCGTCATGCCGGTCGGCTATTCCAACAGCATCCTCCAGAACGATCCGAATCTGGCGGAGGGACTGCCGGTGCGCGGCGCCGAACTCCGCGTCCGCGACGGCAAGGCCACCCCGGCTGAACCCCGCAACCAGCTTCCCTTCGGCGACATGGAACAATCCCGTGACAATAAGATCCTCGGCTGGGACTGGATCGACGGACCGGGGAAAACCTCCTTTTCCGACCGAACTGTCCACCATGCCGGCATGCAGTCGGTGCGGCTGGAAAACTTCACCGCCGGCAACGAGGCGGGCAATGCCCGGATGAACAAAAAACTGATGCTCAAACCCTGGCGCCAGTATCACCTCTCCGTCTGGATCCGGGCCCGCACCCTGGAACCGGCCGGCGGTCTCCGCGCCGTCCTCCTCACCCCGGACGGACGGGAACTGAACTTCACCAACCTCGGGGTCAAGCCCAACCAGGACTGGCGCGAGCACCACGTTGTATTCAACTCTTTAGGCTACAGCGAAGTAAACCTCTACATCGGCCTCTGGGGCGGCATCGCCGGAACCTTCTGGGTCGATGATGTCCGCCTTCAGGAATGCGCCGGCGTCAACCTGCTCCGGCGCGAAGGTTGCCCCGTCACCGTCACCAGCCAGGACGGCGGCACCACCTATGTGGAAGGCCGGGACTATGAACGCTGGACCGACCCGCGCCTGGGCCGCATCCCCTGGCCCGGCGAATACGAGCCCTGGCATCTCCCGCCGCCCCTGACCGCCAAGCCCGGCGGACGCATCCTCGACGGCGAAGTCCTGCGCGTCTCCTATTTCCACGCCCAGACCATCTACGACGGCGCCGTCCCCTGCTGCCTCCGGGATCCCGCCGTCTTCCGCCTCTTCAACGAACAGGTCGCCCAACTCCAAACCCGGCTCCGGCCGAAAAGCTGGTTCCTGGCCCACGACGAACTGCGCCTCGCCGGCTGGTGCGATCTCTGCACCCGGGAAGACTGGACCGCCGGCCAGCTCCTGGCCGAAAACGTCCGCCAGTGCACCGAGATACTCCGCCGCCGCGCGCCCCAGGCTGAACTGCTGGTCTGGAGCGACATGTTCGACCCCAACCACAATGCCGTGAAGCAGTACTACCTTGTCCGCAACTCCCTCGCAGGCTCCTGGGAAGGACTCGATCCCGCCCTCTCCATCGTCAACTGGAACAGCGGCAAGGCCGCGGACTCCCTGCGCTTCTTCGCCGACCGCGGCCACCGCCAGATCATCGCCGGCTATTACGACTCCCGTGACGTCGCCAAAACCACGGCCGCCTGGAAAAAGGCCGCCGACGGCGTGCCCCGCGTGGACGGCATCCTCTACACCACCTGGAAAGACGACTACCGCGACCTCGAAGCCTTCGCCAAAGAAGCCTGGGGCGCCCGCCCCTGACCCGGAAACGCCCCCCTGGGAACGCCGAGCCCCAGCTCGGCGCGAACTCTCCTCCTGGCCAACCCGGTTTTAATTCCCTACGATTCTCCACAAAGAAAGAGACAACTATGGCCACAAGGCAACTTTTCACGGGTAGAACGCGGGCCTGGATGCTTTCTCTGCTCGCCGTTTGGATTTCTGGCTCTTTCCCGGCCCGGGCCGAACTGACGGTCATGCCACTGGGCGACTCCATCACCTTCGGCGCCAAACTCCCCCATGCCGGATACCGCTATCCCCTCTACCTCAACCTGATGAAATCCGGGATCGGCATCCGCTACGTCGGGCAGAGCCCGGAAAACAGTCTTCCCCTGCCCGTTGACCAGCAAGCCCATAACGGCTATCCCGGCGCGACGATTGAAGACATCCGAAACAACCTGACGGGCGATGTGAAAAGTCCGGACATGGTCACGGTCAATTACGGCGGCTACTGGATGACCGGCGGCAAGGCGGACGGGAAACCCCTCAATCCGGACGTCGTCATTCTCCTCATCGGCACGAACAACATCATTCACCATGCCCAGGACTGCGATGCCAAAAAAATGCAGGACCCCTACAAAAAGCTAATCGAGTGGTTTCGAAAAAACCGGCCGAATACTCACCTGATCCTCGGCACGATCCTGCCCATCACCCGCCAACCCGCCAGACAGAACGAGGCCGTTCTTGAATTCAACACCTGGCTGAAGGCGCAGGTCGCCGCGTGGGGACCCAAATGTCACCTGGTCGATCTCTACCCGCTTTTCCTCAATCCCGACGGCTCGATCAATGCCAAACTCCTCCCCGACGGCGTCCACCCCGACCAGAACGGCTACAACCTCCTGGGCGACGCCTGGAGCAAAGCTGTTGAGGAACTTGCCGCCAAAGGAACGCTGAAAAAAACGGCCCCGGCAGCCGCTGACAAGTCTTTTGAAGCCGCGACCAGCAAACAATCCACCATTCCCGTGGTGACCGGAGCGAAGCTGGAACCGCTGACCGCGGCGCCCGGGACGGCCTTCACGGTTTCCGGCACGATCACCGCAGGCAACAACCGGCTCATGGCCCCGGTCGTCACCTTCGCCCTGGGCGACGGGAAACAGACACCGACGCCGCTGGCGGAAGCGGTCACCCTTCCCGACCTCCCGCCTCACCAAAACGCGCCATTCAAAGTGCTATGCAAAGTGCCGCAAACACTTGAGTCGGGAACCTATTTCCTCAGCGTCACCGCCAAAGCACCGGAAGGCTCCGCCCTCCTCCGCTTCGGCCCGAAAATCACCGTCGGGAAATGACCGTCGAGGAGATCGCATTCTCCGCTCTCCCCGAGCCCTTCTTCGAGAGGGACTCCGTCCCGTTTTCTTTTGAAAATCAGGATTTGCGAAGTTCGCTGGCGGTCACGGGCGCGATCATCTTGCCAACGTCCCGTCCGCCAGCGCACTTCGCAAATCCCGGCTGTTCCAAGGGAAACGGGTCGAAGACCCTCGCCGGGGGTTCGGGGGCGCGCGAACTGCGCCCCTGACCACGGGACGCTATCCGGCGGGAGGCGGCCCGCCGGCCTGGGAATTCATGACCTGGCGAAATCGCTCGCCGGCATTCACGTCACGGTTCCCCGCCCGCTTCGACGCCGCTGAACTCCTCGCGGTCTTCATACGCCAGATGGGTCGTGCCCGTGGCCTTGATCAAGACGCCGGCGACGAGTCCGCTCCCGAGAGCCAGAACCACCGTGAAGATGATGCCGGCGAGCTGCGCCACGGCCACGCCCGGCACCGCCAGGATCGCGATCAGGCCGCCCAGCAGGCCCGGCATGCCGTGCAGGTTATGCACGCCGCAGGTGTCGACGAGCTTGAACCGCTTTTCCAGGGCCGGCTGCACAAACACATACCCGATCACACAAACCGCTCCCGCCAGCAGTCCGATCGCAAACGCCACCACCGGCGCCACCACATTGCACGTCGCGCCGATGGCCACGCCGCCGGCCAGGGCCGCATTCGCCATGTCGCCGAACGAAGTCTTCCCCTTGCGCAGCAGAGTGCTCAGCAGATAGGTGCTGATAGTCGCGCCCGACAGCGACAGCACGGTGTTCATCGCCGTCCGGGGCAGTTCCTCCGCGGACACGATGGCGCTGCAAAAACTCGGCCAGAACAGCCACAGCACCATCGACCCGAGCATGGCAAAACGATCCGAGGTGATGTCCACCGTGATCGGTTGCCGGCGTTGCAGCGCGGTGGTCAGCGCCAGGCTCAGGCCGAGGCCGAAATAGGCGCCGAAGGCGTGG
Organism: uncultured Lentisphaerota bacterium; assembly: GCA_903894975.1. Classification (GTDB taxonomy): domain Bacteria; phylum Verrucomicrobiota; class Lentisphaeria; order Oligosphaerales; family CAITYL01; genus CAITSE01. The sequence continues at coordinate 33,266 of CAITSE010000148.1, forward strand.
ATAATGATCGACCCGGCGGTGTCCACAAACCCGTGCGTCACACCCAGCCCGCCGTCCAGCACCAACCATTCATTCAGCAGATACGCCGGCACCAGGAACAGCGCCAGCAGCATGTACTGGAAAACCCGCAGCCGCCCGAGCACGGCGCCCATGGCGATCAGGGCGGAGGCCACGGCGAATTCCGCGTACAACAGCGCTTTGATCGTACTCGGGGCAATCGGTTCGTGACAGAGAATGCCGGAACCGCGCAAGAGCACATAAAGCGGAATTCCGACCGCCACCACCAGATACGTGCCCGTCGTGGCGCCGTAGCCGTAGCGGCGGACAAACACCATGAGGAAACCGAAACCCACCAGCAGCATCGCTAGGATGTGGATAGCGAAATTGTATTGCGCTACCTGTTGCAGGCCCTCGACGGTGACGGCGGCGGCGGCAGCCGCCCCGCCCTCCCCGGCCCAGGCCCCGGAACCCAGAAAACCCAGACTGGCGACAACCAGAATAAACCGGCGAATCAGGTGGCGTTGCATCAGATTTTCCTTAAACCTCTTGAGTGCTGGCTTTCCCCGCCCGCACCGGACGGGAAGGGCATCTCGGAGTCCGGCGTCCGGATCCGCGGCGCGCTTTCACAAAACGCATAAAGGAGCCAACTATACTTTCCAGACAACAAACTGCCCAAGGACTGCCATGCCGAACCCGACAATGAAGAACCCCGACCCAAGGGTGCGGGGTATCCAACAGCCAAACTCAAGATGCACATATGCGTTCCGTTTTCAGCCCCAAGGGGGCGCACCATAAC
>CAITSE010000149.1 GCA_903894975.1 uncultured Lentisphaerota bacterium
CCGGAAACCGAAAACGAAGGCATCCGTGAGCCGCCAGGCCCGGATGCCTTTTCGCTTCCGCGCCGGTCAAAACGGCCCCGGGGCCCATTAAACCGGCGTTTTTGGTACACTTTTCACCGGCGCCCGCAGCTGACATCGCCGCCAATCTCAAGAGCCTTTGTTCCCGCGACGAATGGGACCGCATCGAAGTGCTTAATCTTGACGCCTGGGTGCGTCGGTTCTTGGAGAAACAGAGCTTCGTGCTCAAGCTCGCATATGATGAAGGTGAGAATCTTTGGCAGAAGGCACTGGCTATGTTGCCGCCGGAACTGGCGCTTACGTCCGATTTCGTCCGGTCTGAATGGAACAACGTGGTGCAGGCGCAGGGCGTCGATGACTTGTCGGGATATCTCCGCGTATCGCGAGTCGGCCGAACCCGGCGCCTGTCGCGTACCGAGCGCCAGCAACTCTGGTCGGTGTTTGGAGAATACCGCGCGTTGCTGAATGAACAGGGGTTGTGCGAGCCGGCGGACGCCTTCCGTACGGCTGTCGGCCTGATCCGAGACCGTGGCATCACCTTCCCGTATCAGGCCGTGGTGGTTGACGAGGCTCAGGATTTCGGCAATGAAGCTTTTCGTCTCCTGCGCGCGCTGGTTCCCGCCGGCGCCAATGACCTTTTCATCGTCGGTGACGCCCATCAGCGTATCTATGGGCACCAGGTTGTTCTTTCCCGTTGCGACATTGACATCAGGGGAAGAGGAAAGAAACTCCGGATCAACTACCGTACCACTGAAGAAGTGAAGAATTGGGCCATCGGGCTTCTCAAAGGGTACTCTTTTGACGATCTTGATGCCGGGGTTGACGACACAGATGCAGTTCGTTCGATTGTCAATGGCGAACCCCCCGTGGTTAAGGCTTGTTCCGGTGTCACGGAGGCCGCAGATTTGGTGTGCTCACACATTACGCAGCTTCTTCAGGGTGAATCCGCACCGCCGGAAACGATATGCTTGGTCGCACGAACCCATTATGAGCTTGAAGCATACGAGAAATATGTGCGCCAAGTATGTCCCACCATCCACCAGATCGAACCGGGCAAGGCGGACGATGGGACAAAACCCGGCATCCGCCTTGCCACCATTCACCGGGTGAAGGGGCTGGAATTCGACCACATGATTATCGCCGGGGCGCTAGATGATTTCGATACACCGTCGTCGGACTCTACCGAAAAAATCACCGCGAACAGGGCGCTTCTTTACGTAGCAGCAACCCGTGCCCGGAAATCATTGCTGGTCTGCCGGATCATTAAGAAGGCCATCAAAGAAAGTCCGTGAAACGGTAAGCGTCGCGACTGACCCATCTGGAGGTTGGGATAGTGCTGGGGTGTGGTGAGTTCTGTCGCAGGCCGGTGGTCGGTTTTGCGGCGGGAGTTGGCAGGATGTTGAGCCGGACAGACAGAGACGTCGCGCCGGATGAGAGTGTACCCCCCGGTTTAGTCAGCCCCGGAGCCGTTGTGACCGGCGCGGAAGCAGGAAGGTATCCGGGCTGGCCGGCGAAGCGATGAAGTTGCGGCAACCCTGGGCGGGCCCGGGCCTGCGAGGACTTGCGCGAAGTTCTGGAAGCCTGAATTAAGATCAAAACGCCTAGCAAAGGTGCACACCTGTGCACCTTTTCCCTTACCTGCCCCAGGTGCATTAAGTGCACTTTGCCGGTGTTGCCTGTTTTTATGAAAACCAGCGAAAGCTGTGTAGCGAATTGAGGAACATCCCTATGATGCCCAAAGTCTGTTCCGCCACGGAAGTGGCAAACACGCTGCGCCACCTGGCGCACGACGTCGACGAGCGCAAGCTGTTCTATGCCAAGCTGCGCATCCAGATCATCTACGGCAAGGAAGACCGGCACGACTACGCGTTCATCGCAGAGACGCAGCCTGTCCGGGAAGAGCTGCGCGGCGTCACCGGAGTTCTCGCAGTACCGTGAGATTTCCAAGGGGGAAGGCCGTCACCTACGGCAAGCCGGCGACGGTGGTGGCGGCCTTGGTTGACTCCCGTGGCAGCGGCGGCAGCAGGTCTCTGTACGAAGCATGGGCGCAATGGCACTGACCGGCATCCCTGCTTGACCTGATCACGGACAGCGTCACATCAAGTTATGCCCAGAGCAGGACGGCTCCGACGGCAACGCCAATCCCGATGGTCGTACAGGCAATCAGGAAGATCATGCACCCGCACCCGACGGCCTTGCCGACCTTGCGCTGCCGGCCGCTCTTGGTCAGCGGGATGCCGATTGAACGCGAGATGTTGGACTTGATGCGGGTAATGCCCACCGCACGCTTCCATGAAAAGCCGCCGAGGCCCATGATACCATCCTCCAGTACTTACCCACAAACAGAGAGAGCCAGCAGCGCCGCTCTGACCTACGGCGCAATGTAGCCGGGTTGCCGACAGAAGGCGAAACCTACGGCCTGAGTTCCGGGGAAACGTGTGTTCTGCCCGGCTTGAATGCGGAAAGATATCCAGCCAAAGGCTGGCAAGAAAAGGGTGTGCCGATCAAAAAACTGGCACTACCCCACCGGAAAAGTTACTACAAATTTACTACATGCCTGCATCTGACAGCATCTTTTCTTGGCCAGATCCAGCTTGAGATGGGCTAACCGCATCCCCAAAAGGGCTTCTACCGCCGATTTGTAGTAACTCCTCAAGCTCAATCAGTATTTACATTCTGCAAATGAGAAAGTTAAGGTGTAGTAAATTTGTAGTAAATAATCACGTTTTTGGGTGTTTTTTGGCGTTTCCAGACGTCGCACGGCACGCCCCGCATGAGAGCATAACCACTTAGCATGGAAAGAATAAGAATGGAGCGGGTGGAGGGAATCGAACCCTCCTGACCAGCTTGGAAGGCTGGAGCATTACCACTATGCTACACCCGCTACGGGAGGAAAGGCGAATAATGTAGCCCGGCCGGTGGCGAGGGCAACCATAGTTGAACAGAAGGCGCGATGACTCGGCAAAAGGTCTGTGGTCTGTAGGTCTGTGGCTTGTGGTGAAGAGGAAGGCCGCGGGGCCGGCTTTCCGGTCCGATCCACGCGTTCCCACAGCCGTCCCCTTGGGAATACACAGAAGACGCAAAGACACGGAGAAGAGGGTTTCTTCTTTGCGTCTCTGCGCCTTCTGTTACATTCCGCGGGTTTATTCCGCTTCGGCGGGGGCTTCCTGGTCCGGGGCGGGGGCCGCCGGAGCGGAATGGGCGTGGCCGGCGGCGTGGTGCGCCGGCGCATGGGGATGCGGGGTGGCCGCCGGGGCGGCGTCTGCTTCGGCGGCGCGGGGATGGGCGGCGGGGGGAGGGCGCGGGCCGGACTTGAGCATGGCCTCGTCGGGCTGGCGGTAGGTCAGGGAATGGCCCAGCAGTTTCTCGATGTCCGGCAGGGTGAAGGATTCTTTCTCGCAGGCAAAGGTGATGGCATTGCCGACGGCGCCGGCACGGCCGGTGCGACCGATGCGGTGGACGTAGTCCTCAGGTTCGACGGGGACGTCGAAGTTGACGACGTGGGTGACGCCGTGGATGTGCAGGCCGCGGCCGGCGACATCGGTGGCGACCAGGACCCGGAGTTCGCCGGACTTGAAGGCGTCGAGGATGCGCATGCGCTTGTTCTGGGGGACGTCGCCGGAGAGCATGTCGCAGTTGATGCCGTCGCGCTGGAGCCGCTCGGTGAGGCGGGTGGTGGAGTCGCGGCGGTTGGCGAAGATCAGGACGCGGGCGAATTTCGGGTCGTGCAGCATGTTCACCAGCAGCGGCAGTTTTTCGCGGGAGGTGCAGAGATAGACGACCTGCTCGATGGTGGCGCCTTCGACGTGTTCGGGCTCGGACTCGACGGTGACGGGGGTTTTCATCCACTGGGAGGCGAGCTGCATGATTTCGCCGGAGAGCGTGGCGCTGAAGAGCATGGCCTGGCGCTTGCCGGCGGGCGGGGTGCGGGCGACGATGCGGCGGACGTCGGGGATGAAGCCCATGTCGAGCATGCGGTCGGCCTCGTCGATGACCAGGATTTCGACCTGGCTGATGTCCAGGGTGCCCTTGCGGATGAAGTCGATGAGGCGTCCGGGGGTGGCGGCGACGACATCGACGCCGTTGCGGATGAAGCGTTCCTGGGCATCATAGCCGAGGCCGCCGAAGACGGCCAGGCTGCGGATGGGGGTGTGGCGGCCGAGGGCATCGGCGTCGCGGCCGATCTGGACGACGAGTTCGCGGGTCGGGGCCAGGACCAGGGCGCGGGCGGTGCCGGGCTTGCGTCCGGCGGGGACCGGGTTGTTCAGGATGTGCTGGAACACGGCCAGGAGGAAAGCGGCGGTTTTGCCGGTGCCGGTCTGGGCCTTGCCGGCGACGTCCTTGCCGGCCAGGGAATGGGGCAGGGCCAGCGCCTGGATGTCCGTGCAGTACTGGAACTTGAGGTCGGCGACGGCATGGAGCAGTTCCGGGCGCAGGGCCAGGTCCGCGAAACGGGTTTTGCCCTCGGCGGTCGGCACCTGGTACATGGCCGGATCCCAGGGTTCGCCGGTGACGGGGGGGAGACCGGGGGCGGTTTCGGCCGCGACAAAGCCTTCTTCATCCGAGGCATAATGGCGGGGGCGCGGGATTGGGCCCTGCCGGCGGCGGTCATCGCTGCCGCGAGAACGACGGTCATCACCGGGGCGAGAACGACGGTCGTCGCTGGGGCGGGAGGAGGAGCGATGGGGGGCGGCGGAGCGCCGGGGCGGGGCTTCCTCGCCATCCGGGCGCGGCGCATGGGCCGGAGCCGCTTCGTCGTCGGGGCGCGAGCTGCGGGCGGGAGCGCCGCTGCGGCCGCGGCCTTCATGGCTGCCGCTTCGGGACGGGGGGGCGGCATGGGCGTGGCCGTCCTCCGCCGGGGCGGCGGGGCGGCGGCGGTGGTCGGCGTGTCCCCGTTCCTGACCGGAGCGGGCGGAGGTTTCGGTGCGGGGGAGCCGGGGCGTGCTGCCGGCCTGGGGGGCGGCCGGCTTGGCCGGACGTCCCGATTTTTCAGCTTCGGTCATGCCGATAAGCTTCATCACGCGGCTGAACATGCGTTTGATCATAGCGCCTTCACTGCGGTTTGAGGAGGTTGTGGATTTCGCGGACCAGGGCCTCGGTTTCCTCCCAACCGAGGCAGGCGTCGGTGACGGACAGACCCGGCCTGAGGCGGGAGGGGTCGGCGGGAATCTCCTGGCGGCCGGTAACCAGGTAGCTTTCGAGCATGGCGCCTTTGAGGGAGTCCTCACCGGCGCGGATCTGGCGGACTACGTCCAGCAGCACGTCCCGTTGCCGGCGCGGATCTTTGCCGGAATTGGCGTGACTGCAATCCACCAGGATGTTGGGCACGATCCCCGACTTGCGCATGAGTTCGCGACAGAAGGCGATGTGCTCGGACGTATGGTTGGGGCCGGCGGCGCCGCCCCGGAGAATGAGGTGCCCGGAGGGATTGCCCCGGGTCCGGAACAGGCCGGCGCGGCCTTCGCCCGTGATGCCGATGAAGGCATGGGGGGACATGGCGGTGCAGATGCCGTCCACGGCGGCGCGGACGCCGCCGTCGGTGCCGTTCTTGAACCCGACGGGCATGGACAGGCCGCTGGCCATCTGCCGGTGGGTCTGGGATTCGGTGGTGCGTGCGCCGATGGCGCCCCAGGCGACCAGGTCGGTGATGTACTGGGGGATGACCGGCTCCAGAATCTCGGTGGCGGCGGGAATGCCTATTTCATTGAGATCCAAAAGGATGCGCCGCGCCATGCGGATGCCGGCCTCGATGTCGCAGGAATTGTTCATCTGCGGGTCATAGAGCAACCCTTTCCAGCCGAGCACGGTGCGGGGTTTTTCGAAATAGACGCGCATGATGATCAGCAGGCTTTCGGCGACCTCGGCCGCCAGGGCCTTGAGGCGTCCGGCATAGGCCAGGGCGTCGGCATGGGAATGCACGGAACAGGGGCCGGCGATGAGGATGAAGCGGCGGTCGCGCCGGGAGAAGATGTTTTCCAGGGCGGCGCGGGCGGCGACCACGGTGTCGGCGGCCTTTTCGGTGAGCGGTAGCTCCGCCTTGATGTCGTCCGGGGAGGTGAGCGGTGCGGACTGTTCGATGTTGAGATTGTCAGTGCGGATCATGGGGGGATTTTGGATTGCGGATTTTGGATTTTGGATTGGGGGGGGCGGGGGAGGGAGAAATTGAGAAATTTAGAAATTGAGGAGGTGCGAAGATTGGAGCGGGTGACAAGGTTTCGGTTGGCCTAATTTCTAATTTCTAATTTCACTCTTTCGCTGCAAACTCTTCGCCGTTGGCAGCGAGGAAGGCGCGGATGCGGTCGCCGTGGCGTTGCAGGAATCCGGCCCAGGCCCGGAGGTCCTCGGCCGTCTCCCGGAAGGTTCGGCGCACCAAACGGTCTTCCCGATCCAAATAGACCAGGAAGGGCAGGTTGCCCCAACGGGCAAGCCGGTCAAGATAAAGTTGCGCCAAACTGCAGGGCATGAAAAATCCGGAGGCTCGGGAATCAGAAGGAAATCGAGATGTCGCCGTCCATCCGCACGGGCTTGGGAATGAGCTTGAGCCCGGCTTGGGCCTCCCAGTCACGATCCCAGGAACGCAGCAACAGCGGTTCGGTGGGCGCACCCCAGGAATTGAGGTCGACCAGCAGGAATTGGTCTTTGGAGGTCAGGTACACGTCCGCCGTCACGTCCGCCGTCGGCAATCCCGGGGCGAGGATTTCCGCAAAGGCGCAGCCCAGCGTCCAGAGCTCCGCCTCCCGCTTGGCGAGGCGGCCGAAATGACGTTCCAGGCAGTATTGGGACATGGCCGCCAAGCGGCGGCCGTGGAAAAACATGCGGAACTCCCGGATCCGGTCCATGCGCCGGTAGGGGCGGACGATCAGGCGCCGGGTCGCCCCTTCGCGCAGGGCGGCCTGGACTTTGCCGCTGCCGGCCAGCAGTGCCCAGGCGCTGCGGGCGTAGAAGGCGGCGTGGTCCGCGGCAAATCCGGGGCTGTCCGTGGGCGCACACACATCCGTGGCCACAAAGGTGTTGCCGTGGAAAGAATCCATGGCGCCCTGGAGCCGGTCCAGCAACGGTTTGGCCCCGGCGGCCTGCGGATCGCCCGCCAGCAGGATTCTGACATCCTCTTCGCCGAGGTTCACAAACACCGTGGGGAAGGAATATTCCCCCAGTGCGGCATACCAGTCAGAAACAGCTATCACGTCTACGGTCTTCTCCAAACGGTCTACGGGTGGCGGCCCCCGGCCGGCGCACCCAATTTAGAAATCAATATATCCCCCCGCACGGCAAGGGCAATCCGGTTGCCAACCGGCCCGGGTGTGGTATGCTGTGCCGGCTTGTCGCGCCGCCCCGCCGGGCCGGGGGGCGCCCGCCGGCCGCAGCCACGGCCCCGCCCCGCACCGGCCCCGGAGCACCCGCCCCATGCACGGACTGTACCTGCTGGTCGTTATCCTTTATGTCCTGCTCATGCTCGGCATCGGCTGGTGGTGCATGCGCCGGACCCGGGACGTCGGCGACTTTTTCCTCGGCGGCCGCTCGTTCGGCCCCTGGATGAGCGCCTTCGCCTATGGCACGACCTATTTCTCGGCCGTCCTGTTTATCGGCTATGCCGGCAAGCTCGGCTGGGGCTTCGGCATCCACACCCTCTGGATCGTCGTTGGCAACACGCTCATCGGCACCATTCTCGCCTGGAAGCTCCTTGCCGGCCGCACCCGCGAGATGACCGCCCGCCTGAACGCCATCACCATGCCCGAGTTCCTCTGCGCCCGGTTCGACAGCAAGCCGTTGCAGATTTTGGCGGCTCTGGTCGTCTTCGTCTTTCTCGTCCCGTACTCCGCCTCCGTGCTCATGGGGCTGAGCTATCTCTTTGAGATGACCCTCGGCATTCGCTACGAATACGCGCTCTACTTCCTTACCGCCCTCACGGCCCTGTACCTGGTCATGGGCGGGTATTTCGCCGTCGCCGTCAGCGACTTCATCCGCGGCATCGTCGAATTCGCCGGCGTCATGATCATGGTCTGGCTGCTGGCGCAGAAGGTCGGCGGCTTCCACCATGCTACGGCGACCCTGCTTGCCGATCCCGCCGCCGCGCCGGCGCTGACCGCCGCCGCCAAGGTCCTGGGCCAGGGCGCTCTTCAGGTCACCGTGCCCGGCTGGCTGACGCTGCTCTCGCTGGTGCTCATCACCAGTTTCGGGCCGTGGGCGCTGCCGCAGATGGTGCAGAAGTTCTATTCCATCCGCAGCCGCAAGGACGTCAACCGCGCCATGCTCATCGCCGGCGTGTTCTCGCTGTTTATGGCCTTCGGCGCCTACTACAGCGGCGCGTTGACGCACCTGTTCTACAACAACCAGCTCCCGGCCGAACTGATGGGGCCCAAGGGCCCGATCTGGGACAAGATCATGCCGCACTTCATCACCACCTCCGGCCTGCCCGAGATCCTGGTCCTGGTCATCGTGCTCATGGTCTTCTCCGCCTCCATGTCCAGCATCTCCTCCCTGGTGCTGGTCTCCAGCTCCTCGATCGCGGTGGACATCTACGGTGCCTTTGTCGACCGCCACGCCAACCCGCGGCGGACTATGGCGCTGATGCGCATTCTCTGCGCGGTTTTTGTCGGCTTTTCCCTGTGGGTCGCCCTGAAAAAGCCAACCTTCATCGTCAATCTCATGATCATGAGCTGGGGCACCCTGGCCGGCGTCTTCCTGGCGCCGTACCTGTACGGCCTGTTCTGGAAACGCACCAGCCGTGCCGGGGTCTGGGCCGGCATCGTCACCGGCCTCGGGCTGGCCATTCTGCTTTTCCCGGAAAGCTGGGGTTGGGGTCAGGCCGGCGTGCCGCTGGCCGGCGCCATCACCATGTTCGTTCCCCTCTTGGTCGTCCCCCTGGTCAGCCTCCTGACCCCGCGCCCCAACCCCGAGATCATCCGTACTGCCTTCGGGGAGAACGCCCCGGCTGCCGCGCCCCCCGCCCAGCCCTAACCTGAATTACAACAAAGTCCAACCATTGGACTTTTCGGCGGAAGAGGATCGGAGAGCGTGGCCCCCGACCTTTTTCCCCCACGGTTCCCCGTTCAACGTTCGGCGTTCGATGTTGAATGTTCGACGTTCGCTTTTTCCGTCCTTCCCCCTTCGCGTCTCTGCGCCTTCTGTTCAACCCCGGCCAAGTTGCACATCGCCGAAGCGCTTTCATGTTTCCCTCATGGCTTCCAACTACCCGCCCGTGCTTGAAGAACTGATCGTCGGCCTGCGCCGTCTCCCCGGGGTCGGCGCCCGCACCGCCGAACGGCTGGCCCTGTCCTTCACCGGCTGGCCGGCCGACGACCTCCGTAATTTCGGCGCCCTGCTCGCCGCCATCCCCGAACGGCTCCGCTTCTGCACCGGCTGCGGCAATTTCGCCGAAGCCGAGACCTGCCCGATCTGCGCCGACCCGCACCGGCAGCGCGACGTCATCTGCATCGTCGAGCAGGCCATCCAGATCCCCGCCATCGAGAAAACCGGCTGCTACCGCGGGCTCTACCATGTCCTCGGCGGGCGGCTCGAACCGCTGGCGGACAAGGGGCCGGAAACCCTGCGCCTGGCCGAACTGCGCACGCGCCTGGCCGCCGGCGGCGTCCGCGAGATCATCCTGGCCGTCAGTTCCGACGTCGAGGGCGAGGCCACCGCCGCGTGGCTAGCCCACGAATTCCGCGCCGCCGGCCTCAGCGTCAGCCGCCTCGCCGCCGGCCTGCCCGTGGGCGCCGACCTCGGCTATGCCGACGCCGCCACCCTGGCCGCCGCCCTCAACTCCCGCCGCCGCCTGGAGTGACGCCAGAGCCCACGCCGTCGGCAAAATCCTTTTCTCGCCAAGACGCAAAGATCGCAAAGAAATCCCAAATGCTCTTTCGTCTCACCACTCTCGCCCTGGTTCTCCTGCTGAGCCTGGGCCTCCTGCTAAGCCTGAGCCTCCTCACACGGAGTACCGTCGCAGAATCTGCAGCAGATTATTTCAACAGCGGAAGGGCCAAAGCCTCCAAGGGCGACATGAACGGCGCCATCGCGGATTATACGCGCGCTATCGAGATCAATCCTGAACTCGTCATGGTCTATGCCACCCGTGGCATGGCCAAGCATGTGAATGGCGATCAGATTGGAGCGTTCGCGGACTTCGATCAGGCCATAAAACTCAATCCAAAGTTCGCCACTACCTACAAGTTTCGTGGCATGGTCAAAATCGACACGGGGGATCTGGACGGAGCCATTGCAGACCTTGACCGCGCCATTGAGCTTGCTCCGAAATCAGCCACCGCTTATGACATCCGCGGCACCGTAAAAGAAACCAAGGACGATTTGGACGGAGCCCTCGCGGATTTTAGTCGTGCGATTGAACTTGATCCAACGTCCTGTGACGTGTACTTCCATCGCGGGCTTGTCAAAAATTCCCAGCACGACTTGGATGGGGCGATTGCCGATTTCGGCCGTGCCATCGCGATCGATCCGAAATTCGCCACGGCCTACTCCCTCCGCGGCAGTGTAAAAGCGGATAAAGGTGATTCAGGTGGGGCCATTGCGGACTTCACCCGCGCCATTGAGCTTGATCCAAAACTCGACTCGGCGTACCTGTCTCGCGGTGTGTCCAGACATCTGAAACGTGACTGGAAAAATGCGCTCGCGGATTATCAGCGGTGCTGCGAACTGTCACCTGACAAAGACCCGGATTATCCCCATCTGTTCATCTGGCTGATCCGCACCCGGCTGGGCGAAGGCGAAGATGCCAACAAGGAACTCGCCACGTTTCTCAGCAAACGGACAACCGCGGTGCCCGGGGACTGGGGCTCCAAGGTGGTGGGGCATCTCCTTGGCACGATCACCGAAGCCGAACTTTTTGCCGCCGCGGCTTCGCCCGATGCCAAAGAGGACCGCGGTCAGCGCTGCGAGGCCTGGTTCTATGCCGGCATGAAAAAACTCCTCTCCGGCGACCGGAAAACCGCCGCCGAATACTTCCGCAACTGCCTGGCGACGGAGCAAAAAGATTACCTCGAATACCAATTCTCCGAATCCGAACTGAAAGTCCTCGGCGAGTAACCCTATGAACCGGAAAGCCCTTGTCCTGTCGCTGTTCTTTTTTTCCGGCATCAGCGGGCTGGTGTATGAAGTCGTGTGGATGCGGCACCTGGGGGTGATCTTCGGCAACACGGTGTACGCCACCTCCACGATCCTGGCCGGCTTCATGGGGGGGCTGGCCATCGGGAGCTACCTGTTCGGCAGACTCGCCGACCGGAAGCTGAACCTGCTGAAACTCTACGGCTGGGTCGAAATCGCCGTGGGCGGCATCGCCCTGCTCTTCCCCTTCATCCTCCGGAGCGTGACGCCCCTGTACGTCTGGTATGCGGACGTCTCCGCCCTGTCCTATCACAAGCTGAGCTTCGTCCACGCGCTGCTGATCGTCTGCGTCATCTTCCTTCCCACGGTGCTGATGGGCGGGACGCTGCCGATCCTGACCAAGTACCTGAGCCGCGAGTTTTCCTCGCTCGGCCGCAATCTCAGCCTGCTGTACGGGCTCAACACGCTCGGCGCGGTCCTGGGCTGCGCCGCGGCCGGGCTCGTGCTGATCGGCTCCATCGGCGTGAATCGGACCACGTGGCTGGCCGTGGCCGTCAACCTGGCCGTGGGGCTGACCGCCCTTTTCCTGAGCAGAAGTTCTCCGGCCGTCGCCGCACCCGCGCCCCCGGAAGACGCTGCGGCGGAAGGGGCCGCCGCCTACCCCGCCTGGATCCGCCGGACCGTGCTGTGGCTCTTCGCCCTTTCCGGGTTCACGGCCATGGCGTACGAGGTGTTGTGGACGCGGGTGCTGGTGTTCCTGACCGGGGGCACGGCGTACGCCTTCACCGTCATGCTCACCACCTATCTCAGCGGCCTGGCGCTGGGCAGCGTCCTGGCCGTCCGTCTTGTGGACCGCAGCAAGCGGCTGGTGGAGGCGTTCAGCGTGCTGCAGATGCTGGTCGGGCTCGGCATTCTCGCCACGCTGGCGGCCACGCCCCAGGTGCTCGGCGCGCTCGGCAGCATACTCTTCCGGGAAAGCTCGCTGCGCTACGGGGATCTTTCCAGCTTCCTCGCCCTCCAGGCGGTGCTCTCGCTGGTTTTCATATTCCCGTTCACTGTCTTGATGGGCATGTGCCTCCCGGTGGCGGGGAAGATCTGCACCACGTCCTACCGGGAGACGGGGAAAGGGATCGGCATCACCTACTTCGCCGACACCATCGGCTGCATTGCGGGGGCGCTGGCCGCCGGGTTTCTGCTGATCCCCGCCTTCGGCACCCTGGTTTCGCTGCGCTCGCTGGCCATCGGGAACCTGGCCATCGGCGCGCTGGCCCTGGCCTGCACCGGCACGGCCGGCGGGCCGTTCCGGTTTTCCCCGAAGCGCGCGCTGACCCTGGCGGTCCTGACCGCCCTTGTCGCCGTCGTAGCTGGCCGCAGTATTCCGAACGATACCTTCACCGACGTCTTCACCGCCCCCGGCTCCCGCCTGGCCTATGTGAACGAGGACGTCGGCGGGACGGTGACCATCGAGCAGTACAAAGACTACAAGACCATCTCCATCAACGGCATCAATGTCGCCGGCACGGACCTGACGTTCGAGACCACCCAGAAACTGCAGGCGCACCTGGCGCTGCTCCTGCATCCCAATCCCCGGCGGGTCATGCAGATCGGCTTCGGCTCCGGCGGCACCGCGTGGTCGATCTCCACCCATCCCGTCGCGCAGATCGACTGCGTGGAGATCACGGCCGCCATGCTGAAGGCCCGGGAGCAGATGCAAGAGGTGAATCACGGGATTCTCCGGGACCCGCGCGTCCACGTTTTCATTGACGACGCCAGAAGCTACATGCTCAAGTCCAAGGCCGGATACGACGCCATCCTGTCCGACTCCATCCATCCGCGCCGCGCCGGGAACGGGACGCTCTACTCCGTGGACTATTTCCGCCTCTGCAAGGCGCGGCTGAACCGGGGCGGCATCTTCTCGGCGTGGCTGCCGATTTACGGGCTCTCGCTCGAGGACTACCGGGTCACCGTGCGCTCGCTCAAGGAAGTCTTTCCCCACGTCTATCTTTTCCACACGCCGGTGGGCCGGAATGAATGGACGATCATCCTCGGCACCCTGGAACCGCTGCGGATCGACCTGGACAGCATCCGGCGGAAGCTCGCCCAGCCCGCCGTCCGCGACGATCTCAGCGCCATCTTCATCAATCGCGAACAGGATGTGCTCGATTGCTTCCTCCTGGGCGACCGGACCCTGGACCGGTTGATCGGGACCTCGCGGGTCCTGAACACCGACGACTTCCCCTACCTCGAGTACATCGCCGCGAAGTCCAGCATCGTCACCAGCCGGGAAGAACTGCTGAAACCGCTCTACCGGGAACTCGTCGCTTGCCGCGAGGATGTCTTCCCGTACGTCACCGGCATCCGGCCGGGGACCCGGGACGCGTTGGAGAAATCCTATGCCTCCGCCTTCCACGCGATGAAAGGCCGGCTTTATGAACTCGACGGTCCCGCCGCCGCGCCAGCCGCCCTGAACGCGTACAAAACCGCGCTCGAACTCGATCCCGAAAACTACGTGGTGCGCGACCTGCTGCCCAAACCCCCAGCCAATCCGGCCTTCTAACCGGAATTATTCACAATCGGTTTAATCTCATTGAACAGAAGGCCGCAAAGGTTCCGCAATGGGTTGGATTGGAAAATCCTTCGTGATCTTTGCGAGCTTCTGTTCAAAAAACGGTTTTACCGGGATCTGGAATCAAGGTGAATTTGTTCATGAATAGATCAGGCCAAGCATGTTTTAATTGAATAAATTATAATTGTGTTATATTTTCAATCATGAAATTTGACCAAGCCATCGATCTGTTCGGCAAGGTGCCGTGGTTCGACATGGCGGCGCTGGCGCAATTGTCCGGCGAGCCCAAGCCGCTGCTCCGAGTGCAACTGCACACCTGGAGCAAGGCCGGCAAAGTGATTCCGCTCCGCCGGGGGCTGTACGCGCTGGCGGACAAGTTTCGCCACGCCACGCTTCACGCGCCGCTGGCGGCCAATGTCCTGTACGCGCCATCTTACCTCAGTGGACTGTGGACGCTTTCTTTCTATGGGATGATTCCGGAGAAAACGGTGGTCTTGACCTGTGTGACCACGAAAAGCACGCAAACGGTGGAAAACGCGCTGGGGCGTTTTGAATACCACCGGGTCAAGCCGGACGCGTTTTTCGGGTTTGCCGCACGGGAACTGGATGGGGCCAAGGTTTGGCTGGCTGATCCGGAAAAGGCGCTTCTGGACCTCTGGCATCTCGCGCCGGGCGAATGGACCGTGGAACGCCAGCGGCAGATGCGGTTCCAGTCCGTTGACAGGATCTCGCTTGCGCGTCTCCACGAATACGCCGCGCGGTTCCGTTCGCCACGTCTGGTGCGGGCGGTGGCAACGTGGGAACAGACGATGACGGAAGAAGCCGACGGCACGGTGGAGGTGTTATGAAACAGGCCGCACTGCTCTTATCCGCCGGCGTGGCCGATCCGGTTCAGCGCCTGAACCTGTTGCGCGAATATGTGCAGGCGTTCGTGCTGCGTTCGCTGCATGAAAGCGAGGCGTTCCACCGGATGGCGTTCGTCGGCGGGACAGCCCTGCGGTTTCTTCACGGCCTGCCGCGGTTTTCCGAAGATTTGGATTTTTCTCTTCTCCCCGGCGCGGACGCCGATTTCCTGCCGTGCATGACCAAGCTCAAGCGGGATCTGACGTATGCGGGGTTTGCGGCGGAAGTCACCTGGAACCCCCGCACGGCCGTCCACAAAGGCTGGGTCAAGATTGCGGGCATCTTGGCGGAGACCGGTCTTTCGCCGTTGCCGGACCAGAAACTGTCGGTCAAAATCGAGATTGACACCCGCCCGCCGGAGGGCGCGCAGTCCGCCGTCTGCATGGTCAACCGGCACCTGCTTTTTTCCGTGCGCCACCACACCTTGCCGTCGTTGTTCGCTGGCAAAATTCACGCCCTGTGGACGCGGGAGTACGCCAAGGGGCGCGACTGGTACGATCTGGTCTGGTATCTGACGCAGCGGCCGTCCATCGAGCCCAACCTTGAACTGCTGCGGAACGCCTTGCGGCAAACCCATCCCGCCCTGGCCAGAGTTCATGCCCGATGGCGCGAACACGTGCTCGCCCGCCTGGAGGCGATGGACGCGAACGCGCTGGCCGACGACGTCCGCCCGTTCCTGGAGCGGGCGCAGGATGCGCAATGGCTGCAAAATGCGCAACTCCGCGACGTGCTGAAGGCCAACGCCCGGAACCCGACCCGTGAAATCACATTCTGATCAGGAGTGGATCGACCGTGAACGCCTATCTTCTTGACCTGGCGCTGAGCTTTGTCGTCGGAGGGGCCTGGGTCCTGCTGGCCTCGGTCGCGGCGGAGCGTTTCGGCGGCAAGGTGGGCGGGTTCATCGCCGGGCTTCCGGCCACCTCGGTCCTGGCCATCTTTTTCATCACCTACACCGAAGGAGCCCGCCACGGATTTGACGTCACCAGCGTATTTCCCCTGGCGATCTCCGTCAACGCCGTGTTTCTGGCGGTCTTTGCCGCCTTTTCGCGGAAAAGTTTCTCGACCGGCCTGCGGGCGGCCCTGGGCGTCTGGATCCTTGCCCAGTTCGCGCTGGCCTTCATCCATCCCGTGCACTTCGGGGTTGTGGTCGCCTTGGGCGTCGTGCTGTTCCTGGGTTCCCTTTTGTTCACGGGCAGCCTCGACATCCCGGATCCCGGCGCCCGGTCCGTCCGCCACGGCAGAGTTGAAATCGCCGTCCGGGCGGGTTCCGGAGGGGCCGTCGTGGTCCTGTCCATGCTCGGGTCCCGCTTGGGCGGGCCGCTCCTTGGCGGCATTCTGTCCGCATTCCCGGCCACGGTCGTGGCCACGCTCGTCATCGCGGCCGCTTTCGGGGGGAAGGATCTGGCCAGGACCATGGCGCGGCCCATGATGGTCAGCGGGGTGGTCAACTGCCTGGTTTTCGTCCTGGTGTATCGGCAGGTGGTTCTGCACCTGCCGCTTCTGGGCGCCCTGGCGACCGCCTATGCCGTCACCATGGCCAGCGCCGCCTGCACATTTTACGGGATGAACGTGTGTCGCTGGAACCATGCGCGCGCCATTCACACCTAGCCCGGCTAAGCCGGAACCATGTTTGTGTTGCACTACAACCATTGTGCCGGCTTACCCGGGCTACTGTTTGGATTTGTTCACAAGTGAATCATGACCGGAACCCCCTTCGTTTCTCTCAAAAGTTTTTCATGCCGCGGAAGTTCAAAGAGGTGTTCCATGACCGACGGTTCAAATCTGGAGAATGACCTTCTGGCGAGGCTGGCCGTGGAAAACGCGGGCGGCGAGATCACCCGGGTGGCGGGTTCGCGGTGGGGCCGGCTCTTCCTGCCTGCGCCTGAGAAGGCGGCGGGAAGGCCTGATCAGGGGCTCCGCGTGCTGTGTGTCGGCGCCTGGACCATGGGGCTTCTGGCTTTTGAATCGCTGCTGTCCCTGGAAGCGCTGAAACCCGGCGGCATCCGGGTGGTGGGACTGGTGACGGACGACCCTCTGGACGCGGACGCGAAAATCTGCGTGAAAAAACGGTTCTGGCGCTACTACGACGAGGCGGAACGGGAAGACTACGAGTGGTGCATCCTGCACCGCGCCCTGTCCCGGGGCATCCCCTGCTACACGGGCGAGGTCAAGAGCGATGCCTTCCGCGAGCTTCTCCGCATTTGGGCCCCCGAGGTCATCGTGGTGGCGGCGTTCGGACAGGTGATCGACAGGGAGATCATCGACTTTCCCGCCTACGGCATCTACAATGTCCACCCGTCCGACCTGCTGCACGGTCACGGCGCCGGGCCCCAACCCTGGGAGGACCTGATCGAACGCCAGGCCGCCGTCACCCGCGTTACGCTCCACAAAGTCTCGCCGACCATTGACGACGGGGCCGTCGTGGGGCAATCCCCGGAAATCAATGTGCGCCTGCCCGACGGCAGCGTTTCCGGCGACGTGCGGCTGATCGGCGAAAAAACCCTGGTCCCCGTGAGCCCGATGGTGCGGGAACTGGCCCTGGCCCTGATGGATCGGAAGGTCTCCGGGATGACGGGCACCCTGGATTCTTTGGACTTTGAACGGATCTTCGACCAGGATTTCAAAGCCAACCTGCTGGAACCGCTGGACCCGGCCAAAAGATCCCACATCCTGCCGCTGCCCAAAGACGAAGAACGCTACACGGTGTAACGCGGTATCGATCAGAAAACCGTTCCCGGATACCCGCGGGTAACGATGGGAATGCCGTGGAGACGGGCGCCTCAGGTGAAAAAGCGGGGGAGTGCCCACCGCACGGTGGCAGGCAGCCTCTTCCTGTCTTATTGTATCGGCATGATTGCGCTGGTCAAACAAAAGAAAAATGAAGTGGCCGAGCTCTGCCGGAAATACCAGGTGGAACGTCTTTTTGGACGACATGTGGATCTGGTGACTCAGGCGTCAGTCCGAAACCCCTATTTTCGTCAGTCCGTTGACGCGACCCGGCAGCCGCTCTATGAGCACTGAGCTCAAAACGCGCGTACATGACGCCCTTGAGTCGCTGCGGAACAGCATTCCCGAAATCCGCCGGATTGTCGGCATGCGCAATCGTATTATTCACGGCTACGATTCCGTGGACGATGAAATCGTCTGGGACGCCGTGCAACACCATGTCCCGGCCTTGCGGTCAGCTCTTCAGCGGATTCGTTAATTCAAGGACACTGGGACGGCAGGGCCGTTGGCGGCGCGGAAAATCCTTGCAGAAGGGATGCGAACAACGTGAGAAGTTGGCAGAACGCAAAACGCCGTGGCGTGATTGCACTTTTTCTGATGTTGGGTTTTTGCGTTCCGCCGGGTTTCTCCCGAGAAGCGGCAGGCCCACCCGCCCCCGCACCGGCCAAGGCTCCCGCTTCTTCGCCGGAGGACCGGCCGGTCACCTGTTTTGCCGACCTCAAGGGGAAGAAGATCGCGTCGCTGACGGGGACGGTGTTCGACGTCAGCATCAACCGGGTGATCCCGGAGGTGACGCACCTATACTTCAACGACGCCTCCGCGATGGTGCAGGCCGTCAGGACGGGCAAGGTCTCCGCCTGGGCCGCCGATGCGCCCGTGGCCCGGCTGGTCGTGGCGCAGTTCCCCGACCTGGTGATGCTGCCGGAACTGCTTTCCGTGGACCAGTACGGCTTTGCCGTCCGGAAAGGGCATCCACTGGGGCCGCAGGCCAGCGCGGTCATCGCGCGGTTTAAGCAAGACGGCACGATGAAGGCGATGGAGGACAAGTGGTTCGGAGCGGATCCGGCGGTGAAAACGCTGCCGGACCTTTCCGGCCGGGACGGGTTCGACGGCCGCGCCGGCACCATTCGCTTCGGGCACGACAACGTGACCGAACCCATGAGTTACGTCGGCGACCAGGGCGCCTCGCGCGGCCTCGACGTGGAACTGGCGATGCGCATCGCCCACGCCCTGAATATGAAAATCGAACTGGTTCCCATGAATTTCGGCGCGCTCATTGAGGCGCTGAAGGCGGAAAAGGTGGACATGGTCGCCGGGTGCATGACCATCACGGAAGAACGCAAAAAAAGCGTGGACTTCACCGTCCCGTACTATTCCGGCGGACAGGCCCTGCTGGTGAAGAAGGCGAAACCCACCGGAAACCCGGGACAGGAGCTCGCCGACCCCGGCAGGCTGGCCACCGGCCGCGTGGGGGCGATGACCGGTTCCATCGCCGAGTTCTACATGCGGGACCACTATCCGCTCGCGAGCGTCGGCAGTTATGACAACATCTCGGATGCGGTCACCGCGCTGCAGGGCAACAAGCTGGACTATGTCATCACCGCCTACACCACGGCGCTCAATTTCGTGAAGCACAACCGGGATCTGGTCATCCTCCCCGGCAACCTGATGAACGAGGGGGCCTTCATCGCGGTGGCGAAAGCGGACGAGCCCCTGCTGCGGCAGCTCAACGAGGTGCTCGCGCGGTTCAAAAAGGACGGGACGCTGGCCCAAATCATTTCCCATTGGATCAAGGAGGGCGACGCGGACTATGAGATCGCGGAACGGCCGCGCGTCAAGGACGGGAAGTTGTTGCGCGTCGCGATCGCGGCCAACCGGGAACCCATGTGTTTCGTGCGGAACAATGCGTTCGCGGGAATCGACTGCGAGTTGATTGAACGCATGGCGTACGAACTGGGGATGCGCGTCGAATACAGCGACATGCAGTTTTCGGCCCTGGTGATCGCGCTGCAATCCGGCAAGGCCGATGTCATCGTCTCCAACATGGTGGCGACTGAGGAGCGCAAAAAGAAAGTCAACTTTACGGAGCGGTATTTCGACAACCCGCAGGTCGTCCTGATCCGAACACCGGTTCTTCCGCCGCAGATTCAAGGGGAATCCTCCCCCGCGGCCTCCCGGGCAATGGACGGGAAAACCGGGTTCTTTTCGGATCTTGCCGAGAGCTTCCGTCGCACCTTCGTGACGGAGGATCGCTACAGGCTGGTGTGGCAGGGCATCCAGGTGACCATTTTGATTTCCGTTCTCTCCGCGGTCTTCGGCACCCTGCTGGCCTTCGGCGTCTGCATGATGCGCCGGTCGAAATCCGCCTGGGCCCGCATTCCGGCCAAGGTCTTTATCCGGACGATTCAGGGAACGCCCATTGTCGTGCTGCTGATGATCTTGTATTACATCGTGTTTGGCCGTGTGGACATCAACGCGATCTTCGTCGCGGTCGTCGGGTTTTCGATTAATTTTGCCGCATATGTGTCGGAGATGATGCGCACCGGCATCGATGCGGTGGACAAGGGGCAGCAGGAGGCGGCCGTGGCGCTCGGGTTCAACCGGTTCCAAGTGTTCACCAAAATCACCTTCCCGCAGGCGGCGCGGCACGGGTTGCCGGTGTTCAAGGGCGAGTTCATCTCGATGCTCAAGATGACCTCGGTGGTCGGATACATCGCCATCCAGGACTTGACCAAGATGAGCGACATCATCCGGAGCCGGACCTACGAGGCCTTCTTCCCGCTCCTCGCGACCGCCCTGATCTATTTCGCCATCGCCTATGCCGCGGCGTACTTGCTGTCCTTGGTCGAAGTGAAAATCGATCCGAAGCAGAGGAAGCGGATGGTGAAAGGGGTGGGGCGCCCATGATCAGCGTGAAACATTTGTCCAAGGCCTTTGGCGAGACGACGGTTCTGAAGGACGTCAACGTTGAAATCAAGAAGGGTGAGGTGATTTCCATCATCGGCCCGTCCGGCACCGGCAAGAGCACGCTCCTGCGCTGCCTGAACCTCCTCGAAACGCCGAGCGGCGGCGAGATCGTCATCGACGGGATCAATCTGCTCGACAAGAAGAGCAATGTCTTCAAGCTGCGCCAAAAGATGGGCATGGTCTTTCAGTCTTTCAATCTGTTCTCGCATCTGATGGTGATCGAAAACATCATGCTTGGGCCGGTCGACCTCCTGCGGATGGGTCGCCGGGAGGCCTTTGAGGCGGCCATGCACCTGCTGGCGATGGTGGGGCTTTCGGAAAAGGCCTACGCCTATCCCGATGAACTGTCGGGGGGGCAGAAGCAGCGCGTCGCCATCGCGCGGACCCTGGCCATGCGCCCGGAAATCGTGCTGTTTGACGAACCGACCTCCGCGCTTGACCCGACCATGGTCAGCGAGGTCCTGGCCGTGGTCCGCAAACTGGCGGAACGGGGGATGACCATGATGATCGTCACCCACGAAATGAAATTCGCGCGGGATGTCTCGACGCGCGCGCTGTTCATGGACGAGGGAATTATCTATGAAGAGGGGCCGCCGAAGCAGATGTTTGAAAAACCGAAGCGCGACAAGACGCGCGCCTTCATCCAGAAAATCAAGCTTTTCGGCTTCGAGATCCGGTCCCGGAACTTTGACCTCTACCGCCTCAACGCGGGCATCGAGAACTTCGGACATAAGCAGATGCTGTCGCCGAAGCAGATCAACCACATCCAGCTGGTGATCGAGGAACTGGTCATGAACGCGCTTCTCGCAAAACAGGGGGACGTCGTGGCCATCGCCATCAGCGTCGGGTATGCCGAGGAAAACGGCACGATCGAGCTGGCGCTGACGTACGGGGGGGCGCCCTATGACCCGGTGGCGGACGACGGCGGGGACGACGATCTCTCCGGGCGGATTGTCCGGAACCTGGTCAAGACCCGCACCTGTACGTTCGAAGCGGGAAAAAACCACCTTCGGCTCACGCTTTAACCTGGATTATTCATGAGAATGTCAATCTCACTTCACGAATTCGTGCTCTTCGCGGCTTTTTTCCCGTCAGAACCGCGCACGTCAGTAAGCGGACTTTCCCGGTTACCCCATTCAAGATCCCAAAGAGTCCGCTTGGTTACCCGCGCGGTTCTGACCAGCCAAAACAGTAGCCCGGGCAAGCCGGCCGCAGAGATTGCATAGCACCACAAACTTGATTCCGGCTTGGCCGGGCTAAGGAGACGGACGCCATGAATCTGACCGAACGGCTGGATGGCGGCAGGCTGACGTTGGCCATTGAGGGACGGCTGGACACCACCACCGCGCCGCAGCTGGAAGAGGCGTTGAAGCGCCCGCGGAACGGCGTCACCCGCCTGACGCTGGATTTTGCCGGAGTGACCTATGTCTCCAGCGCCGGGCTGCGCGTGATTCTCCTGGCGCAGAAGCAAATGAAAAACGGGGGGGGCATGACCGTCCGCAACGTCAACGAGACTGTCATGGACGTCTTTGAGGTGACCGGCCTCGCGAAGATCCTGACCTTTGACTAGCGCGGGTTTTGTTCCGCTCGGGGATCTGGGCTTGACGCCTGAATTCAGGCATGATATAATCGTCTTTCCGGCAACCGGCCCGGCAACGGAACGCGCCCCCCCCGGGCCCAGGAACACCTCCATGACATGGATTCAAGACAGCAACCCTGCCGGCAATGCGTATCTCTCGGCGTTCCTCGCGTCCATTCCACTTTTGTTCCTGTTCTGGGCTCTGACCTCCAAACGAATCAAAGGACACTGGGCGGCGCTCGGCACCCTGCTTCTCGCCGTGCTGGTGGCCGTCGCCGGCTACGGAATGCCGGCAACGCTTTCCCTCCTGGCCGCTTTGGACGGCGCGCTCTTCGGCCTCTGGCCCATCTCCTGGATCATCATTCACGCGCTTTTCATTTACAACCTTTCGGTGAAAACCGGCCAGTTCGAAATTATCAAAAATTCCCTGGCCGCCATCACCGACGACCGCCGGATGCAGGCGCTGCTGGTGGCCTTTTCCTTCGGCGCGTTCATCGAGGGCTGCGCCGGGTTCGGCGCGCCGGTGGCCATTACCGCCGCCATTCTGATCGGCCTGGGGTTCCGGCCCATCTACGCCGCCGGCATCTGCCTGCTGTCCAACACCGCCCCCGTGGCGTTCGGTTCCATCGGCATCCCCATCCTGGTCGCCAGCCAGGTTTCCGGCATTGACGCCCTCGCCATCAGCCAGATGGCCGGACGCACTCTCCCCTTCATCAGCATCCTCATCCCCTTTTACATTGTGATTCTTGTCAGCGGCTGGAAAAAGGGGCTGGAAGTCTGGCCCGCCGCCCTGGTGTGCGGCGCCTCGTTTGCGCTGACCCAAGGACTGGTGGCCAATTTCATGGGCCCCATGCTGCCGGATATTCTTTCCTCGGTGGCCTCCATCTTCTGTCTCACCCTTTTCCTGCGCGTGTGGCACCCCCGGAAAAGCTGGACCTTTGACCACGAAGCCGGAGCCGCCGGAAAGGCCAAACTGGCCTACACCCGCGGCCAGATCTTCCGCGCCTGGGCGCCCTATGTGGTCCTGACGGTTTTGGTGGCCGCTTGGGGCGTCAAACCGGTCAAGGCCGTCCTGGATCACTTCTCCCTGATCAATATTCCCATTCCCGGCCTGCATGAGGCGGTCATTCGCGACGGACAGCCCATGCCCGCGGTGTATCCTTTCAACCTCCTGAGCGCCGCCGGCACCGCCGTGTTTTTTGCCGGCCTGGTTTCCATTGTCCTGATGGGCGCCTCCCTTTCCACGGCGCTCCGGGTTTTTCTGACCACTATCCGCTCCGTCCGCTGGCCGCTGGTGACGATTTCCGCCATCCTGGGATTCGCGTATGTCATGAATTTCGCCGGCATGGCCGGCGCCCTGGGCGGCCTGTTTGCGAACACCGGCGTGCTGTTCCCCTTCTTCTCCGCCTTTCTCGGGTGGCTGGGGGTGTTCATGACCGGTTCGGACACCTCGGCCAACGCCCTCTTCGGCAAACTGCAGGAGGTCACCGCAACCAAGGTGGGCGTGGACCCGGTGATCACCGTGGCCGCCAACAGCGTGGGCGGGGTCTGCGGCAAAATGATTTCCCCGCAATCCCTGGCGGTGGCCACCGCCGCCGTGGGCCTGGTGGGGCATGAAAGCGAAATCTTCCGCTTCACCATCAAGCATTCACTGATCCTGACCACCCTGGTGGGGATCATGGCCTGCCTCCAGGCCTATGTTTTCACCTGGATGGTTCCGGTCTACCAGAAAAGCGCGGCCGCGGCGGCCGCCGGACAAGCCGGATCCTCCGCCTCCGGCCTGGCCTGCCTGGCGGCAACCGCCGGAACGGTGATCCTGATCACGGCCATGTCCCGGATGATCGGCAAATCCGCCCGGCCCTAGCCCGCGCCTTAAATACCAATCAAACAGGGATACTATTCGCGTTCATTCGCGGTTCAAAAGTAGGAACAGATTCTTGCATAACTATTCTATAAAATTTTATTTTTTAACCGCTAATACACGCCAATGAACGCGAATAAGATGGATCCGTCACCCCGGCATCCGATTCGACAGGCTCAATCCGCTGCGCACCTATCATGTGCCCGTGGACGAGCTGTCCGCCGCCGCCCACGGCGTGCTGTGGGAGTTGACCCCGGCGGTTGACATCCGTCTGCCGGCATGGTATAATCTTTTTGCTTTATTAACCACATGGCAACAAAATTGTTATGTCTCGCCCGGCCAAGCCGGAACCGCAGTTTGTGGTGTCATGCCATCGTTGCGGCCGGCTTGCCCGGGCTACTGTTTGTACTTGCTCACGGGGAAATCATGGCCGGAAAACAACCATGAAAAAGCTCACTCCCGAAGAAGAACTCCGCTTCTTGAAAGAAATCCACGGGCAGAACGGCGTGCCGCCTATTTTTGACTGGCTGCGGGATGCTTTCGCGGTCTTGCAGACACGGGCCCAAATGTTGCTTGGCCTGATCACCATCTGTTTGACCATCACCGGCTTTTCCGGACCGAAAATGGCGGAGTCGGGGGCGCTGTCGCGGGTCTTTGTCTTTCTCGGGGTGATTTCGGTTCTGGCCTCGGCCCTGGTCCTGTTGTGCGGACCGCTGCAGATCCGGTGGATGACCCGGTACCGGGAAGAACAGATGGACGCCACCTTCGTCTTCCTGATCCGCCGCCGGAACCTGCGCACCCGCCTGTATCACCTGGCGGTGGCCTGCCTGCTGGTCGGCCTCACCGGCTATGTGCTGAGCTTCGCCGCGTTCCTGCTCGCGGAGTAGGAATACGATTCCCTTCCAATCATTTTTGCCGCAAAAGAACGCAAAGAACACAAAGAAGAGGGGGATTCGCGCCGCGCCGGGGCTTGGCGGGCCCGGGCCGGGTTGGGAAGGCGATGGAGATTTACAGGGAGCAGGGACGCCGAACCAAGCGGCGGGCAAGATGCCCGCCGGCCCGTTTGGCCGGGCTGGAAGCCCGCCCTCCCATTTTGTGAGCCCCCCCTCCCCTTGGTGGGCTCTGGACGGCTGTTCGCCCCCGATCCGCCCTGGTCGGTTGCGTGCTGTGCTTTGCCGCATTTCTCTTGAAGGCATAGCGGTTATAGTTTCCCCTCCGCCCCAACTTTTCTCAGGAATCCGAATCATGCGCTGCATCCCCGATCTGCCGTACCGCCAGCCCGCCGCGGAACGACAATCCGCCGACCTGTATCTGCCGGATGCGGCCGTGACGGCCGGCGACTGCCTGGTCTGGGCCCATGGTGGCGGCCTGAGCGAAGGCAGCAAGAGCTGTGAAGACCCGCTGCAGGCGCACCTGACCGCGGCCGGCTTCGCGGTGTGCAGGATCAACTACCGCCTCTTGCAGCACGCCCCGTGGCCGGCCTGTCTGGAGGACGTCGCCGCCGCGGTGGCCTGGGCGCCCGCCGCCCTGGCGGCGCATGGGTTTGCCTGCCGCCGCCTGTTCCTCGGCGGCATGTCGGCCGGGGCGTACCTGGCGGCCATGGTCGGCTTGGACCGCCGCTGGCTGGCCGCGTACGGCGAGGAGCCCTCCCGTCTCGCCGGTGTCATCGCGCTCAGCGGGCAGATGACCAGTCACTTCGCCTACCGCGTCGCCATCGGCCATCCCGCGGACCGGCCGCTCATCGACCATGCCGCCCCGTTGTGGCATGTGCGCCCTGACGCCCCGCCGCTGCTGCTCATCGCCGGCAGCGACGACATCCCCTGCCGCCCGGAGGAAAACCGCCTCATGGAAGCCGCCATGCGCCACGCCGGCCACCGTCACACCGCCTGCCACATTATCCCTGACCGCAACCACGGAACCATCTTCTTCCGCCCGGACGATTCGGCGGACGAGGTGACGCAACTCTTCTGCGCCTTCCTCGGAATCCCCGCACCGGCGGCGGCCGGTTAAAAAACCGTCTCTCGCAAAGGCGCAAAGATCGCCAAGGAAAGTCACAACTCCATGTTTTCAAGGTGAAGTCCGCTCTTTGCGAGCTTGGCGACTTGGCGAGAAAACGTCTTCCTTCAAAGTGAATTTGGTATAACCTGAATGATTCACCAACAGCCTTTTTGCCCGCGAAAAGGCGCGAAAGTACGCGAAAGTAATTCCGACCTCCATTTCGCGATATTTCGCGTATTTAGCGGGCAAAACGGATCGGTGATCAAACGGTACATTGCCTTGTTCATGAATAGATCAGGCCAATCTCCTTCGGCAGGCGTGGCGATCTTCGTCCCATTCCAAATCCAAAATCAAAAATCGGGAATCCAAAATTAATCCTCGCCTCCACATCCACATCCTCATCCTGACCCTCGCCGCCGCCGTGACACTGCCGGCGGCCCGCGGCGCCGCAATCCCCGACACCCAGACGCCGTCGGCGCCGCCGCCCTCGACTCAGCCGGCCACCGCGGTGGAAGATCTGTCCGCCAAGATCAAGACCGCCATCGCGCTGCTGGAAGAGAAGAAATACGTCGAGGCCGTCCGCCTGCTGGCCGAGCCGAAGGTGATCATGAAGATGGAGGATCACCCGGGTGGTTTGGAGAAGGAAGCCCCGAAAAAGCTTTCTACCGGGAAAGGGGCCAAACTGCTTGACGCGTTGAAAGAAATTCAGAATCAGCAGGCGGAAATCTCGCAGGACGGCAAATGCGCCACGTTCAAGTTCAGGCTAGAAGCGCAAGACCTGCCTGAAATCCGCTTTGACCTCGTGGATGGCAAATGGTACCTGCGCTGAGCCTGCTTCTCGCCCCGGCCCGCGGCATCACCGACGCCGTGTACCGCGAGGCGTTCGCCCGGTGCTTCGGCGGCTTCGCGGGCGCCGTCGCGCCGTTTATCCCGTTGCGCCAGGGACAGCCCATGCGCCCCGGCGAACTGCGGCAGGTGGCGCCGGAGCACAACCGCGCGCTCCGGACCGTGCCGCAACTGCTCACGCATCACGCCCCGACTTTTGCCGCCGCGCTGCGCGAACTGCACCGCCTCGGCCATGACGAGGTGAACTGGAACCTGGGCTGCCCCTACCCGATGGTCGCCAAACGCGGCCGCGGCGCGGGACTGCTGCCGCACCCGAACCGCATCGACGCCATCCTGACCGCGGCCCTGGCCGACTGCCCGGTGCGGCTCTCGGTGAAATTGCGCCTGGGTTATCGCGACCCGGATGAATTCCGGACCGTCATCGAAGTCCTCAACCGCCATCCCCTGACCCAGGTGATCCTGCATGCCCGCACCGCCGTCCAGATGTATGCCGGCCCGGTGGACATCGCCCGGGCCGCCCAGGCCCTGGCGCTTTGCCGTCACCCTTTCGTCTACAATGGCGACATCACCAGCCCCGACGGGTTCCGCGCCCTGCGCCAACAGCTTCCCGGAACCGCCGCTTGGATGATCGGCCGTGGCGCGCTGATTTGCCCTTTCCTTCCTTCCCAACTCCTGGGCGCGCCCCTGCCCGACCCTGAAATCCGCCGCCGGCAACTGCGCGAATTCCATGACCGGCTGCACGAAGGCTACAGCCAATGGTTGAGCGGCCCCGGACATCTGCTGGATAAGATGCGGGAGCACTGGGAATACCTAGCGTGCGGTTTCGCTCAGCCCCGCCAAGTCCAGACCCATGTGCGCCGCGCCGGCGACGCCGCGGCCTATGCTGCCGCTGTGGCCTGGACCTTCGCCCAACCCCTGGCGGAACCCGCCCCCTGATCTGTCCCAATAGGACACTCCCATCACGGGGCTATGCGGCGCCAGGGAACACGGGCGGCACGCCCGCGCCTACACCTGTAGGAACGTGTTTGCACCACGTTTATCCCGTTTCGGAGAATCTTGAAAATCCCCTGCTCCGGTTTATGGTAGAATCCGCTTTGCGCGCCCGTAGCTCAGCTGGATAGAGCGTCTGCCTCCGAAGCAGAAGGTCGTGCGTTCGAACCGCACCGGGCGCACCATTTTATCCCCTTAATCCCAGCTCGTTAGTCTGGGATTTTTTGTGGTTTGAAACTTGGTGAAACACCCGGAAAAGCCGGGGGTACGAGCCGCGAATCACACCAATTTTTACACCACTTTTTCGAGCTCAGTTGAATACGGACGAGAGTTCAAAAGTGTGGGTCGGGGAGAGAAAACCGCGGTGGCGGCAGGGTAAAATGAGGGTAGCGAAGGGGTAGGGCAGGGCGAAGATGGCCTGATCGTACGCTTTCGCAAAGCCGTTATTTTTGCCCGTCCTGACAAGGTGACGTGTTTTTTAGAGGGATAGCCGCCACCCTTCGGCCCATGCGCGTCAACTTAAGGAAAAACGAACATTCAACATTGAACGTTGAAGGAAAACCCGGTCGGTTTGATCTTAGATTTATCGCATGCCTTCGGCCGGGAGACGGTGCGGGTCATCGAACAGATGGTCCGCGCCGAGCAGTTCCTGCCCAATGACCAAGGATTCGCGTGCGGTGACTGTCCCTACGGCCTCCACTGCCATTACCGGCTGGAGCTGGCGGCGTGAAACGGGCAGCAAAAAAGGGCGGATGGCCGCCCCTTTCCTAATTAACGCGAAGTTTTCACGGTCTCAGTGGTAAGACGACCGGCGCCGGGAATGATGGCGCCGGGGCTCTTCCGCCGTCACGTCACCGGTTCTTTTCCGGCGGCGCATCATCAGCGTGGACATCACGCCCAAGGCGATCAACCCCGTGGACGGTTCGGGGACGACGGTGAACTCGACGGCATTGCTGGAGAGTCCATTCAGATTATATACGACAAGCTCTCCTGAGGTTGCCCCGTCTGGAACGACGGCTTCGATGCTGTTATTGAGAAACAACAAATTAGTTGCCTGAATGCCATTAAACAGCACTTTGGCGTCCCCTAACTCACCACCGAAACTGACGCCGCAAATGCTGACCACATCCCCCGGTTTTCCCTGCGAGACATCAAGCCCTGTAATCACGGGAGTGTCGGATACGATACTGGTAATCACTGAGCATTCGGCGACATATTGTTCCACATACGCATAGCTGACCCAGAGATATCCGTGCATGTCACCGTTCCAGTTGGCCCCCTCCGAGTTGGCCATCAGGAATCCTCCGCGATGGTCGGGGTCAGTGGCCGAAGGGTTGATGTTGTCGTTGTAGGCGCAAAAAACCACCTGGTGTCCCATGGAAGTTAAATTGGCGCCGGTTGGATAGACCGGGTCATAGAAATTCATGGCGGGATAGCCGTTCGTATCTGGAAACATCAAGTTGTCGCCACGAAGCAGAACGTCCAGAACGTGACCGCTGACGATGTAGCTCTTGGCCTGATCTATCAAGGTTTGTGAGGTCGAATATATCGGAGGGGTTTGGGTTTTGGCATAGTCCCAAAGAGTATTCAATCCTGTGACCCGATAGAGTAACCCCGATTGTCTCTCTGCCGTAGTTACACCGGCGTCTGTAAAAAAGTTTTCATAGGGATATATGGACTGGGCAATACCACCAACTCTTGTGAGTTCCGTGATCGGCTCCGAATAAGTAACACCAGGTATTGGTGTGTAAGCGTTGTTAATAAACGAAGGGCTGAATTGATGCTGGGGGTTGGTCAAATCCCACTCTGGATGCTCGAAGTGTTTGACATACTGGGTCAAGGTCTCAGCCGCTGCCCAGAGCTGACACGCAGTCCCTCCTCGACCTCGGTTCACTTGCTGATCCCCAATCGGCGGCATTTCGCTCGACAGGTCATAAGACGAGGGGAGAGATTGAGCGTTGGCGGTTGCCACCAGCGCCGCCGCACAAACGACGGATAGGAATTTTGATTTCACGGGCCGGATCGAACGGGAGGGGATAGCGCGGAACCACCCCGAAATTGACGATTTTGCCGGTGTGGCGGTGGCGGCAAGGGGCGTGGTGCGATTCATGCTCTTCATCTGAACCTCTTGCGCAGGGGGGGGCGCTAACGCCTGGCGCTGAGTTGACCGAGCTGGATCACTCATCGGTGTCACGCTGGGCACAAAGGAATCGTTAGCTGTAAGTATATCATGCAGCAGGCAAATGGGCCAGCCTTTGGGAACGCGGAATTCCCCGGCACGATCGGCAGGCGCGAGGCCGTTTCATCGAACCGCATGCACCTTCACGCCGCGCATCCCCTTCCACGCCAGCGCACCAGAAGCACGGACGCTTCTACGAGATACGCGCATTTACTCATGAGCGGCAGCCTGGCGGCGTTCTTCAATCAGTTCGTTGACCAAGCTGCGCCCAGGCACCGCAAACGTCCGCTGGAACTCGGTGATCGCATCCTCAACGCGGATATGCGACCGGCGCATGGATTTCTGCACTGTTTCCGGACGGTTTAAGGTGCGCCGGACCTTGCAATGATTTTCTTTGCCGTGGTTCGTCATCCCGTCTTCCTACTCATCAATCAATGTCCCAAGCTTATTAAGGACTTCGTGGACGGTCTCTTGGGGAAGCGCGCAGCAGAATGATGCCTGCCGGGCCTTCCAGTCCAGGCTTTTGACCTGATCCGCGAGGACAACTCCGGAAACCTTTTTCCCTGGAGGCAGGGCGACCTCAAATGGGTAGCCTTTGACTTGGCTTGTAATCGGGCAAAGCAACGCCAGCCCCACCTTGCGGTTGTAGGCTTCCGGCGAGAGTACCAGGGCGGGCCGGTGTCCGGCTTGCTCATGCCCCGCCTGGGGACTGAATGCGAGCCAAACCACATCCCCGCGTTTTGGACAGTAAGGCGCCGGCATCACCACGCCTCCTGCCCGGTAGCATCGCCTGTGGCAACTTCGGTATGCCGGTTCTGCGCGGTGACTCCTTTTAGGAGGGCCTCCAGCCTGTACTTCTGCGGCCGGATCGGCGCAATGACGATCTGTCCGTCCTGCAATGCCAACGTAATGGAGTCACCTGAACACAGTGGCGTTTCCTTGGCAACGGACCGGGGAATGCGCACGGCCAGGCTGTTGCCCCATTTTTGAACTTTTGTGATCATAATCACGTTCCCTCTGGTTGTATCTACATTGAATATACACTCATCCGCGAAAGCATCAATGGTCGCCGGCGTCAGGCGTTTGAATGCCACGAAGTTCCGGTCGGCAACCACGATGAACTCCGCGCGTAAATCACGACC
The DNA here is from genome assembly GCA_903894975.1 of uncultured Lentisphaerota bacterium. Lineage (GTDB taxonomy): Bacteria > Verrucomicrobiota > Lentisphaeria > Oligosphaerales > CAITYL01 > CAITSE01. The sequence goes on from CAITSE010000149.1 coordinate 30,835, forward strand.
CCAAAGCAACTTTTTTCGCTCAGAAGGTTCTAGCCTGATCTATTCATGAACAGCGTGACAACCCTGTTTGATCTCCAATCCGCTTTTCCCGCTAATTCAAAATTTATTCGCGTTCATTAGCGGTTAAAATAGAAAATGTTATATAATATTTCCATAAAAATATGTTCCTGCTTTTGAACCGCGAATAAACGCGAATGAACGCGAATAGCATCCCTTTTGATTTTTAAGAGGAATTTCGCGGCCAAATCGGATCATGAATAATTCAGGCTAGGAATGAAGCCGGTTCCCGGTACCAATCGCCGGAACCGCGCTTACATTCCTGACCTCGTCCACTCCCAACCGTCGCCCGCCGCCGCCGGAACCGTCCGCGGCGGGGCGCGCAGGCCAGGACCGCCGCCCATGGAAATTCTCTCCCACAACCAGCCGGATTTCGCCGCGCGTTTCACGGCTCTTTTGGACCGGCAGCGCCATGACCCGGCCGTCGAACAGGCCGCCGCCGCCGTCCTGGAGCAGGTCCGCACCGGCGGCGACGCCGCGGTCGCGGCCCTGGCCCGCAAGTTCGACGGCGCCGAGCTCGTCCCCGGCCACTTCACGGTCGCCGCGGCGGAAATCGCCGCCGCCGCCGCCAAGCTCTCCCCCGCCCAGCGCCGCGCCATCGCCGCCGCCCACCGCCAGATCGCGGACTTCGCGCGGCGCCAGAAACGCCGGGACTGGGACTGCCGGCCGCGCCCCGGCGTGCGGCTGGGCGAAAAATTCGTCCCCCTCAGCCGCGTCGGCGTCTATGTGCCCGGCGGCACGGCGCCGCTGGTCTCCACCGTCCTGCACACGGCGACCCTGGCCAAGGTGGCCGGGGTGAAAGAGATCGTGCTGGTCACGCCGCCGCGCACCGCCGGCAGCGTGCATCCGGCCGTGCTCTACGCCGCCAAGGTGGCCGGGGTGACCGAGGTGCTGAAACTGGGCGGCGTCTACGCCGTCGGCGCCCTGGCCTACGGCACGGCAAGCATCCGACCGGTGGAGAAAATCGTCGGCCCCGGCAACGCCTATGTCACCGAGGCCAAGCGCCAGGTTTACGGCCGGGTGGCCCTGGACCTGGTGGCCGGGCCGTCGGAAATTCTGGTCATCGCCGATGACACCGCCGATCCCCGTTTCATTGCCGCCGACCTCCTCTCTCAGGCCGAACACGGTTCCGGCCGCGAACAGGCCGTGTTCATCACCACCTGTCCGGAACAGATCCCCGCCGTTCGCGCCGAACTCGAACGGCAGGCCGCCGCGCTCCCCCGCTTGGAGTGTGTCCGCGCCGTGCTCGACCGGGGCGTCGCCCTGATCGCGGCCGCGGACCTGGCCCAGGCCGCGGACCTGGCCAACCGCATCGCCCCCGAACACCTGGAAATCATGACCCGCCACCCGCGCCGGGTCGCCGCCCGCATTGAAGCCGCCGGCGCCATCTTCCTCGGTCCCTGGACGCCGGAACCCCTGGGCGATTTCGTTGCCGGCCCCAGCCATGTCCTGCCGACCGCCGGCGCCGGACGCTTTTTCAGCGGCCTGACCCTGGAACATTTCTACCGCCGCATGAGCATGCTGGAATACACTGAGGCCGCCCTGCGTCGTGAAGAGCCCTGGGTCGCCGAGTTCGCCGCCATGGAAGGACTGGCCGCGCACGGCCGTTCCGCCGGCATTCGCACCGGCCGCAGCGGGTGAGAGTTCAGCTAGAATCCGGCTAGTTTACACTCCGCCGGTGGCAGGAAAGCTGGACACCGGCTATAATGCTTGAAAACTGGGGGCTTGGAAAGATGTCGTTCCCTAACGGTTCTTGACCTTGCCATCCGGAGGACAACATGAAAAAACACAGCATCATCGAACTCAAGAAAACGGCCAAAGCCCTGGGGCGTAACCCTGCCCAAGACTGCTAAAAAGCCCGAGGTCATCCGTTCCATCCAGCAGGCCGAGGGCAATTTTCCTTGCTTCGGCACGTCCGACGGCTCCTGCAACCAGTACGGCTGCGCCTGGCGCGGCGATTGTCTGCCCGACGAAATCTGTTTATGACTTCCTGCGCCGGCACCGCCGCTTCTTGAGAGCGGCTGACAGCCCGGCCATCAACCTGAAACCCGGCCCCCACGGCTTCCGGATTTCAGGTTGTATTTTTTTCAGCCCGGATGGCGGAATGGTATACGCAACGGACTTAAAATCCGTCGGCCGCAAGGCCTTGGGGGTTCGAGTCCCCCTCCGGGCACCATGTTTAAGCACGAATGGCACCTTATAGGGTGCCTTTTTTCTTCATGGTAGGATGCACATTGATGTAGCAAAAGCGTAGCAAGATTTTTGTGCTCAAACAAGCATAGGGACAATGCGAGAGAACAATCAGGTAAAAGACCTGGTCCTGGACATGGACGAGGTCCCCGCCGGATTCTGCGCTTGCCAAGGAGTCCCTGAAAATTACAGAGGAACTTGCCGCTTACGGCCGGTGCGATTATCTTCTGCTGGTGGACTGCAATGCGCTGGGTGTGATTGAGGCCAAGAAAGTGGGCTCCACCCTTTCCACCGTCGCTGACCAGTCTGGCCACTACGCGGGAAACCTGCCGGACTCGCCGGCGGCAAATTCCTGCCCACTCTCGCCGGCACCCTGCTCCGGGCCATCGACCCCGATGTCATTGCCGCCCGCGCCACCGGAAAGCCGGGAGCTTCCCCGACCGAGGTCACGCCCGAAGCCATGACCGCCACCGGCCGACAGCTCGCCGACGAAGCCTGCGCCCCGTTCGATGCGGCCGCCCTGCGCGAAGCCCTGGTCAAGGCCAAGCAGGACGCCGAACAGGCCATTGACAAAGTCACCGTGGATGTCGTCATCGAGCAAGGGTTTGACGCCGCGGCAAAAGAAAAGGCCGCACCCAGGTCGGGCGCTTCGCCGACCTCGTCGCCCTGGTCCGCTTCGCGCTGGAACAGCAGCCCGTGCTCGCGCCCTTCGCCGAGTCCGTAAGGGAACGGTTCAATGAATGGCTCATGGACAAAGCCAAGGCCGGCGCGGTCTTCACCCCCGAACAACTCGGCTGGCTCAACCTCATCCGCGACCACATCGCCACCAGCCTTAAGCATCGACCCGGAAGACCTGGAGCTTTCCCCGTTCAACCAACGCGGTGGCCTGGGCAAGGCCCACCAGCTCTTCGGCGAAAAGCTGCCCGGACTGCTCGAAGAACTGAACACCATCCTGGCCGCGTAACCCTGAGACGGAAGATCTTCAGAAAGATTTTCGGATTATGAATAAAAAAGCATAGGTAGTAAATTGTAACACGGCAATTGACAGTATGTTAATGCCTGACAATGATCTTCAAAATGATTTTCGGAAATCAAGACCGTGGACGTATACCGACATCCCAGTTCGATGGAACCCCTGCTCCCAAAGGCGCAGGGCGGACGGCTGTCGGAGCTGACCTGCGACATTCTGAAGGCCTCCGGCCGCCTCACCGGGCAGGTCCATTCGCCCCAGGTGCTCCAGCGGGTCGCGGACCTGATCCGGGAAATGAACTGCTATTACTCGAACTTGATCGAGGGCCACAAAACCATCCCCCGTGATATTGAACGCGCCCTGAAGCGTGACTTCTCGGCCGATGCCGGCCAACGCGACAACCAGCAACTCAGCCTGGCCCACATTGCCGTTGAGAAACTCCTGGAGGAGCGGCTGGCCGCGGGACCGGTGGATGTGTACGCCCCCGAGTTCCTCTGCTGGCTCCACCAGGAATTCTATACCCGGCTTCCGGAAGCGCTGCACTGGGCCTCCACCAAGGACGGGAAAACGCGCTACCGCATCAAGCCCGGCGGCCTGCGCGATTTCATGGTGGACGTGGGCCGGCACACCCCGCCGCACTTTGAGGCGCTGCCCCAGTTCCTGGACCGCTTCCACACGTTCTACGGCGACGACCGCATCCTGGAAGCCGACCGCCTCGTGGTCATCGCCGCCGCCCACCACCGCCTCGCCTGGATCCATCCGTTCGGCGATGGCAACGGCCGCGTCGTCCGGCTCCAGTCCCACGCGCTCCTGATCCGCCACGGCATCGGCCACGGCCTGTGGACGCTGTCCCGCGGCCTCGCCCGCGGACGCCAGCGCTACTACGCCTGCCTGGAAGCCGCCGACCGCGGCCGGCAAAGCGATCTTGATGGACGCGGCAACCTCTCGGACGCCGCCCTGGCCGATTTCTGCGTGTTCTTCCTCGAAACCATGCTCGACCAGATCCAGTTCATGAGCGGACTCCTGGACCTGCCCACGTTGCGCACCCGGGTGGAGCGCTATTTCCAGCTTCAAAACCTGCACCTCAAACGCTACCGCGAAGAACTCATGCGCGTGGTCCGCACCCTCGTGGATGAAGGCGAGATCCCGCGTTCGCGGGTGCAGGAAATCACCGGCAAAGGCGCCACCGTCTCCGCGGAGATCATCAAGCTGGGCATCGACGAGGGCTTCTTCGAGACTCCCAGCCCCAAAGGCCCGCTGCAGGCCGCTTTCCCGGCCAAGGTCCACGAGTTCTACTTCCCGCAGCTCTTCCTCGACCTCCCCGTCGAGCCGCCGCCTGGGGGCGCCACATGAGCCGCAAGCCCATCAAAAAAGACGCAAAGACAAAGCCAGGCAAGTCCGTCGTTGCCGCCGACTACCCCGGCCTGCTGACGGGCGTCAGTGAATTGCTGGAAGCGGCCCGCCGCGCCAGCGCCCGCGCCGTCAATGCGTTCATGACTGCAACGTATTGGGAGATAGGGCGGCGCATTGTGGAGTTTGAGCAGGGCGGCGAGAAACGGGCTGGCTATGGCGAGGAATTACTCTCACGCTTGGCGGACGATCTAACTGCGCGGTGTGGTCGCGGATTTTCTCGGTTCAATCTCGGTCGCTTTCGTCAGTTTTATTTGGCTTCACCGATGGACCAAATTCGAGCGACACTGTCGCTCAAATCTGCCGAGGTGCAAAAACGAGAGACGGTGTCGCTCGAATTGCAGGGCGCTGAAATTTGCCCAACACCGCCGAGCATTTCCGAGACGCCGTCTCGGAAAATGCAGACATCGTCTGCACTATTCACCCTCGCCGACCTGGCCCGCGC
>CAITSE010000150.1 GCA_903894975.1 uncultured Lentisphaerota bacterium
CCCAGGCGCAGTCATCTCGCCAACGCTCTCATCGCCAGCGAATTTCGCCACGCCTGCTTTGCAAAAAGGAAACGGGTCGGAGACCCTCTCCAGAGGGGTTCGGGGAGAGGGGAGAACGCCCTCTCCCCGACATTCCGGGCCGGACGTGCGCAACATCGCGGCCAGCCGGCGCAGGGCGTAGAGGGAAAGATGCACGTCGGTTTTGCCGAAGTCCGTCTGCAACTGGCGGACGAGCCGGTCCGCGTCGGACAGGCCATCCTGGAGCTGCGGCGCCGGGATCAGCGTGTGATGCTTGGTCGCCAGCGGGTCATAGTCCCGTTCCCGCGGGATCAGCTCTTCGGCGATCAGCTTGAGATTATCGGCGCTGTCCAGGAAACGGCCCTTGCTGCGGCCGATCTGTTCCAGCACTTCCACCATCACGGGCGTCTGCTTCAGCTTCGTCTTGCAGGCGAGCACGAACCCTTCCTTCACCGTCGCCTGCGAGAGCGCGCCGAGACTGTCCGAGTCCACCTCGCCCGCGACCACATGCACCAGGCACTTGCCGCAGGCGCCCTTGCCGCCGCACGGCGCCGCGATGACCACGCCCGCCAGCCGCGCCGCCTCCATCAGCTCCGTGCCGGGCGGAACGTCAACAGTCTTGCCGAATGGTTGGAACGTGATGAAAGGCATGAGTTATTTCCTGATATGCCCAGGCAAGATCGCACAAACCGCCGCGGTCAATTGCCTAGGCGACGGTAATTTGCCGTTGAACTCCGGCGGCAGTGTGGACTGCACAGGGCACCCCATGGGATTTCTGCGACAACTTGTCGCAGAAATCTGGACCGGCGATATGCGGCGAATTGACGCATGATGAACAGCATGAAAGGAAATGTCCCGAAGTTCGTCCTCAGGCGCCGTGGTTGCCGTAGGCGGTTTATGGAGCATTTGCCACCTAATGCTTTCCGGTTGAAGGCGGGGCTGGGGCGGCATCGGCAATCGATACGATTTGCCGAAGGCGGTCCAGAATCACGGGCTGGCGGCGCTGGCTGGCGGGGTCGGGCGGCAGGTGTCCGGGAAGCGCATCCAGGAATTCCCGGCATTCCATCATCTTGGCGAATTCCGATGCCAGATACCGCTTGATCGCCGCGGGAGAAGCAACGATTTCCTCCACGAGTCCGGAACGCCCATCCAACAGCGCAATCATGTCCTCAAGATCTTGGCTGCCATACCAATCGGAGTTACCGCGGCCCTTAAAAGCCTCAAGCTTGGTGGCCAGCAAAAAAGGCGCCGTGACCACGCGTACCTTGCCTGCATTGTCCACAAGGATGTCCTGAGCGTGGCTCAACGCCTCCACAAACCATTGGGATTTCCAGCCGAACACATTCCGGGTCACGGGAAGTATATCCACCGTAATCTCATCAAGGCGCCACCGGCAAAGCGGTGCGCCTTCGGACATGTCATGCATGAAACCCGCCTGGCGCAGCCGTTCCTCAAGGTTTGTATGCGCCGAGCGGTTCATGGTTCCAACCAAAACATCCACATCCTTGGTGGGACGAACCGGTGCGGCGGCAGGATCGTTGATGAGCAGGCCAAGGACAGCTCCGCCAAGAAAGGCAAATTCCGTTCCCAGTGGCGTCAACCGCTCTGCGACCGTTTGCAGTTGCCGAAGCATTTCGGCATTCATGACAAGGTTTCCTTCAACCGGCGCCCAATCTCAGTTTCCGCGTAACGGCGCTCGCGCGCTCTGCCGCCGCGAAGTGCATCGGCCAAAGCCAGCAGGTCATACAGGCGCCGGTCTTTAATCGCCGCGATTGGGACCTTGCCATACAATGGCTCAAACGTGATGCCCCTGACCGCGCCCTCGCCCGCATAGGGCCAAACTGGCGGAAGTTCTTCGGTCGCGGCAAAAGCCCCGGCCATGACAGGTGCGGCATGAGCCGTCGGCAGTCCCCGTGTGGGTTCCCCCCGGACGGCCGGAAACACATACTGAAGGCCATGGCACAGGAACTCCATGGCCGGTCCCGGTAGCGGCCGGCGATCGTCAAGGTTCAGTAACCCTGCCACGGCGTTGCGCTGAACCGCGGCATGCACCTCAGACTGACTCAGGCCCAGTTCCGCGGCAAGCCCGGCATAGGTCAGGCTGCGCCGGTCCGGCAGAGTCAACGAGAGCAGAACAACAACGTCTTGTGATTTCATTGCCATACACATACGCTATTCGCGAATTGCGAATATGCAACCATGCACACTCTCTTTCTACCGCACCATCGCTTCACGCCGGGGTCAGGCGGGCCTTGATAAAGCTTTCGAGGTCGCCGGCTTCCTGCGGGCCGACCAGGACCTTCCAGCCGGGCAGTCCTTCCTCGAGCTCCCCGCTGATCTGGGCGACGTAGCCGGGGATGACGATCTCGCGGGTCTTGACCTGATCCTCCAGGCCGACGCTCTTGACGAACTTGGCGATGGAGGCGCCGGAGAACTTGCCGGCCGCCCAGGCGGTCAGCACGCTCATGCCCTCGCACTCGGGCACCACCAGCCACGCGCTGGTGCCGCTGTTCTCGATCTCGCCGGAGACGATGAAGTAGGTGAGCGAGAAATTGGTGGTGACGAACACCGGGGAATTCGCGTTCGGCTCACCGATGGGATAAACCTTGGGCTCGACCTGGATCGGTTTCTGCGGGTCGGTGTAGATGTTGAGGCGCAAGGTCATGAGCGTCGCCAACTGCGCGGCGTCGAACCGCGGCAGGATGCAGAGCCCGCCGTACTTGGAAATCTCGTTGACGGCGGCGGCGGTGCTCGCCAGCAGATCGTCGTCCTCGACAAACCGCAAACTCGCGGCGCCGAACGCCCGGAAATTGTCCTTCAACGCCAGGGTGCGGAGAAGGGAATTGACCTGAAACTGTTCGGCTGCGGAAAAGGTCTGCGGCTGGAGCAGGACGTCCTTGAACCCGGCGTCCCGGAGCTTGCCGGCCAGCGCGGCCAAGGCGTCAAGGTCGGGCGCGGTGACGGCCAGGGCGTGGCCGTTCTCCATCGCGACCTTGACCAGTTCGTCGGCCGTCTCCGGCGTGGCCGCGGCCAAAACGCTGCGGGAGCCCTTGACCGCCGCGGCGGCCGCCGCCAGCGCTTTCGGGTCGGCGCTGCGCAAGACCAGCGGTTTCTGCGTGGTCTCGTACGCCTTTTTCGCCAGCGCGGCAAAGGTCTCGGCGGATCCGCTTTTCTGGGTGACCGCCACCACGTCCACCACCAGCGTCTCGCCGACACGGATCATGCTGTAGTCCCTCACCGCGGCCAGTGCCTTGTCGATGTCCGCCGCCGGATCGGTGTCGTTGAGGTTCACCCCCAGCGCGGTCTGGTGGACAAAGGTCTTTTCATGCCGGTACAGCACGGTCTCGCCGCCGAGCTTCAGCTTCTTCTCCGGGCCGAGCTCGACCACGCGCACCGGCGGCTCGCTCGCCGCACCCAGCACGCGCTTGATCTCCTCGGACGCATAGGGACACGCCGAAAGCTCCGCCTTCTTGCCCGCCAGTTTCATGGCGAACGCCAGGCAGGTGTTGGAACCGCATTCCTTGCAGTTCGTCCCCGGCAGCAACTTCTGAATCTGCAGTCCTGTCATCGCCATGATAAAAACCTCCAGCTTGATGTGAAAGAAAGGAGCATGTCAGGGGATGGCATCTCACCGCTTGGTTACACGTTACGGTCCATAAGGTTGGTGATGGTTTGTTTGACGCCTTTGACGGCGTCGGGGTGGTACATGACCAGGATATCGGCGCCGGCGTAGAGCAGGTTCACGGCGGTAGTGAGTTCCCACAGGGCGGCGCGTTTGGCGAGGTCGCCCCAGGCCGGGAAATCCTTTTCCAACGCCTTGAATTCCTTGATCTTGGCGCATTCCTGTCCGGGGGATACGATCATGGGTGCGGCCAGCATTTTGTCGCCGTGGATGCCGGTGTAGCGGATGCGTTCCATGACCGAGTAGGTGTATTCGATGCCGTAGCCGGTGGCGCCGGTCATGGGATCCATGACGATCTGCCCGGGTTTGACGTCCATGTTCGTCAGCAGGATGGTGAGCTGCTTGCCGATGTTGACGTCGATGGGGCTCTGCGCGACCACGCTGTGGCCGTACGCCAGGGCGGCGCCGCCGATGGTGCGGTAATTGTCCTGTTCCACCCAGTTCAGGAGCAGGTTTTCCCCGGCGCAGGCCTGGGCCACGGCCTTCATCACTTCATTGTTCTTGTCGAAGTGATTGTGACCGGTAACGATCAGCGGCACGTCCACCGCCTTGAGGATGCTCTTGACCAGTTCCACGCTCTGTTCGGCAGAACGGTTGCCCTTCTCCGGGTGCGTGCCTTCGAGCCGGATGCTGATCAGGTCGGCGCCGAATTTCTCAACGCAGGCTTTGGCCATGGCCGCCGGGTCTTTCAACAGATCCCCGTAGATGGCGCGAAGCACGGCCGGATATTTCTCACTGACGGCGTCAAAGACTTCCATGGCCACCAGCGGCCGGTTCGGCATCTCCCCTTCCCAGAGATGGAAGGGCATGCAGGTCGCGCCGCCGATGGTGTAGCTCCGGCCGCGCGTGCCGCCCTCGGCTTTGGTCGCGCCGAGCTTGACGCTGCACACCGGCACCTCGCAGCTTTCCTTGCGGATCTTGACGTTCTTGACGGCCGCGAGCCGCGCCTTCGCCGTCGAGCCGGCGGGCTTTTTTACTGCGGCGGGCGCGGCCGCAGTCATGGCCGGGACACCGGGAACGGGCGCGCCGCCCAGGAACTTGCCGCTCAGAGTGTTGATGATCTCGCCCACGACCTCGCGGGTGACGCTTTCTTTCAGTTCCTTCAGCAACGACGCCTTCAGTTCGGCCAGCAATTCGGCGGTGAACTGGGACGGTGCGGCCGGGGCCGCGGCAACGGCAACCGCCGCCGACGCGGACGCGGCAAATACGGCCGGAGCCGCAACGGGCGCGACTTCGGTCTTTTCCGTCTCGGCGAAGTCCGCAAGATTGGGCAAGGCCAGCGCGGGATGGCCGATCTTTTCCAGATAGGCGCGCAGTTCGGCGGCGCCAGTGGCGACGGATTCGTCGGCGATCTGGTCAAAGAGGTCGGGTACGCCCTGTTCCTGACAGCGCAACTTCAGGTCGGCGCCAAGGGCCTCCTTCAATTCCCGCGGCATCCAGACCAGCCGTTTGAACCCGCCCTCGGCGAAGAGGAACTTGCGCGAGGTCAGGAAGACCTTGCCGACCCCCATGAACCCGGGGGTCTGCTGCCCGCCGCCGACGCTGCCGGCCAGCGAGGAGAAGGTCATGCCGACCGGGGTCTCGCCCTGGAACTCACGGTTGACGACCATGATGCCGTTGCATTCCGGCACATAGGCGCAGATCGCCTCAAAACAGCCGCAACTGGTCATCGGCCGGTCCATGATGGAATAGGCGCAGAAACTGTCCAACTTCTTGTGACTGTTGGTAAAGACGTAGTCGTTCACGCCCTTCCAGATGCCCTTGACCGGATCCAGAATCTCGCCTTTCTTCACCGGCTGGTTCGGGCCGGTGGGGTCGATCTCGAAGGCGGCCTTGCCGTCGAGCCAGTTGTAAGCGCCGCAGAGGCCGAGGCGCTCGGGGGTGATCATGCAGACATGGTCGGGGGCGAAGGACTGGCAGAGCAGGCAGGAGTAGAAGGTGTCCACCGACTCGTCGGTCATGGCTTCCAGGCGGCGGTTGCGCTCGTCATAGACCTTGCGGGCGACGGCGAGGCGTTTCTCAACCTCGGCCAGGTCGGTGACCAGCGTGACCTTGACCTTGTCCACGATGGCCGGATAATCGGCCAGGAACTTGGCGTGGATGATCTCGCCGTAGTGCTTGAGGCGCAGCCCTTTGGCAAAACCGTTCTTGGAGACGCGGGTCCAGACGATGTCGCGCTGGCCCATGTGCCAGATGCCTTCGGCGCCGTTGACCATGTGA
>CAITSE010000151.1 GCA_903894975.1 uncultured Lentisphaerota bacterium
GTATCCAACAGCCAAACCCCAACGCCTGAGAGTATTTTTTCAGCCCCAACGGGGCGCACCATAACAGCCTAGGGCAGAGCGTAGCGTCGCCCTAGGATTTCGATACAACACTGGTTGAGCCCTGAAGGGGCGGCCCATCGAAATTCGGCACCATGCTCACGCAACTTAAAATGGCTCGCCCCTACAGGGCTCCTATCTCATTTTCGTGCCACCCTGGGGCGTTGCCCCAGGCTATTATGACCCGCGCTTTCAGCGCTCCGACCCACTGGCAAGATGGATTATGTCCACTCATTTACCGAACTGCACACCAGGAATACACAAAAGCCACGACATACCGGAGCGCCTTAGCATGACGTCGCGAGAACGGGTCATTGCCGCGATCACGCATCAGAAACCGGATCGCACCCCCATGGATTTCGGGGGCACGCAATTCAGTTGCGCGGAACCGCAAGTCCTGGCGGGCATCCGCAACCTCCTCGGCCTCAAACTGGCCCCGGACCGGGACGCGGACGGCGTTTGGCCGGACGAAGCCATCATGCAGGCATTCAACGTGGATCTGCGCTGGATCCCCTACGCTCCCGCCCTGTCCGTCATGCGCGATCTTTATCCGGCTCAGTATGAGCTTGAAATGAAAACCCGGGCCGGGAAGCCGAAGATGTCCCATGAGGACGAAGTCATGGCCAAGGAACCGCCCCCTGCTCCATGCCACGCTGGACGACATCAAGAGGATGAAACCCCAGGAAGTGCTGCCGTCTCCGTTCATCGACTGGCGCCGGCAGGTGGCGCGCGAGGCACGGCGGGCCGGGTACGCCGTGAGCATGAGCGTGTGCGCCGGTTTTTTCGAACGCGGCTGCTGGACCCGCGGCTACGAACAGATTTCCGTGGATCTCTTGGTGGAGCCGGAGCTGGCCCGCGCCCTGTTCGACCTGTGGATGCAGGAAAACCTCCAGAACCTCGAAAACGTGGTCACGCCCATGGCGGACGACGTGGACATCCTGTGTTTCGGCGATGACCTCGGCATGCAGACGGGCACGTTCATGTCGCCGGACACGTTCCGTGAAATGGTGAAGCCCTACATGGTCGAATTTTACCGTCGCGTCCGGGAAGTAGCGCCGAAATGTTTCATTTTCCATCATTCCTGCGGTTCGGTGTATCCCCTTCTGGACGATCTGATTGAGGCCGGCGTCCAAATTCTGAATCCCATCCAGCCCAATGCCAAGGACATGACTCCGGAAAAGCTGAAAACCAAAGGCCGCGGCCGGCTCTGCTTCCACGGTGGCATGGATTTGCAGGAACTTTTACCCAGGGGAACCCCGGAGCAGATCCGGGCGGAAAAACAGCGGCGCCTGAGCGTGCTGGGAGACGGCGGCGGCTATATCTGCGCCCCGGCCCACATCGTGCCCGCCGATGTCCCCGCGGAAAACATTGTCTCACTCTTTTGCTGACAGTTGGTCAAGCGGGGCCGTTTCCATCCATCCGCCAAGCGGGGGAAAATTATGCCAGTCATTCACATTACCGATCTCTTCAGTCCGCCCGGCTGGCAGGATGCGCCGGAAATTACGCCGGTGTTTCGTATGAAATGAAACCGGTGATCCTCCGACTCGATCCGGACGGGACTGCGCGCTGGACGCTGGCCGGCCCGGAAGGCCGGGACCGACTCTTCACCTTCAAGGATTTTTCTGCGTACGAAGCCGAGATGAACCGATTCCTCCTGGATTATTCACCAACCGCCATTTTGCCCACGAAAGTACGCGAAAACCGTTTTGAGCTTCATTTTGCGAAATTTTTCGTGTTTAGCGGGGCAAAGGGCCCCAACCTCGCGCCCACGCAACTGTCCCGACTCCTGCGGCAGGCCGTGATCTTCCGTTTGAAGTGAAGTCGGAACCGATGGAACTGAACGCCAGCCTGGTGCAATGAAAGTTGTGCTCATGAAAACAAGCATCCCGCCGTTGGCGAGTTGTAAAATAATGTCCTGGACGCTGCTGCTTGGCTCGTGCCTGTCACTATCCGCAGGGGACATTGGAAACGCATCTCAGGGCGCCCCCCCCGGTGCGGCCGTCAAGTCCCCACCCCTGCTTCTGGGCTGCACGGCCGAGGCTTCGATGCCAAAATGGCAGGCCGACGCCTATCCTTTTGACATGCAGGCAAAAGCGCTCTGGGAAGAATCCATTGCAAAGTGGAAGTCCGACACGAACCTGGGGAAAGAGGTGGAGGAACTTCATCATCAGGTTTCTTTTCAGGCCGGCGCCTTTGCAGGGAAAGACGCATTGGCGGTGGAAGTTACCCATCCCAGAATCCTTCAGCAATACCTGACGTATCCGCTGGACAAGACGGAAAATGGCAAAACCTGGGCCGAGCACGGATACAATTACCTTTCATTCTGGTATCAAACCGCTGCCATGGAAGGAGAAATCAATCTCGTCCTGGACGGAGCCGGCGGCGAATATTCTGCCCGCGTAACGGTGCGTCCGGGCAAATGGACCCAAGTTGTGCTGCCCTTTTCCGGGTTCTGGTCCACCTCCTACACGCCAGTGCCCAGCCTATACAAACCAATGAAGGAAATAAGCGGCATTGATAAAATCAAAATCCGGAGTGACCCAAACTCCCTCCGCGCACCCGGGAAAATCCTTTTTGCCGACTTTGAAGTCGCCGCCTTCTCCCGCCCGGATTTCCTTGAGGAAAAGCCCTGTGTCCTGACGCTGCGCCCCGGCGGCGGCACGCCGGACCAGGAGCGCCCCGCCGCCCTTTTTGACATGGGAACCAAACCCCCGGAGTCGCTGGAACTGGTCTTTCGCTTCCCGAAACGCCTTGTCGGAGATACGCCTGCCCGGGCGTCCTTTGCGGTCACCGATTTCTCATTCCACACGCTGGCGCTGGGGGAGACGCCGGTGTCCACAGACAAAAACGACCAGCCCGTGGCCGTGGTCCGGCTTGGCAGGGAAGATGCCAGAAAATTCTATTATTCAGAGTTCTTCGAATATCAGGTGTCGGTGAAAAACGCGGCCGGCGGCATTCTGGCAGCCGAGACGGTGCGCGTGACCGATCTGAACTACGCCGGCCGTGATGCCAAGGAGCTGGCCCCGCGGCCGGAAAGCTGGGAGGAAACGTCCTACGGACGGCTGAAACTGGTCGATGACATTGACTGTTCCGTTGATCCCTCGCTTGACGAACATCCTTACAAGGAAGGCGGCATCACCTGGGGCCGCTGGGCACTCCGGAAATACTACTATTACTGGCAGGATGGCATTTCGGTTGAGGAGATTCTCGGACGGAAAAGCCGTGTGGCTGCAAACTCCTCCTGGTTCTCCTACCGCATCGGGCGGAACCTCAAACCCGGCCAGACCTATGTTCTCCGCGTCGAATATCCCGAAGACAAGCCCCGTTACGCGCCCATGGACATCGCGCTGGGCGCCAACTACACCTGTCCCGGTTGGAGAACGGGCGTCGGCCCCGACGATCCCTTTGATAATTACCCCCTCAGCGGCAAGTACGAATGCTACGACAACATCGTGGCCCCGGATGAGTTGGGCTATGGCTACAAGGGAGGCAGAACCGCCTCGTCTGTCAACGGCTTCTGGGTTTCCTTCATTGACGCGGGCGGACACTATCGTCATACCGCCAAAACCCAGTATGCCGGCCCCGCCGTCAGCAGGATCAAACTCTATGAGATTGACCCCGAACAGAACGCGCCCAAAATCATCCTCCCCGCCGGGCTTCCCGGGCGAATCCTGATGACGGGATGGGAACGCCAACCGGAGTTCAACCCGCGGGCGGCCGCGCAAATCGCCAAGCTGATGGGATGGAACGCCATTGCTCCCGAGACGCTCAAATGGCATTTCGCCGCGTACTGGCCAACCCGGCTCGGCTACATCCAGGAAGATCCCGCCGTGCCATTCGTACCACTGCCAAAAGATAAAATAATGAACACGCACTTGGGATTTCTTGATGCCGCGCAGAAGGTCGGCATCTACCTAATTCCCCGTATCGAATATGGCGGTTCCAAGGATCTCCCGCAGGAAGCCCGCTGCGTCGGCCCCGATGGCGGCCCGGCAAAAATGGTGCGCTACGCCACCTGGGGGGCGGATCTACTGCATCCGGCGACATTGCAGGAGGTTGACCGTCTCATCGACGAAGTCATGGGCGCCTATATCGAAAAATATCCGTGTCTCAAAAAAGGCCTGCTCTGGCGGATGCGCTGCGGCCGGATGACCATCAGTTACAGTCAATTCGATGTTGAACTCTTCTGCAAGGAGAACAACCTCCCCGTCCCGCCCGGAGATTCCAAGGCCCTCGCGCGGTGGGCGTCTTCCGGCGACACCGGCAAGCAATACGAAACCTGGTGGCAGAAAAAACGGATGGAGTTCAATCTCAAGATCCGCGACAAACTGCGCTCCATCGACCCGGAGATGAAGCTGTTTTACTACAACTGGGATCAGGATGGCTGGATGCTGAGTGATATCATGCCGACCACGCCCCGGGAATTTGAGCTGCTCTACGACAATGAAACCAAGAACTGGCTGTACGAGAAGCAGTTGGCACTCTTTGGCAAGCTCAAAAACTCCGACCTCGTGAACATGGTTGAGACTCTGACCCCGCCCATTCAAAAAGCCGCCATGAACAATTATCGCGACGCGAACGGCGTCGCTTTTTTCGCCCCGGTCTGCCTTCGCTACGTGGCCGACAACCCGGAATATCTGGCCTACTTCAAAACTGGCGACGGCCTCGCGGTGGATCATCAGGTCCTCTATGAGGAGACCATCGCCTATTACTCGCAGCGTCCGAAATTCGAGGGTAGCATGATCAACCCGGCCGGGCCGGCCTTTGCGATGGCCCCCGAACTGTGGGCCTGGTTTTATGGCGATGTGAACACGCTGTCTTTTTCAACCTACACCTTCGGACGTGGATTTGCGGATAGCCACCGCCGTTTTGCGCAGGCGTTCCTGGCCCTGCCGGCCATACCGGGAACCGTGGTCGACCAGGGCGATAAGGACGTGAAAGTCCGCACCTATTCCTCGGCAAACGGCACCTATGTCGGTGTGGCCCACAAGGGATACACGGCCAGAAAATTAACCATCAAAGTTCCCGCCGGGAAGCCGGATGCCGTATTGAAGAACCTTGTGACCGGCCAAACCGTTCCGACTACGGCGATTGGCAACGACCTGCAGTTCGAGCTTGACGCGAGCCCGATGGAACTGGATGCGTTTCTGATTCCATGACAAAACCGTCAAAGGCAACACGAGCCCCTGCGACTAATCAAACCGGGATACTATTCGCGTTCATTGGCGTTCATTCGCGGTTAAAATTCGTTTTCATCCGCTAATGAACGCGAATGAATTTTTCGAAGAAAAAGAAACCTCAGGAACCAAGCTTCATGAAAACCGTACGTGCAGTTTCTGGCGCCTTTTTGGCGCTGCTGGCGGTCGCCTCGCAGGCCGGGGCGGCGGTTCAGCTCCCCGCCTTTTTCTCCGATCACATGGTGCTTCAGACCGGCCGGCCCGTTCCCGTGTGGGGCAAGGCTGATCCCAACGAGAAGGTCACCGTCGGCATCGGCGGCCAGACGAAGACCGCCGAAGCCGGCCCGGACGGCAAATGGTCCGTGGCGCTCGACCCCCTGCCGCCGGGAGGGCCCCTGACCCTCACCGTGCAGGGAGGCGATGCCCGCGCCCGCACCATCCAGGACGTGCTGGTCGGAGAGGTCTGGCTGTGTTCGGGACAGTCGAACATGGCCCTGTCGGTGAACAAGGCCAAAAATTTCGCGACCGAACAACCCGCGGCGACCTGGCCGAAGATCCGGACGCTGCAAAACAACAAGTGGGTCGAGTGCAGCCCCGAAACCGTCGGCAGTTTCTCGGCGGCGGCCTATTTCTTCGGCCGCGAAATCCATCAGAAGACGGGCGGTCTGCCGGTCGGACTGCTCAACGTCTCGTCAGGCGGCACCCCCATCGAACTGTGGACCAGCCAGGAAGCCCAGCAGGCGGTCCCGGAATTGAAGCCCATTCTCGTCTCCTCGACCGGCGAGGCCCCGGCCGCCAGCGCGGAGGAGGTCAAGCAGGCCGAAAGCGACCGCAAGCAGGCCGTGGAAGTCGAAGGCAAGAAGGCCGCCGCCGCCCAGAAGGTTGTTCCCGGCGCCCTTTTCAAGGCAAGAATTCTTCCCCTGGCGCCGTATGCCATTCGCGGCGTCATCTGGTATCAGGGCGAAGCCAATTCCTACACCGTCCACGCCAACCTGTACGGGATTCAGCTCGCCACCATGATCACGGACTGGCGCCGCCTGTGGGGATACGATTTTGCCTTCATCTCGGTGCAGCTTCCCGACATCGGCGCGCCTCAGACCGAGCCGGTCCAGACCCACGGTCGGGTGTTAGTGCGTGAGGGAGTCCTGCAATCCCTGAGTCTTCCCAACACTGGCATGGCCGTCACCATCGGGACCGGCGAAGAAAAATCTAATCATCCGGTAAACAAACAGGAAGTCGGACGCCGCCTGGCGCAATGGGCCCTGGCAACGGTGTACCAGCAGAAAGGCGTGGCGGGCTCCGGCCCCTTGCCCGAGAGCAACCGGGTCGTGGACGGCAAGGTCATCGTGACGTTCTCCCACACCGATGGCGGCCTGGTGGCGCAGGGCGGCGAACTGAAAGGCTTTGCCATCGCCGGGGCGGACCTGAAATGGGTCTGGGGCAAGGCCGTGATTGCCGGCGATACCGTGATCGTTTCCAGCCCGGAAGTGAAGGCCCCGGTCGCCGTGCGCTACGCCTGGGCCATCAATCCAGCGGGCAGCAATCTCTGCAACGGCGCCGGCCTGCCGGCCACCCCCTTCCGGACCGACCACGAGCCGCTCGCCAATGCCTTCAGACAATAAGCGGGCGTCCCCTCCGTCAGAGCCGCGCGGGTAACCAAGCGGGCCTCCCGAACCACCCGCTCCATGACTGTCGCGGCTCTGACAGACCGGACTCCCCCGCCCATGACTGTCGCGGCTCTGACAATCCGGCTGAGCTGCGAAGGCGAATGAGCGGGCCGGTCTCTCATGAATAATCCAGAGCTAAAGGATGAGGTTATGACCATTCGAACGATTACGGATTTGATGAATCCGCCGGGCGCCGCCGGCGATGGTGACGGTTCGCGCGTTGCCCGGCGAAGCCTGCGGAAAGCAGGGGCCGTGCTTGGTTTGTTCGCCTCATGCAGCTTGCCTTTGGCGGCGGCGGAATTCCCGGCGGTTTCGTCCGTATACGTCCATTATGCCGCGGGCAATCCGGCCAACCTGACCGTTCCGCCCCTGGGCCAGACCTTCACCGCAGGCGATGTGGATGTGAAGAATCAGAAACTCTTGCTTCCCAATCTTGGTTTTGCGGCGATTCCCTACCCCAAGGGGATTGGTCCGGCGACACCAGTGTATTTCTCTTCCACGAAAACGCTTCCGGCACCTTTGCGGCCGGGGACTCCGTACTACATCACACCCGCTCCGGGCGGCGGATACAAGGTTTTTGCGGCAGCCGTGGACGCAGATGCGCCTTTTCAACCGGGCGGCATCCTGGGAGAAAAGGTTCTGCCCGCGCAAAATGTTGCGCAAGGCGTCCTTCCTGTTGTATTCACGGACGCCGGAAAGGGAACGCATACCCTTTCCACCAAACCTCTGGTCAGCCAGTTCACGGACATGACCGCAAACGGCTACAACTCCGGCGCCTCAAATAAAGCCAATAAACACACGCTGCTGGAACTCGATGCCGACGGCGAAGGGAACCCATTCGCCCGCGTTGGCGGAGCCACGACCCGCGAAAACTTTGTCAGCAGCTACAACGCCTACGGCAAGACCTTCCTGCTCAACAGCAAGCAATTTGAGGCCAGGCAGCGCGTGGGGGGCAAGCGGGTGGTCTATCAGATTTTTGTCGGAAAGGTCCGCTCGTACAAGGAACGCCAGGTGTTAAAGGTCCTGGCCACCCCGGCGCGGGTGAATCCCGACACCAATCGGGTCAAGTACGGCGACGATCCGCGGATGAAGAACAAGCTGGCCACCGGCGATCTCATCCAGGTGAAAGCCTATGCGGACTCCACGCTTCCGGCTCCGCTTGCGGAAGGAACCGACTACTATGCGCGCAAAGTTGACGACGTCTCCATCACCCTGCATCCGACCGCCGTTGACGCCAAGGACAATACCCGGGTTGTCGATATCGTCTCGGCGGGGAGCGGATCGTTCCTGTTTTCGGCCCCCGAACGGGTGGGGGATGCCCGGCGGTGGAGCTTCTTTGCCGAGGTGCTTGAGCCGGGAATCGGAGGAGGGAATACGCTCTCGGCGCGATTGAGCGAGCCGGTACCGAGCCGTGCCGGCGTCTTGAAGATCAAGACCGCTTTCTCCGTTGACGGGAACGGCAACGGAAACATCGCCGGCTTCGGAACCCTGCCGGAATTAAGCCCGGTCGTCCTGTGGGCTCCGCCGCACGCGCAGCTTCCGGCGCCCTTGCAGGCGGGGGTCACCTATTGGACAACCACGAATCCGAAATCCAACCGCACCGGGCGCCTGCATGCGACACTGGACAGTGCCAAAGAAAGCGTTGGCAAGGAAACCGCGGACTCGAGTTGCATCAAATACACCGCAGCCGGAAGCGGAGAGATGCTGACCAGTTACGACGATGGCGCGAGCGCGATCGTGTTCGGAACGCTGAAGCCCACGGAACCCCTGGCCACGCGCGTTCCGCTCGGGCCGTTGTGCGTCCTGGTGTTCAAGATCGATTTCGACGATCCCGCGCAGCCATCCGTGTCTGCCACGCTCGGGGTCAACGAGGCGGTGACGGAGCGGAAATTGTTCAAGTTTCCCAAAGGGCTCACTCCGGCGGCCAGCGACGATCATGCGCACGCCTGGACGCTCTTCAACTCCGCGCAAGGGCATGTCCCCATCGATTTGGATCTGTATGAAATGGTCTTTGGCAGTTCCACCGAGGCAGTGCCGGACAGCGAGATTCAGGCAATGGTTGATTACTTCAAAACAAAATACCACATCGGCAGCAAGCCTGCGCCAAGTTCTCAATAACAGTCATGATAAAGACGCTCTCCTGGATATTGGTTGTTTGTTTGAGCGCGGGCGCGCCGACCGCGCTTGCGGCAACGCCGGAGGCCCCGCCCAAAAAACTCCTGGTGGTTTCCGTGAGCACCAGGAACCGTTTCCAGGGGTCGATCGACGTCGCGGAAAAGGCCCTGGTGCGGCTCGCCGGACAAAGCCGGGCGTTCACCCTCGAATTCGTGCGGCAGCCAACGGCGGGGCAACCCCGCAAGCCGAAACCGCCCGCCGCGCTCAAGCCGGGCGCGAGCGTGGCGGCGCAAGCGGAATTCGTCAAGACTGAGGCGGACTACAAAACCGCGGCGGCCGCCTATCCTGAGGCGGAGAAGAGATTTCAGGACGAGCTGAAGCAGGCGCTCCAGAAGCTCTCGCCTGAATCGCTCAAAAACTATGACGCCATCGTCTTCTGCTACACGACAGGGGACTTGCCGCTCCCCGACACGGAAGGATTTTTGGCTTGGATCAAAGCCGGCCATGCGTTCATCGGATTCGGCTCCGCCAACGAAACCATGGTCCGCTGTCCGTCCTATTTCGACATGCTGGGGGGGAAATGGACCCATTTTACCGGTCCGGGCGCGCAGGAATGGACGGAGATCGAAATCGTGAATCCAGATCCGCAGCATCCGGCGAACCGCGGGATTCCCACCCGCTGGCCAGTCAAGGAGTTCAGCTACAAAATCCCGAACTTTGTCCTGTCCGACCCGGCTCACACCCAGGAACTGCTCATCCTCGACAAGAGCCCAACCACCGGCAAAGCCCCCGGGCATTTCCCGCTGGCCTGGGGCCACACCTACGGCCAGGGCAGAGTGTTCTACACCGCCCTTGGCGGCAACCTGGACCTTTGGGATCCGGAACTGGCGAACCGCAAAAATCCGCCCGAAACCGCGCGGGTCTTCCAAGCCCACCTGCTCGGCGGCATTCTTTGGGCGCTCGGCCTCGACCCCGCCGGAACGGACTCCCCAACCCAACATCCTGAAACTCTCCAAGCCACCCCATGATCCCTCTCACCCTCCCTTCCGAGCGCTCGACCTATACCGACCCCGACACCGGGGCCACGGTCATTCAATGGACCGGCGCGCCCTGCACCAACCAGCACCTCTACTTCACCAGCCCCAGCGTGACCGCCGACGACCGCTGGCTGACCATCCTCTCCGACCGGAGCGGCAGCCCCAACCTCTACGCCATTGACCGCGGGGACGGCACCATCCATCAGATCAGCCACAACGAAAAGGGCTTGCTGCGCAGCTATGTCTACCCCCAGGGAGGATTGCAGGGCCTGAGCAAGGCCTCGCCCTGCCTCGATCCCCTACGCAACCGGCTCTTTTATATCCGGGACCATGCCGTGTGCGTCGCCGAACTGGACAAGGCCGCCGGCGCGGAGCGTGAAATCTGCAAACTGCCGCCGGAGTGGTACACGGCGTTCACGCACATCTCCCCGGACGGGAAAACATTGTGCGTGCCCTGCACCGACCCGCGCGCCTTTGTCGACCCCGTGAAGGACCAATGGGAACAAATGCGGAGCGTGCCCGGGCGCATGGGAAATGAAAAGCTGTTCAGCCGCATTTATTTGATTGACGTCCGGACCGGAAATTCGCGCCTGGCCGCGGAAGTCCCGTTCTGGGTGACGCATGTGCAGTTCGACCCGATGGGTACCGGCCGGATCCTTTTTAACCGCGAGGGTTTTCTGGAACGGATCGGACAGCCGTCCCATGACCGGATCTGGTGTTTGGAACCGGACGGACTCTTCCGCCCGCTTTCGCCCCAACCGCCGGGAGAATGGCGGTCGCACGAAAACTGGGCGCCGGACGGAAAGAGCCTCGTGTACCACGGCGGCCGCGACGGCAAAGCCTTTGTCGCCGCGCGGACCTGGGATGGACGGCTTCTCCAGGAAACGAGCCTGGAGGAGATCACGTTCTGGCATGCGACCGCGGCCCTGGACGGCCGCCGCCTGTTTGTGGACCGTCCCGACGGCTTGATCGCCGTGGTGGATCCGCTCGCCACAGAAAATCGTCTCGTCAACATCTGCCGGCACGATTCGTCCGTCGAAAACCAGGACGCCCATCCGCACCCCATCACCACCGCCAGCGGCAACAGCCTGATCTTCAGCTCCATCCGCACCGGCCACGGCCAGGTGTATAAGGTTTTGCTGAAACCATGACCCTCACACGCCATCTCATGGACCCGGGAAAACGCACCGCCCGAAGCGGCGGCGTACGGTGCAACACCCTGGTTCTGGCGGTGCTGGCGGTTTTCACTCTGTCGCCGCTCCGTCCGGTGACCGCGGAGGAAAAAATGGACAAGGAAAAGGCCGCCTGCGAACAGTTGGAACGATTCCGCCAAAGCTATTCCGACCAGGCCGGCTGGACCGCGAGGGCCGCGGGAATTCGCGAAGGCATTCTGCGCGGGGCCGAACTGTTGCCGCCGCCGGCGAAGTGCGACCTGAACCCGATTCGCCGCGGCAAGCGCGAATACGACGGGTACACGGTCGAAAACGTCGCCTTTGAGAGTCTGCCGGGCTTTTTCGTGACGGGCAACCTGTACTGCCCGAAACCGCTCAAGGAAGGGCAACGCTATCCCGCCATGCTCTGTCCCCACGGCCATTTCCCCGGGCCCAGCGGCGGCCGCTTTCAGCCCGGCATGCAGAAGCTCTGCGCCACTCTGGCCAGAATGGGAGTCGTCGCCTTTGCCTATGACATGGTGGGATGGGGCGAGTCGCAGCAGTATCCGCACCAGGGCAAAGTGCTGGCACTCCAACTTTGGGACAGCATTCGCACGATCGACTTCCTCTTGTCCCTGCCCCAGGTCGATCCCCGGCGGATCGGCGTCACCGGCGCCTCCGGCGGAGGCACCCAGACTTTTTTGCTGACCGCCGTGGACAACCGCATCGCCCTCTCCATTCCCGTGGTCATGGTGGCGGCCCATATCAAAGGCGGGTGCGTCTGCGAAAGCGGCATGCCGATCCACAAGAGCGACCGGCACGAAACCAACAACGCCGAGATC
Organism: uncultured Lentisphaerota bacterium; assembly: GCA_903894975.1. Classification (GTDB taxonomy): domain Bacteria; phylum Verrucomicrobiota; class Lentisphaeria; order Oligosphaerales; family CAITYL01; genus CAITSE01. The sequence goes on from CAITSE010000151.1 coordinate 12,047, forward strand.
GCCGCCATGGCGGCGCCCCGCCCGCAGTTGCTCATCTCCATCGGCACCGATTGAACCAAAAACACCCCCCGGGTCGAATACCCCTACCTCCGGCAGGTCTATGCCCTGTACGGCGCGGAGACGCAAGTCGAAAACCTGCATCTCCCCGCCGACGCCCATGATTATGGAGTCTCCAAGCGCCATGGGGCCTATCGGTTTCTGGCGAAACAGTTCGGCCTGTCCCTCGACGGCCTGACCGCACCGGACGGGACGATCGATGAAAGCCGGGCCGTCGTCGAAAAGCCGGAGGAGATGCGGGTGTTCCCGCCGGACACGCCCCTGTCCGGGGTGCGGGGAAAAGAGGCCGTGGAGTCGCTTCTCTTCACAAATCACCCCTCCCGATAAATCGGAACGGGACAAGTGCGAGATGCCGCGCGTGTAGCGGGCACTCCACTATAAATACAATATCAATACGAATTGACAGAAGCCCCAAAAATATTTATCACTTGTCTGCTTTTTTCATTTGACAAGAGGCCGTGAGTGTGTTAAACTGTATACATAACGTAGTATGGCGGGGCCCCTGCTTGCGCGGACTCGGCACATGCAGATCGGTTCAGGCGAGATCGTCATGGTAACTTTCGCGGGTGCAGACCCGCTTCAGTTTAAGCTCAGATCAAGGCCAAGCCACGCCCGTAGACAGAGAAAAAGGAGTGCAGCATGAAAAACCCGCATGGCATGAAAGTTTCCCGGCGCGTCCGCCAGGCGAAACCCGCTACCCCAATGCAAAAAATGAACGTCACCCCATCCTTCCTCGCCCTGAGCCTCGGCCTCGCGCTCACGGCGGTTTCGCCCGCCGCGTTCGCGGCCAACTTCTCCTGGTTCGTGGACACCAACAGCAGCTGGAACGCCGCTGGCAGTTGGGATGGCAGTTCTATTCCCGGCTCGACCACGCTCCTCAACAGCACGGATACCGCGATATTTGGCAAAACCCTCACGGTGGCTCGTACGGTCACGGTGGATGCCAACCGGAACATCGGCGGGATCACTTTTGATAACGCTGGCGCTTTTAAATACACGCTTTCCGGCGGCAACCTGCGGCTCACCAATGGCGGCGTCATTCAGACCGCTGCCGGGAATGCCGCCCAAGTGGATACGATCAGTTCGGGGATTGCGATTCAGGGCGATGGCGGTTCGGCGACCTTTACGGGCGGGGCGACTTTGGGGACGAGTATCTTGAGCATCGCCACGGTCACAGGTGTTTCCTCCGGTCCAAATGTCACCACCCTCACGCTCAATGGCACGAACACGGGCGCGAATGTGATCACAGGCATCATCGGGAACGGCGGGAACGGCGGCAAACTCGCCATCGTGAAGTCCGACGCCGGAACGTGGGGGATCAATGGCGCGAACACCTTCACGGGCGGCTTGACCGTCAACGGCGGGACATTGAGCACTAGCGTAGTCGCAGGCTTTGGCGCCGGCTCTATCACCCTCGGCAATGGCACCGGCGGCGCCGCCACCTTGTTAAGCACCGCGAATGTGACTCATACCAACAACATCGCGGTAACGGTTGGCTCTGGCCTCCTGACCATTAACGGGCAGACCAACAGCCAAACCTTCTCTGGCGCCATTGCCTTGAACAATGACTTGACGTTGGCAAACTTGACGGCGGCCAAGACCACCACCTTCTCCAACACGATCACCGGCGGTTCAACCCTTACCATCGGCAGCAGCAACTTGGGCATCGTGGCGATCACCGGAGCCAATGGCAGCAGTTACACCGGCGCGACGGTCGTCAACGCCGGCAACCTGAATTTCGGCAACCACGGCCTCGGCGACGGCTCGGCAACCATCAACCTCGCGGGCGGGACGCTCCAGTATGCCGCCGCCACCAATACCCAGGATGTGGCCTCCCGCCTTATCACCACCGGCGCCAACACAGCCAAAATTGACGTAAACAACAACGCGGTGACTTTTGGATCGGCTCTTACAGCCGCTAACATCGCCGGGAGTGGAGGCGTCAGCGTCACCTCATCCACAGCCGGCGGTTCGCTGCTTCTGACGGGGGCGCAGACCTACACCGGCCTGACCAGCGTCGGGGCGGGGGCGACACTGAAACTCGCCACCAGCGCCACGCTGAATAGCGGCAACGCGCTGACGACCCTCGCGAGCGGCACGTTCGACATCAACGGCAACAGCCAGACCCTCGGAACCGTGACCAACAACGGACTCATCACCAACAACGGTTCGGGTACGCCGACACTAACCATCGGCGGGGCTTCGAATACGGCCGGCACGGGTAGCATCACCGGGGCGCTGAACCTTGTCTTAAACGGCTCCGGCGCGACCACCACCGCCGTGGGCACCGCCAACAACCTTGGTACGATCACCAATTCGGGCGTCACCACGGGCTTGGCCACGATCACCACGGTCGGCACGAACGTCACCGGCATCACCCAAGACAGCGCCGCCGGGGGGGGGCTGACCCTCACCACCCTCAATGTCGCCAGCGGCGGCACGACGCTAACCAGCTACGGCACGTCCCTCAAAGTTTTTACGGTGAACACCGTGCAGGGTTCGGGTGACTTGTTGTTTGTGAATAACGCGACCACCGGGGGAAACACCATGCAGGTGACTACCGGCGGAGTCAACCACACCGGCAAGCTTACCAACATCGGCACGGGAACAGGCAATACAAGCATTGCGGTCAGCATCGGCTCCAACGTGGGCCTGATAACCCAAAACAGTAATGGAACGCTGATTCTCTCCGGATCGAACATTAACACTAACGGCGTGGCCCTGCAAGCCGGCATCCTGAAACTCAGCAGCACAAACGCGCTCGGCGCCACGGCCAGCACACTGACAATCAGCGGAGGCTCGCTTGATAGCGGCGTTGCCAATCTTGTCCTTGCCAATAACAACACGCAGAACTGGAATAGCAGCTTCGGATTCGTTGGCACGAACGGTCTCAATATCGGCACCGGTGCGGTCGCCATCGGCACGGCCAATCCCACCGTCACCGTTACGAGCAACACCCTGACCGTCGGCGGAGTGATCACCGACAGCGGACGCGGCCTGACCAAGGCGGGTGCGGGCACGCTGGCGCTCACCGGGGCCAATGGCAGCAGTTATACCGGCACTACCGGCATCAACGGCGGCACCCTGAATTTCACCAGCGGCGCGTTAGGTACCGGCGCGGTCACCTTCGGTGGGAGCAGTACCCTGCAATGGGCCGCTGGCAACACGCAGGACATCTCAAACAAGGCGCTTTCCTCAACCGGCTTCACCGGCACGCTGGACCTGGGCGCCAACAACGTCACCTTCGCCACCGCCAACGGGTTGACTGGCAGCGGCAACTTTACCAAAGCGGCCTCGTCCCACGCGATGCGGTTGGCGGCGTGCCAGCCTCGGACGTCTGCGGCCTCCTCGGGCGTGGCGGGGCGGACGTCCGGGTCCTGGAGATCCTCCCGGCTCTCGAGGTCCA
>CAITSE010000152.1 GCA_903894975.1 uncultured Lentisphaerota bacterium
GCTCTCCACCCCGCCTCACGGCGACGCAGTTACGGTCGGGTACAAGTCTGAAAGGTTCAACTTGAGAAGGACTTACACCTCCTTACATGAGTGCGCCCACTGGCGCACTAGCCTCGGGCGTAAGCCCGTGTTCCCGCGTGCCGTTTGTACCGATGCGCAGCATCTGTGGAGTGCGGTGGCTTGACACCGCTTTCCCCAGCGGCGGAGCCGCCATCCCACGTATAAGTTTGACTCCCGCGCCCTGACAAAAGTGAGGACGTCAGCCGGAGGCCGGTTCCACCGGCGGGAAAAAGCGGCGTCCAGCCGCCGGCACTCCAAAGCGGCGAAGACGCCGCAATGCGTCACACCGTCTTCCCCGCCCCCGCCCGCAACGCCTCGACCTGCTGCCGGAGTTCCTTGATCTGCGCGGAGAGCTTGTCGATGCGGTGGACATTGAACAGGTCGCGGACCCATTCCCGCTCCGGCACGGCCGGCGAACCGACCAGGCGCGCGCCGGGCGCCACATCCTTGGCCACCCCGGACTGCGCCAACACCTGCGCGCCATCGCCGATCTCGACATGCCCGGCAATCCCGGCCTGGCCCCACAACACGCAGCCGCGGCCAACCCTCGAACTGCCGGAAATGCCGACCTGGGCAATGATAAAGGAAAGCTCGCCAATCTCGACGTTGTGCGCGATCTGCACCAGGTTGTCGATCTTCGCCCCGCGCTTGATCCGGGTCCGCCCAAACCGGGCGCGGTCAATGGCCACATTGGCGCCGATCTCGACGTCATCGTCGATCTGGACAATGCCGACCTGCGGAATCTTAGTGTGCATCCCGCCAGTCAGGTTCGGGATATAACCGAACCCGTCGCTGCCGACCGTGGTGCCGCTATGAATAATGACGCGGCTGCCGACCCGGCAGCGTTCGCGGATGCTGACGTTCGGGTAGATCAGCGTGTCGTTGCCAACCTGCGCCTCGTGGCCGACATAGCTCAACGCGCCGATGACCGTGCGCTCGCCGATGACCGCCCCCGCCTCAATCACGGCGTTGGCGCCGACATGAGCGCTGGCCGCCACCTTGGCCGCCGGATCCACCACCGCGCTGGGATGAACCCCGGCCGCGAACACCGGCGGCGGCGGCGCAAACAGCATGACCACCTGCATGAACGCCGCGGACGGATCCTTGCAGACCACCCACGCCCGCCCGGCCGGCGGCTCGACCGTGAACTTCTCCGGCACCAGCACCACGCCCGCCTTCGACGGCAGCACCTGCGACGCATACTTCTCGTTGCCCAGGAAAGACACTTGACCCGGGCCGGCCTCGTTCAACGCGCCGACCCCGGCGATGGCCAGGTCCGCGGCGCCTTTGAGCACGCCGCCAAGCGCGGCGGCCAGTTCACCGGAAGTGCGGGGAATAGACTGGGACATGGTTGGTCTCCTGGCTTGGATTTGAGCCCGGGGGGCATGCGCGTCAACTTAAGAACCATCACATCCAGAAAGCGAACGTCGAACATTGAACGTTGAACGTCCAACGTCGAATTGGAAGTCATACGATAAACCTAAGCTTCAATCGGCCAGGTTTTCCTTCGACGTTCAACGTTCGATGTTGAATGTTCGACGTTCGATTTATTCCTACTGGGGTCAATACCCCGACCCTCTGGGTCGCTTACGCTTTCGGTAGATCGGAGCGCTGAAGGCGCGGTTCCATAATAGCC
>CAITSE010000153.1 GCA_903894975.1 uncultured Lentisphaerota bacterium
GAACCCCGAACCCCGAACCCACAACTTACTCCCCCGCTCCCTCATGCTTTACCGTCTCAAACTGATCTGGCAGCTCTACCCGGCCTATCTTCTGGTCATGCTCGCGGCCCTGTTCGGGTTTGCCGGGTATGTGGTGAAGGAAACGCGCACCTTTTACGGGGAACGTGCCTTTGCCGGCGTTCAGGACCGGCTCTGCCTGGTCGAGGCGGAGGTGTCCCGGCGGCTGGCCGCGGCGGACGGGGCCGCGGTGGCGGCGGAACTGGACGGGTTCTGCAAAAAAGCTTGCGAGAACACTACGACCCGGATCACCGTCATTCTGCCTGACGGCCGCGTCGCCGCCGATTCCGCGGAGGATCCGCGGCGTATGGACAATCATCTCAACCGCCCGGAAGTCCGTGATGCGTTGGCGAATCACGACAGTTCGGCGCGGCGCTGGAGCCACACCCGGCAGCAGGACGCGATTTACGTCGCCCGCCCTATTCACGACCCAGCCGGCCGCATCCGCGGCGTGCTGCGCGTCTCCATGCCGGTGACGGTGTACGAGGAAAGCCTGGCCGCGCTGCGTTCCCGCACGCTGCTGGCCGCGGCGCTGCTGGCCGTGGCCGTGGCGGCCGTGAGCCTGCTCATCGCCCGGCACATCGCTCGGCCTCTGCGCGAAATGCGGGATGGCGCCCGGCGCGTGGCGGCCGGCGATTTCAGCCGGCGTCTGCGCATCCGTCACTCGGTGGAGATCGACAGCCTGGCCCAGACCCTCAATGAAATGGCCGCGCAACTGGACGAGCGCTTTCGCACCATTACCCGCCAGCGCAATGAGATCGAGGCGATCCTGGCCGGCATGTCCGAAGGCGTGGTGGCGGTGGACGAGAACCAGTGTGTGCTCAGCCTCAACGCCGCCGCCGCGGTGATCCTGGATGTGTCCGTCTCAACCGTCAAAGGCCGGCCTCTGGTCGAAGCCGTGCGCAACCGCAGCCTCCAGGAACTGCTCTCCCGCGCCCTGACCGCCGGGGTCCCGGCCGAGGGCGAGACGGTTCTGGGCGGCGACCGGGAACGAATGGTCCAAGTCCGCGCCGCGCCGCTGCCGGACAGCGCCGGGGCCGTGGCCGTGCTCCTGGACGTCACCCGGCTCCGGCGCCTGGAAAATCTCCGGCGCGAGTTCGTCGCCAATGTCTCCCATGAACTGCGCACGCCGATCACCGCCATCCAGGGCTTTGTCGAAACCCTGCAGGACGGCGCCCTGGACGATCCCGCCCAGGCCCGACGGTTTCTGGAAATCATCGGCCGGCAGAGCGCCCGCCTGGACGTGCTGATCAATGACCTGCTCCAGCTCTCCCGCCTGGAAAGCGAGACGGAGACGGGAACGATCACGTTGGAAGCCTGTGACGCCGCCGACCTGGCGCGCGCCGCGATCCAGGCCGCCGGGCCCGCCGCCACCGAAAGTCAGGTCCGTCTCAACCTCGCGTGCTCCGAACTGCTGCCGGTGCGGGTGAACCCGAACCTGTTCCAGCAGGCCGTGGCGAACCTGGTGGACAATGCCATCAAGTACAGCACTGCCGGCGGCCAGGTCCTGATCCGCGGCTGGCGGGACACCGAAAATCGCGTGCTCCTCTCCGTCCAGGACAACGGTTGCGGCATTGCCAAAGAACACCAGGAACGGATCTTTGAGCGCTTCTACCGGGTCGACAAGGCCCGCAGCCGCGAACTCGGCGGCACCGGTCTGGGCTTGGCCATCGTCAAGCACATCATGCAGGTCCACGGCGGCCAGGTCACCGTGGAAAGCGAACCCGGCCAGGGCTCCACCTTCACCCTCCGCCTGCCCGCGGCGTAGTCGGGGGGCGCAGTTCGCGCGCCCCCCGAGCCCCTTAGCGAGGGTCTTCGACCCATTTCCGGTTGGCATGGCGAAATGCGCTGGAGGCCGACGTTCTGTCATCTCGCCAACGTCTTCTGCGCCAGCGAATTTCACCCCGCCGGCGGCTCCCTGCTTCCTTCGACGTTGAACGTTCGATGTTGAATGTTCAACGTTCGTTTTCTCCTTTCGCCGGAGGGCGGGTGTCCACACCCGGCAACACAGGCCGGCGGGCATCTTGCCCGCCGCTTCCGGCCGCCGCGTCAGCGGCACCCGGCCGGAGATCGGGCCTATGAGATGTATGTGTAAAGCCTGAGAAAGTTTGAGAAGCCGTGATTAGGCGTGAACAGGCGGGTTTGTGCGGGAAACCGGCCTGGATCGGGACGGCGAGAGTTTGAGAACAAATGGCTGTGTCCTATGTCGCACTCGGCTATGTCCGAGGGTTGCATTATCCCTGCAGGCGTGGCGCAGGCTGGATGCAAAGAGGCCGCCTGGCATTCGCCAGGCGGCCTCGATCTGCGCAGATCGTCAGGAGGACTTCGGCCGCCGGGAGACGGCCTCGGGGTTGAGCCAGACGCACTCGGTGCGAGACATCTTGCTCAGGTGCTTGGCCGTGGACTTGGTTCGTCCGCAGGCGGTGCAGCAGGCGTGGAACTCCAGGCGTTTCCACCCGGCCTCATCGAGTGGCCGATAGAGGTCGTTTGGATAACCGGAGAGGACCGCGGCGCCCTGGTACTGGAGAAGGATCTCGACCAGGTCGCGATGGTCCTGGTCGGTCATCTCGTGGGTGTAGGTGCCGCTTTTCCGCGTCGACGAGACGTAGGGAGGATCGCAGTAGGCGAGGTATCCAGGCCCCTGGTACCGCTTCAGGCAGTCGCGGAAATCGCAATGCTCGATCTGGACGCGCTGCAGCCTGGCGTGGATCTCGGGGAGGACGCGCATGATGGACTGCCAGCTCGCCGCGGTTTCGATCTTGCCCTGGTTTGAGGAACTGATGCACGTTCCCCAGGAGCAACCGAACTCGCCCGAGAATGACTGCCGTGCCACCACGAACCACCTGGTCGCGCGTTCCAGGGGATCCTGGGTGGCGAACCAAGTATTGAGGCACTCGTTATAGAGTTCCCGGCTGTATGGCAGGTGGGAGACGCGTTGCCAGAAGTGAGGGAACAGGATCGGGTTGGACAGGACCTGGAAGAAGGTATACAGGCCTTCGTCCAGATCGTTATAGACCTCGATGTCCACCGGGGCCTTGCCGATGAGCACCGAGCCGCCGCCGCCGAATGGTTCGACGTAGGCGGTATGGTCGGGGAGCAGCGGGTAGAGTTTCCGGCGGAAGCATGCCTTGCCGCCAAACCATGTGATGGGAGCTCTGAGGGGACGTTGTTTCATGGGACCGTGCGATTCGCTTTCCTGTGGTTTTTTTGGTTTGTGTCCTAAACAAAAAAAAGACGCGCGGAACATGCCTCACGGAAACGGCGGTAGATTTGTGCCCTTCCTACGGGGCTGCCGGTTTCCGGTGTGGGCGCGTTCACATCGCGTCTTCGCCCGTCGAGTGTTGAAGCACTCGACGGGTAGCCTCACCTATTCAGTTGTAGTATGGATCTATAGAACCTCCTGGTTAAAATGGGACTTCGTCCAGGGCCGGGTAGCCGCCGACGTGGACGGGTTCGAGAGGGACGGTTTCGGAGGTTGTGTCCGGGGATGATTCCGGGTCGGGAAAGTAGTGATCTTCGGCCAGGTCCGGGAGAATGGGGTCGACGGGATCTGGATGCGGACCGGCGCCGGGGAGTCCGGCGCGCTGCTCCGCCAGGGCGCGGCGGGACTGGAAGATGTGGGCCTTGAGTCCCTCGATCAGGAGGTGCAGGCGCCAGCCTTTGATTTCGGAAATGGTCTCCACCCGGCAGTGGCAGGCGCGCGCGGCGAAACCGAAGAGGTATTGCAGGTTGCACTTTTCCGGTGGCAGCACGGTCTTCAGCTCGCCCCACAAGTCATAGACCTTATGGACCAGGCGCCGGTTGGCCTCCTTGTTTTCAGCCAGGCGATTGCGCCAGTAATGCAGGTCGATCTTGGCCGGCGGAGGAGGACAAAGAGCTTCGGTAACCCGCCACTCCAGGAGCGCTTCAATCCTCGCCATGAAGATTTCGAAGTCGACCTGGGTGAGCGCGCCCTCTTTCGACGACGAGCACCCGGTCACCTCGTGCAGAAGTGTCCGGTACTCGCCATCGGGGAGTTTCACCAGGCGGCGATAATCCCCGACGCGCCATTTTTGTTTGTCCTGCCAGGCCATATCAGCCTTCCGCTTCCGGTTCCGCGACCAGGTCGTCGCGGATCTTGATATTGATGTTCTCAGCCTCAAGCAGGCTGGCGCCGGGAATGGCCTCTCCCGCCTGCAGGCACGCCTTCACGGCGAGCTTTTGCGGAGCCGTTGTGGTCTTGACGAGGTCGGTGCGGCCGCGCAGGGTGGCGAAAGCGACCACCTCCTCGGCGTCGGTGATGATGACCTCGGTCTTTTTCTGGAGGGCCAAGGTCGCGGTGTCGGCGTCGAACTTCCTCGCCTTGCCAGGGAACAGGGCGGCGCGATAGACCTTGGCGGCCTGGTCGAGTTCCGTGGAGATCATGGTCATGGTTGCGGTGTCAGCGGCATTGTCCTCCGCGAGTTCACGGTCGATGGCCTCTTTCTTTTTGGCGGCCGCGGCCTTGCGTTTGGCGACGGCAACGTAGGCCGTGGCATAGGCGCGCAGGCGCTCTTTCACATGCTCGCGGATCTCGGGGTCGGTTTTGATTTCGCCGATCTTCATGGGGCATTTTCCTTTGGGGTTATGTGGGTCCGAAACTGTGGGCGATCTCGTCGCGGATCCGGTCGTCCTGCTCCTGGGCGAGTCGGGCAAGATCCTGCCAGTAGCGACGCTGGTCGAGTTCCGGGAGCTGCCGGAGATCGGCGGCGATCTGCGTGATGGTTTGTGCGGGATCTTGAATCATGCGGGTAGGAGGCGTTGTCCTCGCGGCAGGCGCAAGAGCTTTCCGATCTTCGGGAGGTCTTCGGGCGCAGGATTGGATGGAGCCCGAATTTCGACGTTTTCAGGCATGTACTTCATCAAAAGTTCGCAACTGTCGTCGCGATCTTCGATCTGTAGAACAAATTTTCCATTCTCATAACGCTCATGAACCTTCAGCGCTTTTGACAGAGTTTGCATTACCGCCGCAGCGCCTTTGTCATCGGGAAGCAAAAACTTCTGGTAGCCGATTGAAATAAGGACGCGCATGGTTCACTTCTCCGTTGGCAGTTGAAGAACTGTCTCGGACTTTTCAACGGTCTTGCGCAACAACGCATCAGAGAGCGCCACGCCGAGGTCTTCCGCCACTTGTGCCGTCCGATCCAAATGCCGGAAAAGGTCACGGCAGCCACGGGTCGACTTGTTCGCGATTTCGCGCGCAGCGGATACCAGTGCGGGATCCGGATCCTCGATATAGGCACCGAGCAATTCCGCCACTTCCTGCCGGCTGAAGTTTTTTGGAATCTTCAGGTGCAGCTCGATTCGTCCGAGGAGCTGGTCAAACCAGACGCCCCATCTGCCGCGAGTAATCATCTGCGGCAGGCCCTCGGTGCAGGAAAGCACCACGCCACAGTGGCAGCGGTCATGCAGTCCGCGGATGAACTCCAGCCCCTGGATTGATCCCGCCTTTCCGGTGGGATACAGATGGGCGACCTCGTCAATGATCAAGATGTTGCGTTCGTCCAGGCTATTTTCGATGGATCGCGTGAGGTTGTAGATGTTACCCGAGACGCCGATGTTGAGCGCCCTGGCGATGGATTCCACAAACGCGCGAAAGCCGCCATACTCCAGCGCGTAGACCATCACCGCCCGCCCGTGGTTGTTCCGGTGCTTCCACTCCAGGAGCGTCCAGGTCTTGCTACGCCCGGTCGGGCCAGAGATCATGACCATGGTAGAACGGTCACGCGCCACATCGCAAAGCTGGAAAATTCGATCCGTGACCACGGTCGGAACAAACCGCTTCCTCCGGCTCGCCTCCGTCCGTTTACGCAGCCGCGCCACCCGGCCCATGAACGTGGTGATGTCGGCGCCGTATTTGCCCGACCAGACTCTCCAGATCGTTGTCCAGTCGACTTTCAGCTCTTCAGTCAACCGACACCGGGATCCGTTCAATTCATCCGCCGCCCAACCATGGAGCCAGATCAGATTGTCCTGATCCGGCCGCGAGTAGGTCGCGATTCCCACCAATACCTGGGCGCGCGTCAGCGTGATCGAGTCGGTACAGGATCGGTGCTGCGGGATTTCGTTTTCGTTTGCTTCTGCCATAGTGTCCTCCTGTGGCGTTTTCTCTTGCGTTGCGGTCAAAGACCAGTCTGATTAAAAGCCCGGTCAAAATCCGTGTCGGTGAACATCGGGTTCGGGTCTTCGGCGTCCGCCGGCGTGCCTGGATCTGAAGAGCGTCCAAACAGAGCCCGTTCTATCGCGGCCTTTTCCTCCGCGCTTATTTCCAAGGCCGCCGGCACCGGTTGTGTCCTGGCCTCTGCGATCTCGGCTTTCACCTGGTCCTCCCTGGCGACCTTCAACTTTCCCCGGCCCGGACCCGGCACCAGACTGCCGGCGATATTGGCGGCGGGACTGTCAAACATTCCCCCTTGGGATATTCCGATGACGCTCGACGGAGCCATTTCCCTGGTCCTCCCCCCAAGCAGATTCTGCCGTCCGCGCTGGTCGAACCCTTTCCCCAGGGCGATCAGCCGACTCGTACGTTCCATGAGCGCCGCCTTTTCGGGAGAGGTGCCGAAGACGGTTACCTCCTCCACCGGCCTCACCTCGCACACCAGCCGGCCATCCGGCATGAAGATCCAAACCCGCAGCGGCAGCCGTTTGTGTCCGAACTCGACCGTTTCCGTCGCCCAGCTCGTCTTCACCAGCACCTCGCGGTCATGCAGCATCTTCAGCTTGTAGATGTCCTCGGCATTGGTCCCGCCATACGGCCAGTTCATGAAATACACACTGCTTCCGGTCGGGCCGCGGCGTACCGTCATCAGGTTACGGTGCGGCAGTAGCATCGCGTAATCGAGTTGCTCCGCCGTCAAGGCCGCCCGCTGCGGCACCCGTGCGGACCAAAGTTCGTGCGGTGTTTTTCCGCCCGTGATCCGGCTGCGCTTTCCGGCAGATACATGGTAGATCTGGCTGACCCAGCCATCAAAAAAATCGATGAGCTGCTGCAGAGTCAAAAGCCTGTCGATGTTCCCCTTGAAAACCTTCTGGTCATACTCGACCTTGTGTTCCACGCTCCGCCCCGTATAGCCGATCACCAATGGATCGAATCGCGTCGCAAAATTTCGAAACATGCGCTCCACTGGCTTCTGCCGGCCCTGGTGCGGCTTGGCCCTGAAAACTTCGATGCCCAGGCTGCGGGCCACCGATGTCCGCACCATTTCATCACGATCCTTTTCTGGGCCATCCTCCTCATCCCAGACCCCAAGCGCGTCGTTCGTCGTGTCTGCCGCCAGCGCAAACTCCAGATCCTGGAACGCCCCCTGCTTCTTGTAATCCTTGCCGTTGTCGGTCAGGATGAAAAGTGGCGGCACCCCGCCATTGGCGCGGATCCCGCGCCAGAGCGATTCCAGGATCTTCGCGTGATTAGGCTCCGCGTCCACATAAATCACGCATGCGACCATGTACCCGCTCGCCGCGTCCTCGAACACCGTGCACCACGGACGTTGCGCCACCGAGCTCCCATCCGGCATCCCCACCTTGATCCATAGATCAAGCCGTCGATGGTCGCTGATCCATACCGCCCCAGGGATCGTGTTCCAACGCCGCAGCACATAGCCGCCCGCGTAATTCTCGTAGGCCGCCTGGTTAGCCCGCGCCTTCATCTTCACGGTCTTCGGGATCGTCCGCACATACGCCTCCAGCCGTTTCACGTCCGGCATCTCCTCCTGCCGCAACCCGAGCGCCATGCCGGCGGCGTCCCAGGCCGCCTGAATCGACACGTGATGCTTGGAGAGATACGACAGGTTGAAGGCCTGCAGGAACGGCGGATCGATGGGTTCCGCTTTCCTCCCGCAGTTATGCGTCTGGCGCAGCAGGTCCTCCCACCACTCCGGGTGCAGTACCTCCCGGTAATCCGTCAATGCCTGCTTCGCCCGGTGAAACGTCGGGAATGACATGCCCCGCTTCCGCAACGCCGGGAACATGTGGCCATGCGTATGCGCGACCATCGCGCATGCCTCCTTTTCCCCAACGCCATGATCTTTCTTGAACCTCAACACCGCGACCACGAAGTCCGCCTTCTGCTTGGCAATTTCCGCAATCCCAGCTTTCGCCTGGTAGGCCTTCTCCACCACGGCCGGCGGCCTCGGCACGTCCGGGATCGCCAGTTCAATGTCCGTGCGCGCCGGCCGCGCGACCACTGCAACCACCTTGCAGGGCGGCTGCGCGGCGGGTGCCAGGGCGGTTGTGGCCGGGAGTAGAGTTTGCAGGATTAACGGCATGGGAGGCCTCTTCTCAGGCCGGCGCCGGAGCGCCGCGCAGTTTCCGAACGAAGTCCAGGACGGCGGACAGATCCGCCTCAATGCTCGCGATGTCTTCCTCGGCCAGCGGGCAATCCCCGCGTTCCCAAGCGTCCGCGGCGGCCTTGTGCAGGACCAGCCCGGCCCGGAACGCGGTCCGCGCGTCGACCGCCCCAAAAACGCCGCCCGTGCGCGTCCCCAGTTTCAGCAACTCATGCGCGGCATTGTCCAGCTTCCATTCCGGCAGCTTCTTCAGATCATCCTTCACCGCCTGGCGCTTTTCCTTTTCCAACTCGGCGGCGGCCTTCCGCTCCTTCTCCGAGGCTCCAGGAAGCAGCCCGCGGAACGCCGTGGCCCACTCATAGACCTTGTCCCGCCCGGCCGTGGCCACGTCCGGATGTCCTTCGACAAAGCGCGTCAGGTGTTCCGCCGGGATCTCCGCCAGGCGTTCAAGTTTCCGAAGGTCGCAGCGGAGCAGCGTGGCCGCCGTCGACGGCTTGAGCGCGAACCCCTTGATCGGCCCGCCGGCAACATTGAGCCCGAGAAGCGTCTCCGTAACGAACGAACCCACCTTGTAGCACATGCAACTGAACCGGCGGTCATACTTGAACTCCCGCTCCAGCAGCGCCAGCCAGCCCGGTGTGTCCTGGGCGAAAAACCGCAGGCGCAGCGCCGCGACATGGCAGCATACCCGCAGCGCCTCCTGGTGCCCCTTGTGCTCCGCCATCCGGATCCCGTCCAGCAACAGCGCCAGGCTCAAGTCCGGCATCGCCATGGCGGCCACGTCGTCAGGCAATCCTGCGGCCCTGGCCAGCCGGTCAGCCGCGGTTGTGCCCTCGTCATTTTGAGCACATGTGCGACATTGGACACACGTGCTCATTTGTGCTGGAAAATCAGGCTTGGCGCACAACACCCCTGTGTCCGGGCTTTCCGGCGGCCCGATCCGGACGGCGGCGGATGCCGCGGGAACTGCGGATTTCAAATCGGTTACGGACATGGATTTACCTCGTGATGACTTGGCGCACTTTGGCGGTGTTGATATTTTTAGTCCGCATCCGGTTCCGCTCCTGGCAGGCCGGACAACGGACCTGGCGGCCGTTATACTGGACGTAGGAGGCCGAGCATTCCGGACACGGCCGCAGGCGTGGCAAGGTTTTCCAGGAATCCAGCGGCCGGCTGTTAAGCAACCGCCTGGCGGCCCTTGCGAGTTGCTCGGCGCGTTGCAGCGCCGTCTTGCGCGCCTCCCGCCGCCGGGTCATGCAGGCCGGACAGAAATCACAGCGCAGCGGGATCTGCGCGTCACATCCTGCGCCATCGCAGGCGTGGGTCTTCGGCGGTGTTCGGGCGACCTGCTTCCGCGGCTTCGTGGTTCCCGTCTGATATTGCGCTATGCGTCGATTCGCCGCCGCGGCCGTGGCACCCGACTCATACGCCGCCGCCGGGTCGATCGGCTCCAGCGGCCGCTCCGCCGGCGTCACCAGTTCCATCGGGCTGTCACGCAGGCTGACCGCGCGATCACCCATGCCAGGCACCGAGACGTGCGCCAGGATCGGATTGTACCAGGTCAGGACGCCCTCTCTCCAGATCCCGGTCCACTCCCGGTACCGGACCACGTCCCCGCACCAGAGTTCGCCAGGGGAACGAGTGGGTTTGTCTGCGGGCTTGCTCATGGTTTTTTGTCCTGACATTTCACGCTTGCCGTGTCAATTCTGTGAGATTTTGCGCCGCCGTGCTTGGCCTGTCCCGACAACTCACCGGCGACGATCACCACCCGGACCTGGTCCAGGGCCGCGCGCTCGCGCTGCCAGCGTTCCTTGCGGTCCTGGGCCTCGACCTTCTCCTGGCCGGCGATCCGCAACCAGGTCGAGAGCGGGATCCCGTCCGTCGCCGCCCGCCGGCGGAACGCCGCCAGATCGGCCGCGGCCAGCCGCAGATCCAGCACCGCGTCGAGTTTGTGTGTCTGATGTTTCACTTCGTGCCTTTGTGCCTTCTGTTCAACTACCGGATCGCCAGCCGCAGCAGCTCGATGCGCAGCGCCTCATGCCGGCGGCGCGCGATGCGGCGTATCCTCCGGAGCCGGCGCGCCCGGAACAGGACCCTCAGGCAATGGTCGCTTGCCAGGGCGGCGACCAGGTAGGACGCCGGCTTGAGCATGGGCGGGACCGTCATATGCACGCGCGTCATCATGGAGCACCTCCTGGGAACGCCGAGCCCCAGCTCGGCAAGTCTCTGTCCACCGGCTCCAGCGCCACCGCTGGCGCCGCGCCGAGCTGGGGCTCAGCGTTCCCAGGGGCGCCCAGGCCGGCCGGGAGTTCCTGATCCGTCCGCTTCTGCGCCGCGCGCCAGTTCAGGACGCGCACATTCAGGACGTCTACGGCCGCCGTCATGTCCCGTTGGCCGTCGTGCAGCAGCTTCAGGAAAACCTCCGCCGCCTTGCAGGCGCGGCAGGCCGCGGCGAACTCGCTCTTGAATTCACGTTCCATCGTCATGCCGTCGCCCTCCATGCCTTCGGCAGATGCCGGCTGCGGGCCCGCGTTTCCATCTGGATATCCAGCCAGACTTCCGGCGAGACTGGAATCTTCAACTCCTCGCTCACGCCGGCCAGCGCCACCAGCACTTTGGGCGACGTCCCCCGGTTTCCCCTGGTCAACCGCTGCACCTGGCTCGCTGAAATCCCCAGGCGTTTCGCCAACCGTCGCGCCGGCTTGTTCCCGCCGATCGCGCACAACACTCGCTGCACGATCCCCGCGAGTCCCTGGGGTCCGGCCGGGTGCGTTCCCTCGCCGTGGACGGTTGGCCGTCTGCCGGTGGGTTCTGACGCGGCATCCGTGCCCATTCCCGGCAGGGCTGGAGTCCCCGGTACCGGAAGTGGCTCCGCCGTGGCCGTGGCCTTCTCGACTGTCGTCGGCTCGCGGAACAGCACGCCCACCCGGCGCAGCCCGCGCCGCGTTGAACGGCCGTGGTGGATCCACGCCACCGGTACCGGAGCGGCCTTACCCCCGGCCGTGGCGCCGGCGCCACCGTAGCCATGGACGAAGGCCAGCGCCTCGTCCACCGTCACGTTCTGCAGGATCGGCCGGCCGTCATGTGTGATCAGGATCTGCATGGTTCAACCTCCTGGGTTTCCTTCACAGATTACGCAGCTTTCCGCCGCTTAAGGAACGGTTTCAGACAGAGCATGAGAGTCTTCAGCCGCTGTTTTTCGTAGGCCGCCCGTTTCATGGTTCTCCGGATGGTTCTGATCATGCTCATGGTCGCGTTCTCCTCTGTGCCTTTGTGTCTTCTGTTCAACCGCGGGTGAAAAGGTCGCGTCTGGCTACGGGCCGCGAACCCGGTGCAGTAATTGCGGGAGCCATTCCCGGCCGGACTTTCCCGACAGTCACCGAGGCGTTGCTGTCCGCCGTTTCCGCAGGGCGTCCCCGGCGGCTCTTCCCCCTGGTCAGGGGCGAAATTGTTCCCGTAATCCGCATCTGTTCAATCCGTTTTAACAGGAGGCTCAAAGACTCAAAGAAGAGGTTTCCTTTGCGCCTCTGCGCCTTCTGTTCAACCCGCTTTTGCCAGGCGTTCCAGGGCGTAATCACGCACCATGGCGACGACCTCAGCCAGCGGCACCCCGCACCTGCTCCGCACCTCCGTCAGCACTCGGGCGTTGACGCTGCGGCCGGCCAACGCGCTATTGACCGCCTGCGCGGTGATGTCCAGGTCGCGGGCGATGTCCGCCTGCGTGATGCCGCGCGCCGCCATCAGCCGGCCGATCGGCGTTTGTGACGTCCGGTACCGGCCCGCCGTCTTGGCCTGTTTCCATCTCTTGGTCTCGGGGTGCTTCATGCTACGCTCCTCTGGGGGTTGTATAGTGACGAGATCAAGCCCTGGCGTATGGTGCCGGGGAGGCCCGCCGTCCGGCCCGCGCCGTGAGAAGTGTCAGGCCGGACGGCAAGCGAAAGGTAAGTTCCATGGCTATCAGCGACACGAACGACCACAAACCCTGGACGCCCCAAGACCTCGCGACCCTCAGCGGTTTGATCAAGGGAAACACCCCGACGCGAGTCATCGGCTTGAAGCTTGGCCGCCACGAGGACGCCATTTACGCCAAGGCCAAGGAGCTTGGCCTGAGCCTGAAGCCGACCAACCAATCCCCCTACGGCTCGAAGTCCTGACGATTTTCCGTAGCAGCAGAGCGGTTGTTCTCTCATAGGACTTCCGCTCCGCTGCCGTCCACTGATGTCCATGCGCGACGAGAGCCAGGGCCATTCGGTCAAGAACATTGAGCAGCCGTTTTGCATTCATCTCACCTTGCCCGATTTCCCGCTGCCGCGGGGTTGTATAGTGACGGGATCAAGCCCTGGTGTAACGTGCCGGGGAGGCCCGCCGTCCGGCCCGCAGCCTGGAAAGCACAAGGCCGGACGGCAAGCGAAAGGGATTCATCCATGAAGTGTCTGCATGGAAATGAAGAGCTTGAGTTCCTGGACGATCTTTCTGGCCTGAACCCATTAAAGGCCGGTGCGCTCAGGAACGCCTGGAAGAACCTGCATGTTTGCCGCTTTGAAGCATTGGTCCACGCCAGATCGGCCTCAAGTAGACGCCATGCCCTTTGTGCTCTTTCCGCGTGGCAGTATGTGCTTCCTCGCATAGAGGCGATTCGCATAACCCTGAAGTCGGAGGCTATCGCCTGGGACGTGCTGGAATGCGCGCTGCAGCGAATCCCTCCGGGACGGAAGGAAATTGAGGACATCCTAGAGAATCCAAAGGCTGACAGCGCCGCCAAGGTTCGCGCCCAACTGATCATCCAGTTCATGACGTTCGTCATCGCCGGTCCGAAGGCCGAACGAAACCTGGATGGAAGCCGAATTTCATGCACCAACTGGAATGAGGTTTTCAGAATCATGGCCTACCGCGCCTCATGGCTTCTTACACGCATCGAAAGGGAACTCGCTCTTTCCCGGAACCCGGAAGAAAAGCTCAAGGATTTTCCCCTGAGCGTGTACGACATTTCAACGGGGAACCCGCTTTGGGAGCGGCTTGACGCTTCGCTTCATGATGACGTGCCCTGGCCGCCGCCCGTTCCCGCCGCTTCCGAATGGCCTTCATCATTTTATCGGGGATAGTCCTCCAGCAAATAATCTCACTTACCAGTTCATGCCGCCGTTGCGGATCCGTCACCTCCGGGAGCATCTTCCGTTCCACCGATGCCACCTCGCGAAACGCCTTTCGCATCATCCGCGCGACGAATCCTTCCTTGCCCTGTTTCTTGCTTCCCATCTTCGCTCTCCTGGTTTCTTCCCGCCGCCGCTGGGCTTAACCCCGCCGGCGGCCTTTTTGTGCTTTCCCGCTTTTCGTGCTACCTTGTTACAACTTGTGAAGTTGTTACCAGGGGACTATACCGCTCGCTTTTGAGCAATGCAAGCAATGGGAGCAAATTTTTTATGACACGGGAAGAGCGTCTAGTTTTTGGGAAATGGCTCCAGCAGCAGAGGGAGCGTCGAGGTATGACTCAGCGCGAACTCGCGAAGGTTGTTGATGTGTCGCCTGGAGGAATAGGGGGAATAGAGTCAGGATCAGCGCGAGCCATTGGCGGGAAGATGGTTAGAAAACTAAAGGCCTTTTTTGAGGAGGGAGAAATACGCCGTCCAGCAGTGACCGCATTGAATCACATGAACGGTACCGGTCTGGAGCATATGATCCCGATCTTGCGTCGGCTAGGCCGTGTGGCCTTGGCTACGGATTTCCGCAAGCGAGTCGGAGCTGTGTCCGCTGCTATCGGTTGCTCGCAAGACGAAGCGGCGGCGACTATATTCCAGCACGAACTTCAGCGCATGGAGCACTGAATCAGGAATATATGGAGGAGGTATGATTAAGTTTCGATGCAAGGACTGCGGACAAAAGATCAGCACTGAAGACGATGCCGCTGGGCTGACCGTCAATTGCCCTAATTGTAAAGCGGTGGTGGAGGTCCAGGCTGTAAATAAGTCGGCCCCGTTTGAAATGGCTCCCCCCGTCCAGAAACCTGTTACCCAGGCACAGGTGGAAAGAAAGTATTATCAGCCGTTCTTTGAGATGATCTGGCGCATCCTGCTTCTCATCGGAGCCGTATTATGGTTTTTTGACACCAGCATGCGTGAGGCGCAGAATGTCATGCAGCAGATATATTTCCAGATCGCATATGGTGCCAACGCGATCATCATTGCTCTTGCCGTGTTGCTTCCAGGAAGAAGCCATTGGTATTGTTCTGGGTGCGGAAATGAGATCAAGCGCACAACGGTGACGTGTTCATCCTGTCAATCGGCTATCGGTAAATAACTCTCCATAGCCCCCTCGAATCCCGGCCGCCTAAGCAGTCGGGAATTTTTTTGCCCGAATTGCTTGCATTGCTCAAATAAGAGCGCTATAAGTACCCTCATGCCAGGTTCGCGACCCGAAACGCAACGCGACAGCAGGAGGCCAAAGATGAAGACGCAGAGCAAGACGTACCTGACGCAGAAGACGATCGGCGGGAAGCTCTTTGCCGGCCCCCGGATACGGTCCAGCTCCTGGGCCAAGGCCGGAGCCAAGGCGCAGGAGCTGGGGGTTGAGGTCATTGGGGTTTTGAACGGCGGCAGCCGTTAGAAATCACCCCCTCTCCAAGGCAGGTTGCCAATTGGGGGAGAATACCACGAGAAGCCAGAACTGGCAAATGCACACCGCCTCCGGGAATGAGGCGGGCTCGGAATCGAACACATCAGGAGGTGCGAGATGGCGGAGAAAAAGGCGAAGCGGGTGTGGGTGGCCGATCATCGGCGCGTGGATATGCCCGTCATGCGGATCAACCCCGACCGATGGTTGGCAAAGAATGAGCCGTTCGCCCGCCGTGTTCTGGAAGTCCAACGCGAAACCGGCCTTCCCCAAAGATTGGCCTGGCGTCAGGCGGCATCCGGGAATCCGGATTTCCCGTCGTATGCCAAAATCGTTCGTGCAATCACATGCCTCAATGCGCCGCAAGCCGCCACGCCTGGAGCATGACATGATTGGCCAAAATGGACAGATGAAAAACAAAGTTCTCGACCCAGGATCGGTCGGGAGACACTTCCGTGTGCCCATGGATGGCAAAATCGTCCTCCGCCTCGCACAGGATCAGAGACATAATTTCCCGTTCTACTCCCCCGTATTCGTCCAGCCTGACAAGGATTTCATCGGCCGGGCAGTTCTCTTGCAGCGACAGGGTAATCAGCATGGCCACATATCCCATGGCGGAAATAAAATCGGCATGCGTATCATCCATAAACATCTCGTCGCTAAAGATATTCTCCGCGACAGCGCAAAACCGGCGCTGGCGTTCCTCGGCGGAAATCTCGATCAGGACGCGAAACGGCGCCGTAGCCCGGCGCCAGGCGGCCATGATCTCCGCACTGTCGTTGTAAGTCGTGGGCTTGGAGAGTTCCATCGCGTTGCATCTCCCTCGCGTCCGGGGCGGTTCGAGGTTGTATGCGCCCGCCCCGGACGCTCCTACTATAACTGCCAGGGGAGGGCGGCATGAATCCACAGACCATCGAGCTCCAAGGCGAGGGCACGCCGGACGAACGCCTGGTCGTCGGTTGCGATCTTGAATTCATCACTCCGAACTATGACCGGATCAGCGTGCCCAAGGGCTGGGCCGCGCCGCGGCTGCGGCCGCCGCGTTGGCTCGCCCGTCTCTTCCCCGCCTGGCATGTCACCGCCCGCGCCGACGTCCTTCGCGCTTGGCTCTACCGCACCCATCGGATCGGCGCCCGCTGCATTACCCGCCAGGAGGCCGATGCGGTCTACACTGCGGAGCTGGACGCCAGCGGACACCTCAACTTCTGGACCAGCCTGCCCGGTTTCATCCTGCTGGAACTCCGCGGCCCTGCCGCCTGGTGCGAACGGCGCTGCGGTTCCTGCCATTGGACCTGGGGCCTTGCCGGCGGCACCTGCCTTCACCCCGGCACGCAGCATGGCCAGCGCGTCCCGGTGGATACCCCGGCCTGCCATCACTATGACGACGTCAACCCGGAGTTCTGACGTGCCCACACTACGCTCCATTTCCCGCCGCCCGACCATGAAACAGCCCACTCGCACCCCGGTCCCCTCCTGCCGGTGTGGGCTCATCCCGGCATGGTCGGGCGGCTCTTCTTCCGGCGGTGGCGCCGGTGCCGGTGGGGTGAGGATGATGTGCTACACGCTGGTGGATGTCGTCCTCGTC
The DNA here is from genome assembly GCA_903894975.1 of uncultured Lentisphaerota bacterium. GTDB lineage: Bacteria > Verrucomicrobiota > Lentisphaeria > Oligosphaerales > CAITYL01 > CAITSE01. The sequence continues at coordinate 16,552 of CAITSE010000153.1, forward strand.
CTGGTCATGATGCTGGTCGTTGGCCTGGCGCTGTTCTGCGGCATCGGCTGCCTGCATACCGCGCCGGCCGCGAAAGCGCCGCAGACTCCGGCCCCGGCCGCCGCGCATAAGACCGTGGCGGACGCGGCCAAGGCGATTCAGGGCGAGGCCGCAGGACTTCAGCAGGATCTGGCCCAGGCCCAGGCCGTTCCCGGCCTGCCGCCGGCCGCGGAACCGCCCCTGGCCTCCGCCGGCGAGCGCACGGTTAAGATCGCAGACGCCGCCGGCGCCGCCGCGGCCGCCAATGCCTCTGCCGCCGCGGCCTGGCAGAAACGCGAAACCGAATACCAGGTCTCCCTCAAAGATCTGCAAGCCGCAGGGCTGAAGACTCTGGACCGGGCGCAGGCCGCGGAGGCCGATCTTCTCGCCTTGCAAAAGAAGTATGACGGTCTGGCCGCCTCTCAGGTGGCCAGGCTGTTTTTCCTTTCCGGCATGTTCCTTATTGGCGGCATTGCGCTGGGTGTTTACCTGGCCATCCGCGGCGCCCTGGCATGGGGCTTGGGCATTGCCGGATCTTCGTTGGTCACCCTGGTACTGATCGTCACGTTGCGCATCTGGCTGTGGGAGATCACCGCCGCCGTGGCCGCGCTGATCCTGATCGGCCTGGCCTGGGCCTGGCTCCAGCGCTCCAAGGCCGCCGACCAGCTCGTCACCGGCGTGGATAAGATCAAGGCCGCGCTGCCCGACTCCTCCGCCGCCATCGGCGTCCTCCTCGAACGCACTCTCGACACCGATGTCGAGGGCGTGGTCGACTCCATCAAACGCCGCCTCGGCCTGGGCAAGTACGCCGCGGCCAAAACGGTTTGAACAGAAGCTCGCAAAGGTCACAGAGAAATGGATTTCAGCTTCCTCAACGCGGACAACCTCACCGGTGGCGTCACCGTGGGCGCCATGATCATCGCTTTCCTCAGGTTGCAGCTCGGTGATCTCAAGAAAGAGAGCCGGGAGCACAAAGAACGCGCCGACGCGTTTGCGGCCGAGATGCAGGACTTAAAGCGAAAAATGGCGGAAAGCGTCGATGCCAAGATCAAGGGCCTCGAAGAAAACTGCAAACGGCACCAAAACGAAGCCGCCATTACGGGAATCCAAACCACTTTAACCAACATGGGCGAAACACTCAAAGAAATTAAAGGCTCCATCCTTCGCGTTGACGACAAGGTGGAAGCCGCTCAGGGTGTTGCCGGAGAGGCCAAAATCAGGGCCTACGGACATGGGAAATGGATCGAGCAGCACGAAGAGCGTCACAACGTCAAATCTATGGGGGGATAATAATGGGTGCCCAAGGTGACATCAATCGCCGCAAGGCGTCAATCCGCCGCACGATTCTCAAGGCGCTTTTGGAACTCGGCTCCGGAACACTTGACGATGTGCTGAAATACCCGGGCTGGGCCTTCATCAAGCCGAGCCGCGAGGAACTCGTCAGCGAGACGAATGAACTGCTGGCCTGCGGGTACATCGAGAACTATGTGCCAGGCGACTACGAATGGGTGCGCCTGACCGAAAAGGGCACGAAACAGATCAACCAGGAAGCCACCTGCGATCCCCGCATCTGGCCCGGAGCGGCGTACTAACCATGGCCCGCCAACGTAGCAAAATCGATCGCCTCACCTATGAACTCCGCGAGCTTGTCTGCTCGCGCCTGTTCGATGGCGACACCTACGTCGAGATTCAGGCCGCCCTGGCCGCCGCCGGCGTCAAGCCCGAGGACATGCCCGGCCTGAACGCCTTCACCTCCTACAAAGACTATCCCGCCATCAAAGGCGGCGAGTACCAGATCTACGCCGCGCAGCGCCGGAAATACAACACCGACCTGCAGACGCGTCGGTGGGCCTCCAGCGTCGTCAATGAGGGCAAGGGCGCCCAGTCCGTCGCCGACCTGGCCGAGCTCGCCATCCTGGAACAGCTCCACAGCCTCGCCCAGGGCGGACTTCTGGAGACGGGCAAAGACGTCGCCACCGTCGCCAAGGCCATCACCGCCATGCAGCGCACGCAGCTTGCCCGTGCCGACGCCGGCCTCCGCGAGGAAATCGAAAAAATCAAGAAGGCCTGGACGGTCGCGATCGAGGACAAAGACATCATCATCGCCGAACTCCGCGCCGAGATTGCCGCGCTCAAGGGCGGCGGAAAAGTTGACCTGGCCAAAGTTGCCGACAACATGGAACGCCTGCTCGGAGGGAGCAAATGAAAAAGCTCCCGCTCAAGGCAGACGGTCGCAAGGTGATCGGTGAAAGCGCCCCTGGAGTCGCATCCCTGGCCGCGCTGCAGCGCGATTATTTCCTGCCATACCAGTGGCGGTGGATCCGGGACGAAGCGCCGAAGAAGCTCTATCCGAAGAGCCGCCGGATCGGCGTCACCTACGCCACCAGTTTCCGTTGCGTCCTCAAGTGCCTGCGCGTGGCCAACCTCACGCAGTGGGTGTCCTCCAAGGACATGGGCCTGGCCCAGGAGTTCATCGCCCAGTACGTCGCCAAGTGGTGCGAGCTGGCCAACATTGTCGCCACCGGCCTGGGCGCCCAGGATGTCCTCAACCTGGGCAAGGACAAAAAGGGCAACGACATCACGGCCTTCCAGGTGCGGTTCCCGAACGGCAGCCGCATCGTCAGCCTGAGCAGCAACCCCCGCGCCTTCGCCGGCAAGGGTGGCGACATCCTGATCGATGAGATGGATCTGCATGAGGACCAGGCGCCGCTCTATGACATGGCCCAGCCCTGCACCCAATGGGGCGGCCAGCTCGAAATCGTCTCCGCCTATGACCCGGAAGGCAGCGAAGAAACCGTCTTTGCCCAGCTCGTCCGTGAGGCCCGCGACGGCGGGAACCCCAAGGGCTGGAGCCTGCATGAGACCGACATCGACCAGGCCGTCGCCGAAGGTCTGGTCGAAAAGATCAACGTCCCCAAGGCCAAGCGCGGATACAAGGTGCAGACGCGCGGGGAGTTCCTCGCCGCGCAGCGCGCCGACTGCCGTACCCTCGAAGCCTGGCTGAGCCAGTACAAGTGCCAGCCCGTCAGCGCCGCCGGCCAGCAGGCCTTCGCCGCGATGGACTTGGAGAACAGCCTGGCCGATTACATGCCCACCATCGTCCGGTTCGACGGCAAGGAATCCCTGCGCGAATACAGCGAGGGCAAAGCTCCTGATCCCGTCGTGCGCAACTACGTCGATAAAGATCTCCAGAAGGAAATCGCCTGGCTGAAACAGCAGCACCCGAACGCCACCTGGGCGTTTGGCTATGACGTCGCCCAGAAAAAGCATCTGGCCAGCATGTTCCTCAATGCCGTCGAGGGCAAGCGCAAGCGCATGGCCGCCCTGTTCCTGTTCCACGGCTGCTCCGGTGACAGCCAGTTCTACATCGCCTCCGGCCTGATCTCCGGCCTGGGCGCCAACGGCGCCGGCGACGAAACCGGCCCCGGCGTGGACGTCTGTAACCGCCTCCTCACCAAGTGGGGCGAGTTCCGCTGGGAAAGCGTCAATTTCAGTTCCTCCAAGCGCGAGCTGGTCGGTGATGCCGTGGGCGCGTTTGAGCGTGGCGAGCAGGTTTTGCCGCGCCTGCCGAAATACATCAAGGCCGACTTCGGCGCCGTCCGCCGCGCCACCGGTACCGGCGGCAAGCTCATCTATGCTGAGGCGACCAACGCCTTCATGGATGAAAGCCATTGCGATATCGCCTATTCCGGCATGCTCGCCATCCGTGCCGCGGCCAAGGCCACCGGCCCGGTCGACGGCGAGCGCTTGCAGCGCGGACGCGGTGCGGAGGCCGCGGACGGCCGCGGCGGCTATGAGCATCCGGACAATGAGCTTGAAGACATTCCGGCCGGCACGGCCGTGGGGGCGTACTGACCATGGAACTGCTCGACCAATTTGGCAATCCGATCCGCTCGACGCCCCAGGGCCGTCCGGCCGATGGCGTCCGCGTCGAATGGGAACCGTCCGATCGCACCGGCCGCGTCGATGTCTCCCGCGGCCTGACCCCGGAACTGGTCGACCAGATCCTGACCCAGGCTAACGTCGGCATCACCGACGCGCAGTGCCGGCTCTCCGCCGAGATCGAAGAGAAGAACTGGGACATCGCCCAGGCGTTGCAGACGCGGCGCCTGGCCGTCGCCGCCCTGGAATGGGAATTCATTCCCGGTGACGATTCGCCCAAGGCCCAGGAGGCCGCGGAACGGCTGGAAGCGATGCTGACGGCGCCGCCGGCGTTGACGGCCGGGCCGGAGAGCCTGTGTGACTCGTTTGCGGAGCTGGTCGTGTACGAGATGATGGGCGCGCTGCTGCCGGGGTTCTCCGTCACGGAGATCGCCTGGGCCGAGGGCGGCGCGCGCATCGCCGGGTTCAACCCCGTCGAGCAGCGGCATTTCACGTTCCAGGAAAGCCAGCGGCCGCGGCTGATGACCCTGTCCTGCCCGCTCGGGCTGGAGCTGCCGCCGCACAAGTTCATTTATCACCGGCACCGCGCCCGGGGCGGGGATGCTTCGCGCGGCGGCCTGATCCGGCCGCTGGCCTGGCTGGATGTGTTCATGCGCCTGGGCGGGATGAAGGATCTGCTGCGCTTTATCGAGCGCTACGGGATGCCGTTCATTGTCGCCAAGCTCAACCAGACGGCCTGGGCGAATGACCGCCAGAAGATCCAGCAGTTGATCCGGAACTTCGGCAGTGACGGCGGCGGGGTCTTTACGGACGCGGTGACCACGGAGCTGCTGGAGGCGTCGAATTCCAGCGGTGATGTGTATTTCAAGCTTCTGGACTATGGCAGCCAGGCGATCACGAAGGTGGTGCTGGGCCAGGTCGGAACCACGGGGCAGGGGCCGGGCGGGATCAATAATGGCGCGTCTCAGGAGAATGTACGCAAGGACATCCTGGCGGGCGACGCGCGGCTGATCGGCAGCACGCTCACCAGCCAGCTTTCCGCGCCGTGGACGCAGTTCAATTTCGGCCCGTCCGTGCCGCCGCCGCGGATCCGGGCGCGGCTGGAAGAGGCCGTGGACTTGCAGGCGGAGTCGACCACGCTCGTGAATCTCGCCAATGCCGGCTGGGAAGTCGAAGACCCCCAGGAAGTCAGCGACAAGTTCGGCTACAAGATGCGGCGCAAGGCGACAGGGGGCGGAGTTCCGCCGCCCCCTGTACCCCCTGCGGAGGGTCTTCGACCCGTTTCCGTGCCGCCTGGCGCGGAAGCCGCGCCAGCCGACGCCACCGCCCTGGCGGCGGAGTCGGGCAAGGTGGACCTGGTCCCGAGCGTGCCCGCATCCTGGGATGCTCCGCTGCGCGCAACCCTGGCCGAGATCGAAGCCAAGGCCGCGGACAAGGCCGTCTCGGACGCGGATCTCCTGGCGTTCGTCGAGGCGAAGGCGGCCGGCATGCCGGCGCTGCTGCGGCAGATGGACGTCCAGGGCCTGGCGACCGCGTTCGAATTCGGCATGGTTCGCGCCGCGATTTCTGAGCTTTCTGGAAAATCGGCAATCGAAAATCGGCAATCGAAAATCACCACGAAAGGCTCCCGCTGATGGCCGTGATTGTGGACATTGCCGCGCATCCGGATGCCGTGGCGAAGCTGCTGGCGAAGACGCCGGTGACCTCGCCGCTGCGTTCGGCCGCCTGGGAAGGCATGCCCCTGGCGCTGCGTGAGCGTGCCCAGTGGAGTGCCGGCCTGGAGAGCGTGCGGGCGGCGGCCATGCTCCAGAGCAAGCTGCTGGCGCGGGTGAGCATGGTCAAAGAGCAGCTCGCCAATGGCAAGTCCGCCTGGGTGGACCGCAGCAGCTTCATTGGCGACATGCGCCAGGCCATGATCGCCGAAGGCCTGAGCGACGGCACGAGCCAGGCCGTAACGGACATCGCCAGCCGGAAGCGGCTCGGCCTGATCTTTGACATGCAGACGCAATCCGCCGGGGAATATGCCGGCTGGAAGGCCGGCCAGAGCGCGGGCGCGCTGGACGCGTTCCCGGCCCAGGAACTGGTCCGCATTGAGGACCGTGAGGAACCGCGTGACTGGATGTCGCGCTGGACTGGCGCCGGCGGGGACTTGCCGTCCGGGCGGATGGTGGCTCTGAAGAATGATCCGATCTGGTCGGCCATCAGCCGGTTCGGCACGCCCTGGCCGCCGTTCGACTACAACAGCGGCATGGGCGTCGAGGATGTTTCCCGCGAGGATGCCGAGGCGCTCGGCCTGCTCGGCCCGGATGACACGGTGGAGCCGATGCAGAAAGACTTCAATGCCGGCCTGGAAGCCAGCGTGGCAGACCTTCCCCCGGAGTCCGTCGCCGGCCTGAAAAATGCCTTTGGCGACCAGGTGCAGATCCTGGACGGCAAAGCCCAATGGCAGGGGAACCTGATCGGGGATCTCTACCAGAAAGCGACCACGCAAAAAGACTTCAAACAGGAAATCGCGCTGGGCACGGCCACGCCCAAGGCCATCCAGGAAGCGGCCAAGGCCGGGATTAACCTGGAAGGCTGGACGATGAATATGTCCGCGGATGAAATCCGCAAAGCCTGGAAGGATCACGGCACGGACGCCGCCAGGGAACGGGCCAGGGGACAGGAGCCGATTTCCAAGCTGGACTTTGAGATGCTGCCCGCCATCTGGCGCGATCCGGACAAGGTGTCGCTGGGCGAGCCCAAGACGTTGACGGACGGCACAGTCGTCGAACGGCGCCTGGTGTTCGAGAAAACCCTGCTCGGCCTGACCCGGTCCGTCGAATGGGTCCGTTCCGAAAACAAGATGCGCCTTGGGCTCAAGACGCTGTACAGGTGGGCAAAATGAAAGAGACCGCTGATCCCTGCCTTTTGGCCCCGATGGCCCACGAGCTTGCGTCCGGGACGCTGGGATGCGGTCTCTTCAACACCAACCATAGCATGCGTTTCCCAAACTCCCAAATTTCCAATTTCTAATTTCCAATTTCTTCCCACCCCCATGATCATCCTCAACATCAAAACCGACCTCTCCGGCCTGAACTCGCTGCAGGCGCTGCTGGCGCATCCGGCCCCGGTACTGGATGCCGGCTCCCGCGCCATCGGCAACGATCTGCGTTCGCACTTCCGCGCCCGTAACGCGGAGGGGAACAAGCGCGGCTGGCCGCGCACGAACTTCTGGAGCAAGATCCGCAGCCAGGTGGCGGAGATGCCGGCGACGGATACGGAAGGCAAGGTCGTGATCGCCGCGCCGGAGCTGGCGCAGAAGATCTATGGCGGCACGATCACGCCGAAGCGCGGCAAATTCCTGGCTCTGCCAATGACGGCCGAAGCCAAGAAGGCCGGGAGCCCGCGGGAGGGCGGCATGGCGGATCTGTTCATCATCAACTGCCTCAAGTTCGGCGGCGGCCTCTGGCTGGCGCGGAACAAGGGCAAAGGCAAGCGCGCGGCGCTGGAGCTCCAGTACAAGCTCGTGCCGTCCGTCACGCAGGCGCCGGATCCGCGGGCGCTGCCGCCTCCGGAGACGTTGGAGACGAGCGCGGGCAAGGCTGCGGAAACCATTATTGGCCGCGTGCTGCGCGGCGGAGGGGCGTCATGAAGAAACTGCTGACGAATTTCACCGGCAACGTGCTTGCCGCCGGCCTGCATGCCCTCGGCAACGGCGCTGCGGCGCATGTGCAGCGGGACGCCCAGGGCGTGCCGACTGCCTGGCGTATCGTCGCGTTCGGCCCGCTGTCCATCACCCAGGACGGCGCGACGCGGACGGGCGAGTTCCTGCCGGAGCATGCCGATGAGATCGTCGCGTATCATGCGACCAAGGGCGAACGGATCCCGATCGACTGCGAGCATTACTCGAAGAACCTGGCAGATCTGCTCGGCGTCGAGGAGCCGGAGCTGGCCGCGCTGCTCAAGGGCGAACGCGCCGCCGCCGGGTTTGCCGGCCTGGAGAAACGCGCGGACGGGCTCTGGCTGACGGCCGCCACGTTCGTACCGCGCGCCAGGCTGCTGATGGAGCAGGGGATGTACGGCTATTTCTCGCCGGTGTTCCGCGGCCTCGTCAAACCTCCGCTGCGGATCACCTCCGTGGCGCTCACCAATACTCCCGCGATCGACCAGCTCGACAGCCTGGCCGCCCGCGCGGAAACCGACCCCGACCCCAAAACCCTGGGCGACAGCCCGAACCAAGAAGGAACCGACCCGATGATGGAACAACTGAAAAAGCTGCTGAAGCTGGATCCGAAGGCCACGGACGCCGATGTCCTGGCTGCCGTCCAGGCGCTGCAGGGCGAGACCGCCGGCGCCGCCGATGCCATGGCCTGTGCCGGCGAGGTCGCCACGCTGCTCGGCCTCCAGAGCCCGAAGGCCGCCGAACTCAAGGGCGCGCTCCTGGCGCTCAAGGCCAAGGCCGACAAGAGCGATGCGGACACCGCCGCGCTCAGCGCCCTGACCACCCGCGTGCAGACCATGGAATCCGCCGAGGCCGCCCGCCGGCGTCAGGCGCTGATCGACCAGGGCCGCCGCGAAGGCAAGCTCACCCCGGCCATGATCACCGGCTGGGCCGAGAAGGCCGACGAAGCCACGCTCACCGCGTTCCTGGCCAGCGCCGTCGTGGTCGCTCCGCCCACCAGCCTGGTCACGCGTACCGACCTGGCCGCCGCCGGCGACACCGTCGCGCTGACCGCCGAGGACCGCGACGCCGCGGCCGCGCTCGGCATCACCGCGGACGCGTTCCTCGCCCAGAAGAAAGCCCAGGCACCCAAGTCCGCCTGATCCGTCCCCGCCGACAGACGGCGCCAAGACACTGCGAAAACCTTTTCCAAGTTTTTGACGCCGTCTGTTTAATCCGCAATCACAAATCCAAAATCCAAAATTCCCCGAACCCGTAACTCGAAACGAAGGAATGAGAATCCCATGAAGAAAACCCCGAAAGCCCTCAGCACGGTTCTGCTGCTCGTCGCGGCTGCCGCGCTCGAAGACGGCAACATCGGTTGCCAGAACTCCGCCGGCGCCCTGGTCGAAGGCAGCGATGCCGCCAGCCTCAAGGCCGTTGGCATCATCGGCCAGGACGCCGACTCCGGCGAAACGGACGTCAAGGTCATCCAGGACAAGTTCGTTCTGGAGAACGGGACCAGCGGCGAAGCGTTCGCGCCCACGGATCCGGCCGGCAGCGTCGCCTACATCGTCGACGCGCACACCGTCGGCAAGGTTGGCGGCACGAACAAGACGCCGTGCGGCCTGTTCTGCGGCCTGATCCCCGAAGGCGTGGTCGTGGACATGAGCCCGGCCGCCCTGGCCGCCGCCCGCGCCCTGGCGCCCGCCGCGCATCTCGCCGACACCGCCGCCGCCGCTGGCGCCTGCGCCGGCAGCACCACGCCCTCGGCCACCCAGGTCGATACCGCCATCGCCACCGCGATCGCGCCGCTCGTCACGTCCTTCAACGCACTCCTCGTCAAGCTCGAAGCGAAGAACATCCTCGCCGCGAGCTGATTCCCCCCGGGAACGCCGATCTCCTGATCGGCCTTCCCCCTTTCTTCCTTCCTTCCGTTTTTCCGTCAACATCAACCCTCAGAAAACAGCACAAGGAAACCTCGAATCATGAAAATCTCCCTCGCCACCCTCAACGCCCTGTACACGGGGTTCAACACCAAGTTCCAGGAAGGCCTGGCCGCCGGGAAGGAGGACATCTCCATCTGGGCGATGAGCATGCCCTCCACCACGAAAATGGAGACCTACGCCTGGCTGCTGCTCCTGAGCACCATCCGCGAGTGGGTCGGCCCGCGCCTGGTCAACAAGCTCGGCAATCAGGCCGCCAAGCTCGTCAACCGTGACTTCGAACACACGGTCGGCGTCAACCGCAACGACATCGAGGACGACAACCTCGGCATCTACGCGACGCTGTTTCAGGCCATGGGCGCCGACGCGGCCGCTCTCTGGCCGATGCTGGGTGCCGCGGCCCTCACGGAAACCGGGAACTGGATCGACGGCAAGGCGTTCTTCGTCGCCGACCGCAAGTTCGGCGCCGAGACCATCAACAACCTGGTCGCCCTGGCCCTGAGCCCGGAGACCTTCGAGACCGCCTACTCCCAGATGGCGTCCTTCAAGAACCACGCCGGCCTGCCCATCGGCAAGCTGCCGACGCACTTGATGGTCAGCCCCGATCTGCGCAGCACCGGCTTCGAGATCGTCAAGAACACCAAGCTCATCAAGGCCGTCACCAACAAGGCCAAGAGCGAGAACATCGGCGCGGGCGTGGTCGACAACCCGAACGCCGGGCTGACCGACCTCATCGTCAACCCGCGCCTGGCCGCCGGCTCCGCCTACCTCATGCACTGCGGCGCGGTCATCAAGCCCGTCGCCGTCCAGAAGCGCAAGGAAGGCGCCCTGGTCCGCTGGGACCAGGACACCGACAAGAACGTCAAGGACGACAACGAGAACCAGTACGGCATCCACTACCGTGGCGCCAGCACCCTGACCCTGCCCAACCTGATCGTCAAGATC